>DAIDIH010000319.1 GCA_027459465.1 Bryobacterales bacterium | reverse complement strand
CAATGTCTCTGGTCGATGCAGGTTGTGAGCGGTCCAGGATGTCCGGTCGAGAACACAGATCCCACCTCGTGGCCGGATGACGTGCGGCCACCATGGTGGACACCAAGTGCTCTAACTGATTGGGGAATAAGGAGCTAAACGAGAAGCTGGCATTCTACCACTGAATTACTCCCGCGCTCGAGCGGCGAGGCAGGCCGCGCTGCCTCTTTACAACCTATAGCACAGGATGTGCGGGCGCGGCGCGCCGACGGTCGGAGAGGCGGCGAAGGTATAATGGCTGCCTTCGATGGGCCAGGCCGAACGGGTATTGCGAATCCAGCAGATGCTGCAGCAGCGGCGATTCATCCCGAAGAAGGACTTTTTGGAGGAACTGGAGATTTCGCCCGCCACGTTCAAGCGGGATCTCGAGTTTCTGCGGAGCCGCTTCCGGACGGATATCATTTGGGACCGGGAGCGGGGAGGGTATTCGTGCGACGACCTGCGTGTGCGCGGGGAGGCGGTCGCGGTACCCGGCCCGATGTACTCGGCGCCGGAGATCAACGCGCTGCTGCTGACTCACGACCTGCTGATCCAGCTTCAGCCGGGACTTCTCGGGGAGCATCTGCTTCCGCTGCGGCAACGGCTGGAGGACCTGGTCGGCGCGGCACGGATCCAAAACGAACAACTGCGGCGGCGGATACGCATTCTCCAGATGCCGGCGCGACCGGTGAACGCAAAGTGCTTCCAGGCGGTGTGCACGGCGACGCTGAAGAGACTCCGGTTGCGCATGACCTACCAGAGCCGGACGAAGGACGAGCGAACCGAGCGGGAAGTTTCGCCGCAGCGTCTGGTTTACTACCGGGCGAACTGGTATCTGGACTCGTGGTGCCATTGGCGGAACGGGTTGCGCAGCTTTGCCGTGGACATGATCCAGAACGCCGAGTTGAGTGACGAGGCGGCGGCGGAAGTGGCGGTGGAGGCTCTGGACGAGCATTTGGGCGACGGGTACGGGATTCTGGCCGGGACGGCGAAGCACACTGCCGTGCTGCGGTTCGAGCCGCGGGTGGCGCGGTGGGTATCGCGGGAGGTTTGGCATTCGCGGCAGACGAGCGTGGTGGAGGCGTCGGGGCACCTGGTGCTGACGGTTCCCTACGCGCAGGATCATGAGATCACCATGGACATCCTCCGGTACGGGGCGGATGTCGAAGTTCTGGCCCCGGAGGCGCTGCGGCGGCGGGTGATCGAAGCTCACCGGGCTGCAGCGGCAAGATACACTCCGGACGCAACATAATTTCCTTCGCTGGCTCATGAGCTGAGCCACCTCCGCCGCTAGTATGGCTTGTGCGCGGATGGAGGGCGCGAGAATGCAACTTCAGTGGATTGTCGGTTCGATGGTGTTGGATCTGGGTTCGATGCTGGCGCCATCGATGATCCGAGACCTGCCGGAGGAAGAAGAGTTCATCCTGGTCTACGCGTGCCTGGCGAAGTCCCGCAGCGGTCTCGTCCGGCGGGCGGTTGCCGCAAAGGAAGTTTTGTCGGCGGAGACGGTCGCGGCGCTCGCCTCGGACAGCGAGCCGGACGTCGTCAAGGAGATCGTAAGCCGGCACCGCGACAAGTTGAGCGAGGCCAGCCTGACTCAGATCATCCGGCGCGGCTGGAGCGACGTGAACAGCGACATTGCCAGCCGGGTGGAGGAGTACCGCGAAGCCGACGTGTTCGCCATTGCGAAACTGCTTTCGGAAAGTGAAGATCCTTGGGTTCGCGCGATCCTGGCCGGGAACGGCCTGGCGCCGAAGGCGATTCTGAAGCAACTTACGGTAGACCCGGATGCGTCGGTGCGGCGGGCCTCCCGGAGAAGCTTGAAGCGCTAAGCCGGACTGAACCGGCGGCTGCTTTTCCGCGGCGACATTCCGAGGCGCGGTGCGCGCGCGAATGGAGGTTCCATGCTACTTCCCCTATTTGTTTTCGCTGTCGTCGCCGCCTTCGTCTTCGGGGGCAAGGCGCTGGCCGGGAAGGTCGCCCTTACGGGGTGTCTTTCCTGGCTGGTGATGATGGCGTTTGCCGTGTTTGTCTTAGTAAGTTCAGCGATGTTTTTGTGGTGGATTTATCACTAATTTCCGAAAAGGATTCAGAAAACATGAAATTACTCGAATGCAACGGCCAGCCCGATCCATTCCGGGCGGCCCTGGACAACTGCCGGAACAAGGCGGTGTGTGAATTTTTCATTGGAGAATGGGCGAGCAGGGGGAGACGAACCAGGTCCGCGGTACGGTTTGACTTAGTTCCGGCACACGGATGGTATGTGTCGCCGCGGGACGAGTGGGCATATGTCGTGCAGAAGGGCAGGTTCTCCGGTGACGAGGCGCTGTGGCGCTCCCGCATTTCCGATCCGGGGAGCATCCACACGAAGCGCGGCGGTATCGACCTCAGCTTCAACCTGCACTCGGCGGGAGACTTCGATGTGTTCCAGGAAGTTCTGGAGGCGCAGGCACGGGAGAGGCGCAGGGGCTGATGAGGAAAGCAGCCGCCGCGTGGGAATCTAAGAGGGGCGATGTTCGAGCGGTTTTCCCAGCGTGCCTGCCGCATAATTTGGCGCGCACGCGACGAGGCGGGGCGCGCAGGGGCGGAGGCGATCGGGCCCCTCCATCTGCTGCTGGGCTGGATTCTGGAGGATCAGTGCGCGCCGGACAGACTTCACCCGGACGTTGCGTCTGGCGCCGTGCAGTGGATTCAGGCCGAGCCGGTGGCCTCTCGTCCGCCGTATCTCGATTCCAGGCGGGCGGAGCCGCTGTTTGGAGCCTTGGTTGCGGCGTTGGGCAAGGGGATATCGAAAGCGGACGACAGGGAGATTCCGCTATCGGAGGCTGCGGTGCGGGCGCTCGGCGCCGCGGTGGGGCGGTCAGCCGGTGGGACCGTTGAATTTGTCCACGTACTCTGGGGAATTCTTCAGGGGCAAGACAGTCCTGCCGCGAGTTTATTGCAGGCCCATGGCGTCACGACGGAAACGGTGGAGGAGTGGATCCGTGGCAAGAACGCGTGAAGGGGGCGATTTCGTTGGCTGGCCGTGGTAGGATCTCGGGATGGCCGATTCCGTCCTGGCCGCCGATTTCGCCCCCGCCGAGCGGGCTGCGCCGCGCGTGCGGCATGCCGCGATGGTGCGGGTGACGCACTGGGTGGCGGCGCTGTGTTTTTTTGCGCTGCTAGTGAGCGGGCTGGAAATTGTCGTGTCACACCCGCGGTTCTATTGGGGCGAGACGGGGAACGACCTGACAAAGCCGCTGTTCCGGATACCGATTCCGGCGTCTCGGCCGCTGGTGCCGACAGGTTATGACTACGTCCTGCCCGACCAGAACGGGTGGAGCCGGGCGCTTCATTTTCAGTCCGCGTGGGCGGTGGTGTTCGCCGGGCTGGCGTATGTTCTATTTGGTTTGTTGACGGGGCATTTCCGGAGGAACTTAGCTCCGCGCGGGGCGGACCTATCGGGGAGAGCGCTTCGGGCGACGATCGTGGACCATCTGCGGTTCAAGCGGCCGGACGAGGCGGAGGCGTGGTCTTACAACGTGCTTCAGCGGCTGAGTTACCTGCTGGTGGTGTTCGTCGTGTTCCCGCTGATGATCTGGACCGGGCTGGCGATGTCTCCGGCGGTTGTTTCGGCGTTACCCGGGATAGTTACAACGCTGGGCGGGCAGCAGTCGGCGCGGACGATTCATTTCTTTCTTACGTGGTTTCTGGTTTTGTTTGTCGCCGTACATGTCATGATGATTTGCCTGGCCGGGTTCCGGAAGCGCATGCGGGCGATGGTCACAGGGCGCGTTGCGGCAAAGGAGGGGCGCGGATGAGCCGGATTTCACGAAGGAGTCTGATCGGAATGGGGATCGGCGCCGCGGCGGGCGTATCGGGGTTGGCGGTGGCGGACCGGATTGTGCGGCGGTATGGATTGATTCCGCCGGACCATGGGGGTTTGTATGGGCCGGGCGAGACGTTGACGTATGCGGCGCAGCGGTTGTTGACGCGACATTCGATGGCGCGGGAATTTCCACGGAGCGCGATTTCGAATCCTCCGTTCGCCAATGGCGGGGCACCGAAGTTCACGGCCTTTCTGCGGTTGCAGGCGGGAGGGTTCGCGGACTGGCGGCTCGCGGTGGACGGCATGGTGGCGCATCCGGTGTCGTTCTCGCTCGATGACTTGAAGGGCCTTCCGATGCGGAGCCAGATCACGCACCTGGCTTGCGAGGAGGGGTGGTCGTATATCGCCGAATGGATCGGCGTCCCGCTTTCTTCGGTGCTGGAGGCCGCTGGTGTTCTGCCGCAGGCCAAGTATGTCGTGTACCAGTCGCTCGAGCCGGAGATCTGGGACAGCGTGGACATGGCGGACGCGCTGCATCCGCAGACGCTGGTGACTTTCGGGATGAACGGCGGCGAACTTCCGGTGGGCAACGGCGGACCGTTGCGGCTACGGGTGCCGCGGCAGCTTGGGTATAAGAGCGTGAAGTACCTCAGCCGGCTGACGGTTACCGATGACATTACTAAGTTCGGCAAGGGCCTGGGGTCTGTGTCGCCCGAATACGGTTACGCGTGGTACGCGGGGATGTGACGATGATCCGCCTGAGGCGACTTACTTCGGTTGCGCGGTGAAACGGAGATAGGGGCGAAGCTTCTTAAAGCCGCCGCGGAATTTTTCCTGGGCCTGTTCGTCGGTGACGGCGGTGGAGATGATGACGTCGTCGCCGGGTTTCCAGTTGACAGGCGTGGAGACGGGGTGGGCGGCGGTGAGTTGGATGGAGTCGAGGACGCGGAGGACTTCGTCGAAGTTGCGGCCGGTGCTCATAGGGTAGCTGAGCATCAGTTTGATTTTCTTGTCCGGGCCGATGACGAAGACGGTGCGCACGGTGGCGTTGTTGGCGGCGGTGCGTCCTTCCGAGGAGTCGCCGGCGTCGGCGGGCAGCATGTCGTAGAGCTTGGCGACTTTGAGTTCGGGGTCGCCGATCATGGGGTAGTTCACGCGGTGGCCCTGAGTTTCTTCGATGTCGCCGGCCCATTTCGCGTGGTTGTCGACGGGGTCGACGCTGAGCCCGATGATTTTGCAGTTGCGTTTCTTGAATTCCGGTTCGAGACCGGCCATGTAGCCGAGTTCGGTGGTGCAGACGGGGGTGAAGTCCTTCGGGTGTGAAAAGAGGATGGCCCAGCCGTCCCCAATCCAGGAGTGGAAGTCAATCTCGCCGTGCGTGGTTTGAGCCGTGAAATTCGGCGCTTCGTCGTTGATGCGTAGAGACATGGTGATGTAAGTTGTATCCCCGGTGCGCGGGACAGACCCCATGTTATTCTACAGCAACCGCCGCATCCCGGCAGCGATGGAGGAGGAGGGGGCATCGGGAGAAGGACATGGAACTGGTACGGATTGAGCGATTCTATTTGGGTTGTCTGGCGCACGCCTCTTATGCGGTGGTCTCGGAGGGCGTTGCAGCGATCATCGATCCGCAGCGGGACGTCGACTTATATCTCGCGGCGGCAGCGCAGGGCGGGTGGAGGATCGAGCACATTATCGAGACGCACCTGCACGCGGATTTTGTTTCGGGCCACCTGGAACTGCCGGAGAGGACCGGAGCGCGGATTTATCTTGGCGCGGGCTCCGGGGCCGATTTTCCGCATCATGCGGTGGAGGACGGGGACGAGATTCGATTCGGTTGCTGCCGGATGCGGTTTCTGCAGACGCCGGGGCACACGCTGGAGAGCGTTTGCGTCGTGATGACGGACGAGGGCCAACCGGACAGGCCGCCGACGGTGTTCACGGGCGACACCTTGTTCGTGGGCGACGTAGGGCGGCCGGATCTTTCCCCGACGCACACGCCGCAGCAGCTTGCGGCGATGCTGTACCGGAGCCTGCACGAGAAGCTACTTACACTGCCGGAGGCGACGGAGATTTTCCCGGCGCATGGGGCGGGGTCGCTGTGCGGGCGGCAGATGAGTTCGGAGAGTTCTTCGACGATCGGCAAGCAGCGGCAGAGTAACTATGCGCTGCTGGCTCGGACAGAGGAAGAGTTCGTCAGTTTGTTGACCGACAACCTTCCGGCGCGGCCGGAGTATTTTGCGCGGGAGGTGGACCTGAACCGGCGTGGCGCGGCGCCGCTGGCGCAACTGCCGCCGCTGGTTCCGCTTCCGCCGCGGGAGGTTCTTCGGCGGCAGGAGCAGGGTGCGGTTGTGGTGGACACGCGTCCGGCGATGGAGTTCGCCGTGGCGCATGTGCCGGGGTCGATTCACATCGCGCTGACCGGGCAGTATGCTTCGTGGGCGGCGAGGGTTCTGGGACTGGACACTCGGATCATCATCACAGGCGAAGATGCCGAGCATGTGCGGGAGTCGCAGGTGCGGCTGGCGCGGGTGGGGATCGAGAACGTGGCGGGGTACGTGGAAGACGGTGTGGCGGGATGGATTCAGAGTGGGCTGGAACTCGACTACATTCCGCAGATCACGGTGCAGGATTTCGCCGAGCTGAGGCAGAAGGAAGATGTCCGCGTGCTGGATGTGCGGGAGGGGGGAGAATTGAGCACGGGAGTTATCGACGGCTCGATCTGGATTCCGCTGGGGGAACTGCAGGCCCGGGCTGGCGAACTGGAGCGCGACAAACTGGTTGTGGTGCATTGCAAAGGCGGATACCGAAGTTCGATTGCGACGAGCTTGCTGCGGCGTGCGGGCTTTCGCGACGTCGCGAACCTGACGGGAGGATTCGACGCCTGGCAGATCGCGTGGAATTCCGGCGCGATGTCCGCGACGGCGTGATTGAAGGCGCAGTTCATGAGTCTGGCGGAGACTCTCGAGGCTGGCAAGCGCGAGTTTCTCGAAGCGGCGGGCGAAGTGGCCGCGGGCCAAGTGCAGGTGAGGCCCGGCACTCGAGGATGGTCCACACTGGAATGCGTCGAGCATGTCGTTGCCGTTGAAGAACGGTATCTGAGATGGATGAAGGATGCGGCGACGGAGGCTCCGCGGCGCGACGCGGAGCGGGAATTCCGGCTGTTCAACATTGCTCGAAGCCGCCTGACGAAGGTGGAGGCGCCGGAGGCGGTTCGGCCGCGAGGACGGTTTCGCACGCTCGAGGAAGCGATCGAGGAGTTTCACGCGGTGCGGAATCGCAGTATCGCATGGGTGCGGGAAAAGGGCGGCGCGTTGTATTCGATCGGCGTGAGGCATCCGCGGTTCGGGTTGCTGAACGGGGCGGAGATGGTCCAACTCATCGACGCTCATGCGCGGCGTCACGCCGAGCAGTTGCGGGAAATCGGCGCGGAGGCTACGGCGGGCGAGGAGAATCGAGTGAGGCGTGTGAAGGCGAAAAGATCGGCGGGGTTCCGGCGGGATGAGCCGGATCTGGGCGAAGAACTGGTCTCGCAGCGGGAGGCGGGGTGGTGGTTCGACGACGGCGATTTCGCGACGATTCGCGACAGGAGGCTGCAAGATCTGGAATCGGCGAATCTGAAGGCAGCGACGCTGCGCGTGGAGGCGTCCGTACTGGAGCGGGTGCAACTGGCGGGCGGGGAGTTCGGATCGGCGGTTTGGAAGGATGCACGGTTTATGGGCTGCGACCTGGCGAATATCCGAGCGCATCGGCTGACGCTCGTGCGGGTGGAACTGATCGACTGCCGGATGGCGGGTTTGCGGTCCGAGGCCGCGGAGTGGCATGACGTCCTGATCCGGAACGGCGACGGGCGGTTTGCGCAGTTGCAGGGTGGGAAGTTCCAGAGTTGCGAATTTGAAGGGTGCCAGTGGGAGGACGCGGATCTGCAACGCGCGGACCTGAGTGGATGCATTTTGCGATCGTCAAGACTTGGGAGGGCGGACTTGCGGGGAGCGAGGTTGCACGATACGGACCTGCGCGGCTCCGAGGTGGAAGGGATGGTGGTGGGG
This sequence comes from Bryobacterales bacterium, assembly GCA_027459465.1. Lineage (GTDB taxonomy): Bacteria > Acidobacteriota > Terriglobia > Bryobacterales > Bryobacteraceae > JAJYKC01. Next base: position 30,904 of record DAIDIH010000319.1, on the reverse strand, counting down.
GCCGAGGACGTGCGCGGGGCAATTGTGGATGCGGCGCAGGCGATGGTGTTCGCGGGGCTGTTGGGCTTGCAGGTGCGGTAGGGGGCGGCGGCTACTCGTAGCGAAGCGCGACGACAGGGTCGAGGCGGGCGGCTTTGTTGGCGGGCCAGATGCCGAAGAAGAGGCCAACGCCAACCGAGACGAAGACGCCGAGGACGGCGGCCCAGAGCGGGACGGCGGTGGGCAGGCTGGGGAAGACGGCGCGGGCGATGAGCGAGAGGCCGTAGCCGAGCGACATGCCGAGGAGGCCGCCCAGGCCGGTGAGGACGACGGCTTCGGTGAGGAACTGGAAGACGATGTCGCTGCGGCGGGCGCCGATGGCTTTGCGGACGCCGATTTCGCGGGTGCGTTCGGTGACCGAGACGAGCATGATGTTCATGACGCCGATGCCGCCTACGAGCAGGCCGATGGAGCTGAGCACGACCATGACGAGGGCGATCATGCCGGTGACGCTGTGGAACTGCTCGACCATCTGCTGCGAGGTGGAGATCGTGAAGTTGTCGGGTTTGTCATAGGGCACGCGGCGCTGGACACGGAGCACGGCGCGGGCTTCGTCGATGGCGGCGGCGAGGTTGCCGTTCTTGCCCTTGATGATGATCATGTTCTCCTTGGCCTGGGCGAACAGCTTTTGCATGGTGAAGTAAGGGATGAGGATGCGCGCGTCATTCTGGCCGGGGAATGAGGCAGCCGGGCGCTTCATGACGCCGATGATCTGCAGTTGCTGGCCGTCGACTTCGATCCATTTGCCGATAGGGTCTTCGTTGGCCATCAGTGCCGTGGGCACATCTTCTCCGACAACGACGACGGGCACGCGATGGCGGCTTTCGTTGTCTGTGAAGAAGCGTCCCTCTTTCATTTCCGAGTAGCCGCTGGTGGCGTAGCCTTCCTCGGTGCCGCCGATGTCGACGTTGTACATTTCGTTGCCCTTATAGCGGGCGCTGTCGGTGAAGCCGGGGCGGTCAAAGCCGTGGGGGAACAGGTAGGCGCTGACGCTGGCGACGCTGGGGCAGCGCTGGGCGATGGCCTGAGCATCGGCGTAGGTGAGCGGCTTGCGCTGGAGTTCTTCGGGCGTGAGGCGGCCGCGGAAGCCGGGCTGGAATTTGAAAACAATGGCGGAGTCCGAGCCCATGCTGGTGAGAACGCCGGTGATGGCGCCGTCGAGGCCGGCGATGATGGAGCCGACCCCGATAATGGTGCCGGTTCCGATGATGACGCCGAGCACGGTGAGGAAGGAGCGCATTTTGTGCTCGCGGACGGTGTTCAGGGCGAGTCCGACGCCGGCGAGGATTCCGGTCCAGGTCATACTAGTTCTCCGCCCTCAGAGCTTCGATGGGGTCGAGTTTCGCGGCGCGGCGGGCCGGGTAGACGCCGAAGAACAGGCCGACAAGGCTCGACAGACCGACGCCGATGACGATGGAGGAGGCGGGGACGGCCATGGGGACCGGCGTGAGCTTGCGGACGAGGACGGCGATGCTCCAGCTCAGCAAGACGCCGATGATGCCTCCGACGCCGGCCAGCATGGAGGACTCGACCAGGAACTGGTTGAGGATGTCCTGGCGGCGCGCGCCGACGGATTTGCGGATGCCGATTTCGCGGGTGCGCTCGCTGACGACGGCGAGCATGATGTTCATGATGACGACGCCGCCGACGACCATGAAGACACTGACGACGGCGACGGCGGTGGCGGCGATGGCGCCGGTGACGCGGTCCCAGGCGCCGACGAGGGCGTCCGAGGAGATGACGGCGAAGGTGTCGTCCTGGCCGGGGCGAAGGTGGCGGTAGGCGCGTAGCAGCATGGTGACTTCGTCCTGGGCCTGTTCCATGGTGTCGCGGGAGCGGGCCTTGGCCAGATACGAGATGCCCTGGCGCGCGCCGTAGGTCTTGAAATAGGCGCCGGCGGGGATAATGACGAAGTTATCGAGCGAATTGCCGAACACGCTGCCCTTGGCCTTGGCGACGCCGATGACGGTGTAGGGGATGCCGTCGACCTTGACGGTTTTGCCGATGGGGTCGACGGAGGGGAAGAAGCGTTGGCTGACGTCGGCGCCGAGAATGGCGACGGGGACTCGGCGAAGGTCCTCGGCTTCGATCAGGAATCGTCCGGAGGTGAGTTCGGTGCTGCTGAGGGTGCCGTAGTTGGCGCTGACGCCGTCGATTTCGACGTTATCAAGGCTGTCATTGCCGGCGACCACGGTGGCGTTGCGTTCGACCTGAATGCCGATGTCCCTGGCTATGGTCATGTGGGAGCGGAGGAACTCGTACTCGTCGACGCTGAGCTGGGGGTTGCGCTTCTGGAAGAGAATGAACTTTTTCGGATCGAAGTTGCCGAGGAAGGCCATTCGTACGACGCGGAAGCCGTCGGCGCCGAGGCTGGATACCTTGGTGGCCATGTAGACGTCCATGCCGTGGATGACGCTCATCACCGCGATCAGCGTGGTGGTGGCCAGGATAATGCCGAGAAGGGTGAGGAAGCTGCGGAGTTTGCTGCCGCGGAGTGAATCGAGCGCAACCACGGCGGCTTCCAGAAAGGAGGCGTTTCCTTGCATGAACTATCTATCCGTCACAGATACGAAAACCTGGGCGGCGCGGTTCCCTGGATTGCGCAGCCACTCTACCATCGTCTCATCCAGCCAGAAGCGGGGTTTGCGCCGGGAGAGGTAGCCGAGGTGGCCGCCGTGGGCGGTGGCGACGAGACGGAGGCTGGGGTTGCGGAGGAAGCTGGGGTGGTCGAAGACCCGGAAAGGGATGAGCGGATCGTCCTTGGCCTGGACGAGGAGGGTGGGGACGCGGATGTCGTCGAGGAAACGGTTGGCGGACTGGGTGGCGTAGTAGTTGGCGGCGGTGCCGAAGCCGAAACTGGGTGCGGTGAAGACATCGTCGAAGTCGTAGATAGAGTGGACTTCCGCGAGGCGTTCCACGGGGAAGAGGCCGGGACGGAGCTGGTTTTTCAGGAGGATGCGCTGTTTGAGGCGGGAGAGGAAGCGGCGTGCGTAGAGGAGATTCTGGCGCCAGGCAAGAGTTTCGACGCAAGCGGCGAGGTCGATGGGGGTGGAGACGGCGCAGACACCTTCGAGGAGGGTTTGACCTTGGCGGCCGAGTTCGCCGGCGAGTTTGAGGCTGAGGTTGCCGCCCAGGGAGTAGCCGGCGACGTAGAGGGGACCTCGGCCTTCGTCGCGTAGGGCTTCGAGGATGGCGCGGAGGTCCGAGGTAAGGCCGGAGTGGTAGAGAGTGTCGCCGCTCCAGGCTTCGGTGCCGCCGCAGCTCCGCAGGTTCATGCGGTGGGCGGCGAAGCCGGCGGTAAGTACCGCCTGGGCGGCGCTTTGGAGGTAGCCGGCGTCGCTCGATCCTTCCAGGCCGTGGACCAGGACGACGTCGCCGCGGCGAGTCCGGTCCGGCTCATGTGAGTGGACCAGGATCCGAACGCCGGGGGCGGTGTCGAAGACGCGAGTCTGGGTGGGGAAGCGCTCGAAGTCGAGATTGCGCGGCCAGTAATTGCCCGCGATGGTGAGCAGATGCGGGTTGGAGACGATGGGGACGAACGGCCGCAACAACCTATCAGTTTAGACGAGAATAGGGTTGCGGCCGTCCGGCACGGGGTTGCGGATCAGGAAACCGTTTCGCCAGTGGATCCGCGGCGGGCCAGATCCTCGGCCATGATGATGGCTTCGGCCAAGTCCCGCATGGGCCGGCGGAGGCGGCGGCTTTCATTGCGAAGGCGGAGGTAGGACTCCTCCTCCGACAACTGGTAACGCTGCTGGAGGATCCCCTTGGCGCGCTCGACCAGTTTCCGCGTTTCCAGTTGGCGTTTGATTTCCTGCGACTCCTCCAAAAGACGCGAGTTTTGCTCCGCCAACTGCCATTTGACGATCGCCCCACCCATCTGCTCGCCGATGAAGGTGAGAAGGGAAGTTTCTTCCGCGGTGTGGCGGTGTTTGTTCCGGTGATGCACGTTGATGACCCCGATGAGTTCGCCCCCGCTCACGAGAGGAACCGAGAGAAAAGCCTCATAGGTGTCTTCGATCAAGGACTGCTGCAGTTTGAAGCGCGAGTCGGAGAACGCGTTCTCCGGCAGGGCGACGACCGACTTGTGTTCGGCGACCCAACCGGTGACGCCTTCGCCCATCTGCATGCGCAGAGTCCCGAGATCGGCTGCGTGCGGCAACTGGGAGGCGCGCAGTACGATGTCTCCGGTTTCTTTTTCGACCAGGTACACGAGGCAAGCGTCGCACTCGGTAGCCTGGACCGTTAGACCGACAATTTCTCCCAGCATCTCGTCCAGCGACAACTCGGACGCCACGATGTTGCTAATTCGATGCAACAGCCCCAGGGGCGACGATGGGATCTCCATAACGAATTGCGTTGCCATACCTCAGCCTAGTGCGGGGGTGCGAAGGTGGTCCAATTCAAAATTTGTATCGGACCTATGGGTTGGACGCCTTTGAGCTTACACGGAAAGTTGCGCAATTGTGTTGATTCGGCAGGGACTTTCGTCGGGGAACGGCTGAAAGGTGCGTAGGGACTCACTGCGTCACTCCGGCACGCAACCTGCATCTTAAACGGCAGAGGACGTTGACGATGAGGCAACAATTCCGGCAGGCTGGGTTGGCATTGGTGCTGCTGATGGCGCCGGTGGTGGGAGCCTCGGCGGCCGAGTTAACTCCCGAGACGGCGAAGGCGTGGGATTGCTATCTGCAGACCGTCCAGGACCGTGCGAAAGCGCGAGTGGAGGGGAGGCAGCCATTTTTGTGGCTGGACGAAGATGCTTCGCGCCGGCAACGGGTGCGGCAGGGCGAAACTCTGGTCTGGCATCCCGGCGCGGACGGCACGCAGGAGGTGCCAAACGGGTTGATCCATGACTGGGCGGGCGACCTGTTCATTTCCGGCGCGACGATCCAGGACCTGTTCAATGTGTTGCACAACTACGGGCGATACGGAGACTATTACCGGCCCGTGGTGAGGCAGGCGAAGTACCTGGGCCGCGACGAAGAAAACGACCGCTATCAGATGGTATGGATGAAGAAGGCTCTGTTTGTGACGGCGGCGCTCGAAGGGGAATACGAAACGACTTACGTCCCGCTGAATGAAAAGCGCTGGTATAGCGTATCGCGTGCAACGCGGATCGAGGAGATTCGCAACTACGGGCATTTCGGAGAGCAAAAGCTGGCGCCGGACACCGGATCGGGATTTCTGTGGCGGATGTACAGCACGTCGCGGTTCGAGGAACGGGACGGCGGCGTGTATGTAGAGATTGAAGTGGTGGCGCTGAGCCGGGACATCCCGCCTGGCCTGCGCTGGCTGGTAACTCCCTACGTGGCGAAGCTTTCGCGGAATTCCGTCGCCACTTCGCTGGAGCAAACGCGGGACGCCGTGGTCCAGGCGACGACGGAGACGGCCAGTTCGGGACTGGCGTCGGGGCGATAACGAACACAGCGCCGGCTTGCCGCCGGAGGTGAATCCCGTTGAGCGATATCACCACCATCGGTCCGTGCGGAAAGGGATCCAGACGCCGGCTTCGCCGGTCCAACCAGTTGAATTCGTGAGGATTGCACGCACAGCGCGGCGCTCGGCATTCCGATTGCTGGGATTGGAGGCGGACAGGGGGCCGGAGGTGTCTTGTGTCAATGCAACGGAGCTTTTTCCGGAGGGCTGAGATTCTTTGTCTTCTGCTCGGCAGTCTTCCGGGTTCACAGGCAACCGCACAGACTGCGAGCTCCAGTTTGTCCTTGAAAGAAGTATCCCCGGGCAGATATTGCTCGCGCGTCGGCATTGCGACCGGGACGGATGTGCTGAACGGAAGCTTACTTTTGAAGCGCGACGATAACTGCCGGATAGAGACAATTCCGTTCTCGGCATCGACCCGATTTCTCACTCGATCCGGGGCGGGGATTCTGCAGACGATCGATCCACACGCGATTAACATCGGCGACCGGTTGTGCGTGCAGTTCGAAGGAAACGAGACCTCGGCGGCTTCGGCAATTCTGGTGCTGAGCCGGACGGATATGCAGCAGCAGCAGTTACATGTGCTCGCGACGCTTCACCGGGATAGTGCTTTTGGAACGATTACGAAGCTGGACGCGGCCACGCGCTGTATTGAGGTGAACCGGGTAAGCAAGGACGGTTCCCTTCACGCGCTTCGAGTGGATGCCGAAGAACCGGTGGCCATCCGGCGTTACGGCGAGGATGCGATTGCGCTGGACGACGCGGAAGCGGGCTCGTGGGAGGAATTGAGCGTCGGCAGTAAGGTGTACATCCGCGGGCAAAGCAGCGCGGACAGGACATCCATGCGAGCCGGGTTGATCGTTCTTGGCGGGTTCCGGACTTTCGTGGGACGCGTGCGTTCAATTGACGCACTGACGGAGACAGTGGAAGTGGCGGACGTTCATTCGGAGAAGGTGTTGACTGTGCACGTACATCCGGCGGGGCTATTCCGGATTTCCCCGTTCCAGCCGAAGCAGGTTCCCGAATCGGCGGCCGGGGGAAATGAGTGGACGCTGCACTCGCTGAACTTTGGCGACTTACACCAAGACGACGTAGTGGCGGTACTGGGGAAGGTGAGCGAGTGCGCGCCGCAGGTGCAGGGCCTGGCGGTGTTCGAGGTCTACGGATCGTTTGACCTTGTGCCGCGCTCGCCTGCTGGCCAGACGCTGTGGATGCTGGACCCGCTCAACCTCGACGTGCGCTGAGCATCCGTACCCGGCGCGTTGGGCCAGTTAGGCGAGGCATATAATAGGCGCTATGTCTCGCACCTTCTCCGTTTGTGCCGTCATTTTTCTTGGAGCGGGAATCGTTCTTGCCCAGGACCAGCCGGACTTACAAGTTGTGAACCGGATCCGCGCCGAGGAGTTCAAGCACTCGCAGGTGATGGATATCCTCGAGAATCTGACCGACCGATATGGGCCGCGGTTGACGGCGTCGCCGGAGTTTCTGGAGGCGATGGGTTGGGCCGAGAACCGGCTGAAGGAATATGGCCTGGAGAACGTACACCGGGAGAAATGGACGTTCGGGCGGAGCTGGTCGTTGAAACAATTTTCGGTGGAAATGGTTGAGCCGCGGTATTCGTCGCTGACGGCGGCGCCGCTGGCGTGGTCGAGCAGCACGGACGGTCCGGTAACGGGGGACGCAGTGCTGGCGCCGCTCGGGCGGGGCCGCATGCGGCTGAACCTGAAAGCAAACGAGGAGGCGATCGAGAAATACGAGCAGAAGTGGAAGGGCAAGCTGCGCGGCAAGATCGTGCTCGTCACGAACGCAATCGATCCGAAGCCTTGGACGAGCGCACCGTTCGTGCGCTACGACGAAAAGCAGCTTTCCGAAATCGGCATCGCGCCGGAGCCCGTTCCGCCGGTGAAGGTGGACCCGGCGCATATCGAGATTCCGGAAGATCCGCAGCAGGCGCGGGCATACATGATGAACATGCCGCCGGCGGTGCTGGACGAATTGTTCGACAAGATCCAGGATCAGCGGGCGAAGTTCTCGACGTTTTTGAAAGAGGAAGGCGTCGCGGGTGTGATTCAGGCCGACACGCGGGCGCACGCGGGCATGGTGTCCGCCGAAGCGGCCGGATCGTACAAAAGCAAGTATCCGCTGGCGCCGCCGACGTTCGTCGTCACGGCCGAGCAGTATGACCGGATGGTGCGGCTGATCGAGAAGAAGGCGCCGGTGAAGGTGCGGGTGAATTTGAAGGAGGAGTCCTCGGCGGGAGATATCGATTCCTACAACCTGGTGGGCGAGATTCCGGGCGGCGACAAGCGCGACGAAGTGGTGATGGTAGGCGCGCACTTCGACTCCTGGCACAGCGGGACGGGAGCGACGGACAACGGCGCGGGAAGCGCGGCGATGATGGAGGCGATGCGCATTCTGAAGGCGCTCAATCTCAAGATGGACCGGACGGTGCGCATCGCGTTGTGGAGCGGCGAGGAGCAGGGGCTGCTGGGATCGCAGGCTTACGTGAAGGAGCATTTCGGCGACCCGAAGACGATGAAGATCACGGCCGAGCAGGCCAAGCTTTCCGGTTATTTCAACCTCGACAACGGGACGGGCAAGATCCGCGGGGTGTACCTGCAGGGCAACGACGCGATGCGGCCGATTTTCGCGGCGTGGCTGGCCCCGTTCCACGACTTGGGCGTGAGCCAGATCACGATCCGGAACACGGGCGGAACGGATCATCTGTCGTTCGACGCGGTCGGTCTGCCGGGGTTCCAGTTCATCCAGGATCCGATGGATTACGGAACGATCACGCATCACTCGGACATGGACACTTACGATCACATCGAGGCAGGCGATATGATGCAATCGGCGGCGGTGATCGCGTCTGTGGTCTACGACGCGGCGACGCGGCCGGCGATGCTGCCGCGCAGGGAGTTGCCAAAGCCGCTGCCGGAACTACCGAAGACGGAACGCGAGTCGAGCAGTGCGGGGTCGCGGACGTCGGGAAACTGAACGCTTAAGGGAGCGAGAGACTTTCACATGAGAGTTGGCGTATTTACGGCCCTGATGGGCCAGATGCCGCTGGACCAGGTCCTGGCGAAGTTGAAGGCGATCGGCATTAACACGGTGGAGTTGGGCACGGGGAACTATCCGGGGGATCCGCATCTTCCGCTCGCGCTGCTCGACCGCACGAAGGAGTTGAAGGAGTTCAAGGCGAAGCTGGAGGACGAAGGGTTCTCGATCAGCGCGCTGAGCTGCCACGGAAACGCGTTGCATCCGGATCCGGCGATCGGGAAGGCGCATGCGGAGGTGTCGAAGAAGACGGTGCGCCTGGCCGAGAAACTGGGCGTGCCGGTGGTGATCGATTTCTCGGGCTGTCCGGGAGACAGCGACAAGGCGAAGTACCCGAACTGGGTGACTTGCCCGTGGCCGCCGGACTTTCTGGACCTGCTCGAGTGGCAGTGGTCGAAAAAAGTGATCCCGTACTGGACCAAACACGCGAAATTCGCGGCCGACCACGGCGTGAAGATCGCCATCGAGATGCATCCGGGGTTTGTGGCTTATAGTCCGGAGACGATGCTGCGGCTGCGGAAGGAAGCGGGTCCGAACGTGGGCGTGAACTACGACCCGAGCCACATGTTCTGGCAGGGGATCGATCCGATCGCTGCGATTCGCGTGTTGGGCGACTCGATTTTCCACGTGCACGCCAAGGACACGCAGATCTACGCGACGAACCTGCCGAAGACCGGCGTGCTCGACACGAAGAAGTACACCGAGGAGCGGGAGCGCGGCTGGATCTTCCGGACGGTGGGCTACGGGCACGCGTTCGGGTGGTGGAAGGAGTTCATCTCCACGCTGCGGATGTACGGCTACGACTACGTGTTGTCGATCGAGCATGAGGATTCGCTGATGTCGGCCGAGGAAGGACTGCAGAAGGCGGCGGCGTTCCTGAACTCGATCGTGATTCGCGAGCCTGCCGGCGCGGCGTGGTGGGTGTAGCGCGTTGGCGTTGCCTTAACGGCTTTTGAGCGGCGGGCGGGAGACCGACATCGAGGCGAGCCGGTGGTGAGGGTCTACTCGCGACGGGCGAGACGGTCAAGAGTTAGCTGGTCGGGCTCGCCTCCGAAGTATTTGTCGAGCGCGTCGACGAAGACGGGGTTGTCGGGACTTACTTCGGCGAAAAGGGTCATCGAAGAGCGAAACTTCAAGTCGTCGGGGTAGCCGAAGATGCCGTCCGCCGATTTTGCTTCGACTTGGTTGACAAGGTTCGTACACTCGATGAGGCGCGGGCCGAGGATAGGGTGCTGTAAGTAGGCCTTGGCTTCGTCGCGGCCTGAGATGGCGTACTTTCGGGCCGTGGGGCTGTGACCGAGGCCTTGGATCTGCGGAAAGATGAACCACATCCAGTGGCTGGTTTTGCAGCCGGCGCGGAGTTCGCGGCGGACGTTGTCGTAGACCGGGGCCTGGGCGTCGACGAAGCGCTGCAGGTTAAAGGCGTCCGGCATGGAGGCACTTCGATTATCGCGCGGCGATGGCGTGGACCGCGAGCAGAATGAGGATTCCGCCGCAACCCATGATGATTTTCATCGCGGTCCAGCTTCGCAGGGTTTCGGGCACGGTGAGACCGAGATATTCCTTGACGATCCAGAATCCGGCGTCGTTGACGTGGCTGATGGCGGTGCCGCCGACGCAGACGGCGAGGACGATGATTTCCTGGCTATAGCCGTTGACGTGGCCGAGGATGGGGGCGAGGATGCCCGCCGCGGTGACGATGGCGACGGTGGCCGAGCCTTGTGCGGCGCGAAGCAGGGCGGAGGTGAGGAAGGCGACGAGGAGCGGGGAGATGGGGGCGGAGGCCAAGAGCGTGCCGGCGTATTTGCCCACGCCGCAATCGACGATAACCTGCTTCAGCCCGCCGCCGGCGCCGATGATCAGCAGCAGCGAGGCCATGGGGCCGAGGGAATCGGTGGCGAGTTTGGTGATCTTTGCGGTGGAAAGTCCCCGGCGCCAGCCGAGTAAGTACATGCAGGCGAACGTGCCCAACAGGAGAGCAGTAAAGGGGTGGCCGAGAAACTGCCAGAGTGCGGCTCCAGGGAGATGGAAGGTTGTGGCGAAGGTAGCGAAGAAGATCAGCACGACGGGGAGGATGAGCATTGCCACCACGACCGCGACGTGGGGCGGCGACTGCTTTTCCACGGGAGCCGCGGGCGGCGCGACGGCGCCGGCGTTCGGGTAGCGGCGGGCGACCCAGCCTCCAAAGAAAATGCCGCTGAGGATAGCGAGAGGAATCGAAAGAAGAGCGCCCCAGAGGATGATCCTGCCGGTGTCGGCGCCCAAAAGCTGCGCGGCGACGGAGGGCGCCGGATGGGGCGGGACGAGCGAGTGGGTAATGGTGAGAGCGGCGGCGAGAGGCAGGCCGTAAAGCAGGACGGGGCGCCGGCTGTCGCGGGCCAGGGCGAGGGCGATGGGGACGAGGATGATGAAGCCGACCTCGAAGAAAACAGGCAGGCCGACGAGAAAGGCGGCGGCGAGGACGGCCCAGGCGGCGCGGTCCCGGCCCAGGGCGGCGAGGAGAGACTCCGAGAGCACTTCCCCGCCTCCGGACTGTTCGACAAACTTGCCGATCATGGCGCCGAGGCCGACGACGATGGCGATGAAGCTGAGCGCATCGCCGAAGCCGTTCTGGAGCGAGTGGAGCACCTTCAACGGCTGCATGCCGGCGGCAAGACCGAGAGCGATGCTCGAGACGAACATGGCGAGAAAGGCGTGCATGCGCGCCCATAGGATGAGGACGAGAAGAAGGGCGATCGCGGCGGATGTGAGGGTGAGCAGGTAAGCGCCGTGGGACACCAGGAGAGTATATCGGTGTTGAGAAGAATCATGCGAGAAGGAGCGAGGATGAAGGGGCTGATCTTGCTGATGACGATGGCGGCGTGCGTGGCGCCGGCGCAGACGGTGGCGGGCTTTCACGACGAGTACCTGGAGGAGTTGCGGGGCGCCTCGAAGGAATTGACGATGCTGGCGGAGGCGATGCCGGCGGAGAATTACGGCTGGAGGCCAGGGCCGGGCGTGCGGAGCGTGAGCGGAGTTTATGTGCACGTAGCAGCCTCGGACTTCATGCTGCTGGCGATGGTGGGCAAGCCTTTGCCGAAGTCGTACTATCCCAACGCGGGCGCACACCCAACGGCGCAGCAGATGTACAAGTGGGGTTCAGAGTTGGAGCACAAGGTGACGGCGAAGGCGGACGTAGTGCGGATGCTTGAGGAGGCCGTCACGGCGGCGGAGCACAATTTCCGGGCGGCGGATGAGGCGGAGTTGAATGGTGCGGCGGAGTTCTTCGGGGAAAAGACCACGATTCGGCGCATCTACCTGCGTATTCTGGCGCACTCGAGCGAGCATTTAGGGCAGTCGATCGCCTATGCGCGCGTCAACGGAGTGGCGCCGCCGTGGTCGATGCCCACGAAGAAGTAGGGTGTGAAATCGCGCAATCCTTGGTAACCAATGGATTTCCAGTAGCCTCGCTTGCATCCCGGCCCCCGACGCGCGCCAGGCATGGCCACACAACTGCAATAGGTGTAATCTGAGCACAGAGTGTGTGGCGTGCTCAGGGTGCGCGCCGGAGCCGGTGCGCAGACGTGTTGGGACCGGGAGGTGGAATCATGAGAGGCCTGAAAGCGGCCGCGATCCTGCTTGGGTTGCTGGGGACGGCCGTATGGGCGTTCCAGGAAGCGCCCTTGATCCAGACGGTTGAGCCGGACACCGCGAAGGCGGGCGTTGTCGTCGTGGCAAAGGGAATGAACCTCGACAAGAACAAGGTCTGCGAGCTTTATTTGACCGATGAGAAGAAGGACACACAGGTCAAGATGACGGAGCAGACCGCTACGGAGTTGAAGTTCACGGTGCCGCATATGCTGCCGGGGAAGTATCACCTGATGGTGATGACGGCGAACCGTTCACAGATGATCGAGCAGCCGGTGGTCCTGATGGTGGAAGAGGCGAAGGCGGATTAAGAATCCGCCCGGCCTGGATCTGAGATTTTGGAAGGGGTTTCGCAGACCGGCGCGGCGGCAGCGGCTGGGCTGAGAACGAGGCGGTGGAAGTGTGCGGACGAGGGCGGGGGGAGATTGCGTCCCTCATCACGGTCGACAACAGCCAGATATCTGAGAATGCGGTGGACGTCCCCGTCTCGTGGGACTTGTGTCTCAAAATTGGCGGTACGGAAGTGAACCCGCGCCCCGCGTTCGGTTAGCCGGTAACTCAAACAAGCCGCACAGGCTACGGCCCACTCGAACCAGGCGCTCTGCTCGCGGCTCACATCGAGGTCAAGCACAAGTTCCACTGCGGCATCGTCGTCGCGGGCAAATTCACGGACCTGAAGGTCGCCGGTGTGGGCGGTGGCGCGCCAATCGACGTGGCGTATGCTTTCAAAGGCTTGATACGGGCGAATGTGGTGGAAGTCGGCGCCCAGGCCGCGTGTGCGCGCTTCGATCCCTTCGAAGGCGGAAGCGAGAAGCGGTTCGAAGCCGGGCTGGGGATCGAGCGGTGGGTAAACGAGAAACTCGTGCCGCAGGTTGACGGGCATGCGGCGCTCGGCGAATCCGAACGGGAACGACGTGGAGAAAACGAAGCGGCTGCCGTTGTAGACGCCCCGGTGCGGGAATAGCATCTCGACCGGGGCGGAGGTGCGCTTTCCGCTGCCGAGGATCGGGAAATAGAGGGGCGTAGGAAGGCTGCCTTCGCCGGTGGCGACGAGGTGGACGGAGAAAGACGGCATCCAGTGCTTGGCATTGATGACGACGGCGCGGCCGAGGACAGGCCGACCCGAGACGATGGATTGGGGAAGTTCGAGTTCCAATTCAAGGCCGGCCAGGGTCAACCGGCTGACAAAGCCGGAGACCAGCAGTGTGCCCAACATCGCGGCTACGACGAGGAAGAGCAGGTTGTTGGCGGAGGCGAAAGCGGCGAAGCCGACCAGGGTGCAGGCGAGGGAGAACAGGAGCCCGGCGCGGGTGATCTGCTGGCGGGAGCCGAGTTCGGCGAAATAGGCGAAAACCGCCGAGGCGCTGCTGCGAAGACGCTGAGCGAGTGAGGGGGAGGCGGGCCGGGTTGGCGGGCGGGAATCCATCTCTGATCCGAGGATGGCACAGGTTGGGGGGCTGGATGTAAGCGTGTCTTTACAAGGGCTTTACTATCCTTTACCGAAGGAAGCACAACGAAGCCGGTTGGTTGTGCGTTTGAAGGAGTAGAGAGAGCAGCGTACGGAACGGGGCGGTAAGCCGCCAGAAGCGGTCCGGCGCATCCGATAGAAGAAGAGAGGATGACATGCTGAGAGATTTTCGCAAGATTCCGATGGTTGGCGCGGCCCTGATGCTAAGCGCCGGGTTGATTCTGGCGCAGGGCCCGGGGATGGGCCGGGGGATGATGGGGCCGGGCGGCCCTGGCTTCGGGATGGGTCATGGGCTGAAGTTTCTGACTGCGGCGCTCGACCTGACGAGCGATCAGGTGACGCAGGCGCAGACGATCTTCAGTAGTTTGCGGACGCAGAACCAGAGTGTGATGCAGCAGATCCGGTCGCAGCACCAGGCGATCGAGAAGGCGATCGAGGCCGGGCAGACGGCAGCGCAGATCACGGCGCTGGCGCAGGCTCTGGGCCCGCTGGAGGCACAGGCCGCAACGAATAACGCGTTGGCGCAGGCGCAGTTCTGGGCCCTGTTGACGCCGGCGCAGCAACAGAAACTGGTTGCGCTGCGGCAGTCGCAGCAGCCGCCGAATCCGCCTGCACCACCCTCAAACTGAAGTTGATCAAATTCCCCCTCTGACGGGACGCCGCGCGGATGCGGCGTCCCGTATCTTTTTGGGCGCATCCAGGGGTCGAATGTGTAGGCTGAGAGTGGGGGTACGAATAGTTTGGCGCCAACTCGGCCAGGAGATTCGAAAGACGCTCGAAGGCGGCCGGCCAAGGAGATGTACATTGCCGCGCTCAGCACCGTTGGGATCGTGGTTTCCCTCGTGCTGCGCTATGCGATGCACGTTCCGCCGCATGTGGCGGGGTGGCCACTGCTTGGCGTCCTCGTGGTGGGAGGCGTGCCGCTGCTCATCGATCTCGCCGCACGGCTGAGCCGCGGCGAGTTCGGCTCGGACCTGCTTGCCGGATTGTCGATCGTAGCGGCGGCGATCCTCGGCGAGTATCTGGCCGGAGCGATCATCGTGCTGATGCTGAGCGGAGGAGGAGCACTCGAAGCTTACGCGACGCACCGCGCGTCGGCGGTGCTGGCGGCCCTTGCGCGAAGAATGCCGAGCAGCGCGCATCGCCGGCAGGATGGAAAACTGACCGATATCGGCGTGAATGAGATTCGCCTGGGAGACCGCGTTGTGGTGTTCCCGCACGAGATCTGCCCGGTGGACGGATTTGTCGAGTCCGGGCGCGGGACGATGGACGAATCCTACCTGACCGGCGAACCGTTTCTGATCGCAAAAGCTCCGGGCTCGACGGTGCTGTCGGGGGCGATCAACGGGGAGCAGGCGCTGACCATCGAAGTAACCACACTGCCGGTAGATTCCCGCTACGCCAAGATCATGGCCGTAATGAAAGAGGCCGAGCAGAACCGGCCGCGGCTTCGGCGCATTGCGGACCGGCTTGGCGCCTGGTACACGCTGGTGGGGGTCGGCGTGGGAGTCGCCGGATGGATCATCGGGCACGATCCGAAGCGGTTTCTGGCGGTGCTGGTGATCGCCACCCCCTGCCCGCTTCTGCTGGCGATTCCGGTTGCGATCCTGGGGGCGATTTCGGTGGCGGCGAGCCGGGCGATCATCATCAAGAATCCAGCGATGCTCGAGCAGATTGACAACTGCCGGACCGTGATCTTCGACAAGACGGGCACGTTGACCTACGGCAAGCCGGCACTGACGGAGGTTCGCTGCGCGCCGGGCGTGACGCGAGACCAGGTGCTCGCGCTAGCGGCAAGCGTGGAGCAATATTCCAAGCATCCTCTCGCTTCGGGAGTAATGGATGCGGCGCGCGAAGCGGGCATCGTGTTGAGCGAGGCGGCGGAGGTGAGCGAAAGGCCGGGTGCGGGCCTGGTGGGCAGGATCGGCGACATCGAGGTCACGATTACCGGCCGGAAAGCGGTGATGGCAAGAGGCGGAAAGTCAGCCGCGGCGCTGCCGGAGGCGATTCCCGGAATGGAATGCGTGGTGCTGCTCAATGGCGAGTTTGGCGCCGCGTTCCGGTTTCACGACGCGCCCCGGAGCGAAAGTGGTTCCTTCATCCGGCACTTGGCGCCGCGGCACCGGGTGACGAAGGTGATGCTTGTGTCCGGCGACCGGGAAGAGGAAGTGCGCTACCTGGCGAATGAGGTAGGCATTGAGGAAGTGCGAGCGGGGATGAGCCCGGAGCAAAAGGTCGCGATTGTACGCGAAGAAGCCGCCAAGGGCGCGACGCTGTTTGTGGGAGACGGGATCAACGACGCGCCGGCGATGCAGGCGGCGACCGTGGGCGTAGCGTTCGGACAGCAGAGCGAGATCACGGCGGAGGCGGCGGACGCGGTGGTGCTGGAAGCTTCGCTCAGCAAGGTGGATGAGTTAATCCACATCGGCCGGCGGATGCGGAGGATCGGGCTTCAGAGCGCGGTCGGCGGGATGGCGCTGAGCATCGCCGGCATGGGGTTAGGCGCTGCCGGTCTGCTGCCGCCGGTGGCCGGAGCCGTCGCCCAGGAAGTGATCGACCTGGTGGCGGTGTTGAACGCCCTGCGGATGGCGTTGACAGCGGGAAACCTGCACGACCACGCAGCCTAGGCCGGGAAAAAGCGCGGCGCTAAGGTTCGACGATGTTGTTTCGCACCGCGTAGCGAACCAGCTCGCTGATCGAATGCAGATCGAGCTTGTTCATGATGTTGGTGCGGTGAGTTTCGGCGGTCTTGATGCTAATGTTCAGCGCCGAGGCGACTTCCTTGTTGGTCTTGCCTTCGGCCAGAAGCTGAACGATCTCGCGCTCCCGGGCGGTCAGGCGGTTGCGCGGGGCCTCGGGAGCAGGCTCGCGGGCCGGGCGGGAGAGATAGCTTTGCAGCAACATCTCCGACACGCGGGAGGAAAAGAACGCCTTGCGCTGGCACAGAGCTTCGACCGCGGCGATCAGATCTCGTCCGGCGTCGGATTTGAGCACGTAGCCGCGCGCGCCGGCGTCGAGCACCTCCCGCACGACCTGTTCGGACTCGTGCATCGTCAGGATGAGGACCTCGGTCTGCGGCAGGGCTTTGAGGATCTGCCTTGTTGCTTCCAGCCCGTTCAGCTCGGGCATACTGACGTCGATGACCGCGACGTTCGGCATCATTTGTTTCGCCATTTCGACCGCTTCGCGGCCGGTAACAGCCTCTCCAACAACCTCCCAATCCGGGTGCGACTCGAGCATCGAACGTAGCCCATGCCTGACGATTTCGTGGTCGTCGGCGATCAAAATCTTTGTTTTTGGCGTGTCAGCCATCATTGCTCAACTCCTAGAGGTAACACGGCCATCACCGTGGTCCCATGCGTGCTCGAAGCGATTCGAAGTTGACCTCCGAACTGCCTTGCTCGCTCCCTCATTCCCGCTACTCCTACTCCCAGACTCGCGCCTTCGCCGAGCAAGCGCAAGCGCGTCGGAGGAATCCCATGCCCATTATCCGCCACCGTCACCTTGACCTCCTTGGGGTCGCGGACGATGCGAATCTCCGCGCGGGTCGCAGCGGAATGCCGGTGGACGTTGGTTAGGGATTCCTGCACGATACGGAACAGGGTCGTTTCCACGTCGGCGGATAGCCGGCCGATGTCATCCATCTTCAGCTCAATCCCAATGCCTGTGCGCTGCGCGAAGCCGCTTGTGTAGGAGCGGAGCGCGGACATGAGTCCGAGTTCGTCGAGTAGCGGCGGATGGAGCAGGTACGAAACGGTGCGGATCTCCCGCGAACACTGCTCGGCAAGTTCAATTCCCTGGCGGATTTTTTCCTGGAGCTTCGGCTCGAATTTCGACGCCGCCTGCTGGATCGGAAACAGGCACATCGAAATGGCCGCAAGGTTCTGGGCCGTGGTGTCGTGAAGTTCGCGGGCGATGCGGCGGCGTTCGTCGTCCTGGAGTTCGAGCAGGCGGGCGGAGAGCTGATGGAGGGCGGTTTCCACTTCCTTACGTTCCGTGCGGTCGAGCGTGCAGCCCAGGTAGCCCAGGATCTGGCCATCCTCGGAGATGCGAGGCGCTGCGCGATCCTGCACCCAGCGGTAATCGCCGGAGGCGGTGCGAAGGCGGTATTCCGAGTCATACGTGTCGCAGCTTCGGATGGCAAGCAGGTAGCGGTCGACGGCCTCGGTAAGGTCATCGGGGTGAATCCAACCGCGCCAGCCATCGCCCGTCTGCTCGCGCAGACTCGATCCCGTAAAGGCGAGCCATCCGCGGTTGAAGTAGAACCGGCGGCCGACGGGGTCCGACATCCAAAGCAGCACCGGGGCTTCGTCGGCGAGCGCCTGGAACGTACGCTCGATTTCGACCCGGCCGCGGGCCTCGCGAACCTGGCGTCCCAGAGCGTGGACCGCCCGGAGCTGACGTCTCCGAAGGAAGTGAACCAGGGCGACCACCATCAATCCGGCGACGACGAGCGTCAGTAACTGGCGAAGGTCCGCGTCGGCGTAGTTCAGCAGCCTACCGGGGAGGGAGAGATAGATCGCGGCGAAAACGTCGGCAAGACCGGCGCTGGCAAGTCCGGCGCGCCACCCGCCGGTGAGAGCGGAGTGTGCAACCGCGATGAGCAGAACAATGCCGGGATCCGGCAGGTTCAGAAGGTAGCACACGATCATCGCGAGCGAGGTGACCAGGAGCCAGACATTGGCCGACAGGAATTCGCGCTCGGTCGAAGGAAGCAGGGATTCAACCTGACTGCCACGCCAGCGAAACGTGGGCCACCGAGGACGCAAGCGCCCGCCGGAAATTGCATGTCCGCCTAAAACCGGCTCCGGAATCGCCCTGCCCTCCCTACTGCTAAGCCCCTGTGGAAATCAGAGGATACCATCCCGTAGGGGTTGGATTCTACCAGGGGTCGGCTAAGGGTTGTTTTGCGCCAGGGTGAAGCCGGCTAGCGGAGCCGGAGGCCCGACCAGGACTCACAGATCACGATGGAATTCGCAGGATTTCGCGGGAGATACTTGAGCGTGACAGGGCCCACGAGTCGAGCGGGATCGTCCGGGAGAGGGGCCGAAAGACCGGAAATATCCTGTGTCGCCGAATACTCTACGCCGCGGACGATATATGTGTAAAAAATCACCGTGCCATCGATGTCGGTGAGGGCGCCGTCGGCGAGGCGTCCCTCGCGGCTGATTAACTGGCGCCGCCGGCGTTCGCGTTCTTCGGGGCTGATTCGCAGTTTTCTGGCAACCACGAATGCGACGGCCGCCGCGATGGAAACCAGGCCCGCAGCGGGCCAGAGGAAGCGTGCCGGGGGCATGAGGTACGCGCGTGGAACCTACCGGGCGGCCGCGGCGAGGGCGCTGGCGTGGTCGCGCAGAAACTGGTCCAGCCCTTTCTGCGTCAATGGGTGTTCGAACAGGGCTTCGAGCACCTTGAACGGCATCGTGGCGATATGGGCGCCGGCCTTGGCCGACTCAACGACGTGCATCGGCGAACGCAGCGAGGCGGCGAGGATGCGAGTGGGAAATCCGGCGCTGGAATAAAGCCCGGCGATGTCGCGGATGAGGCCGATGCCTGACGAGCCGATGTCATCGAGGCGTCCGACAAAAGGGCTGACGATGTAAGCGCCGGCCTTGGCGGCGAGCAGCGCCTGGGCCGCCGAGAAGCATAGGGTGACGTTGGTCCGGATGCCGTCCTTGCTCAGCAGGGAGCAGGCGCGGATGCCGTCGGGGATCAGCGGGAGTTTGACGACCACATTGCGATGAATTCGCGCCAACCCACGTCCTTCGCGGACCATCTCATCCGCACTTGTGGCGACGACTTCGGCGCTGACGTCTCCGTCGACTAAATCGCAGATGGCGGCGATGCGCTCCTCGATGGGAACGCCTTCGCGGGCAATCAGCGACGGGTTTGTGGTGACGCCATCGACGATGCCCCAAGCCGCGCCCCGGCGGATTTCGTCGAGGTTGGCGGTATCAAGAAAGAGTTTCATAGTGCGTGATGAAGTCCCCGGTAGCGCCCTGTCAGGCGGCCACGACGGGATTTTCGAGGACGCCAACGCCCTCGATGCGCACCGTCACGCGCGAGCCGGGCTGCATCGGCCCAACGCCCGGCGGCGTTCCGGTCGCGATTAAGTCCCCTGGTTCCAGGGTCATAAAGGCCGAGACGAACTCGATTATAGCATCGAGCGGGAAGATCATATCCTGGACCGATCCGTCCTGCTTAAGTTCGCCGTCGAGCAGAGTCTGAACGCGAAGCGAGGGAAAGTCGACCTCGTCGCGGCCGGCAAGATAGGGGCCGACGGCGCAGAAGGTGTCGAAGCCTTTGCCGCGAGTCCATTGGCCGTCTTTTTTCTGCAGGTCGCGGGCGGTGACGTCGTTGACGCAGGTGAAACCGCGGATGTAGTCCCAGGCATGGGCGGCTTTGACGTGGCGGGCGCGCTTGCCGATAACTATGCCGAGCTCGCCTTCGAAGTCGACGCGCTGGCTCAGCATGGGGTAGACGATCGAGTCGCCGTGGGCGATGAGAGACGTGGTGGGCTTGAGGAAGATGAGCGGCTCGGTGGGGACGGCGTTGCCAAGTTCCTTGGCGTGCTCGGAGTAGTTGCGGCCGACGCAAACGATCTTCGTGGGCGAACAGGGCGGCAGGAGACGCGCGCCCGGCGGCAGATCGGACGCATTGGCGGTGTGGACATCGAGATGATAGTCTGCGCGCCAGGGTTCGACGCCGGGAAAAATGGAATAGCGAACGGTGGGCATAAGTACGAAACGGTCAGTATAGCGGCTTCAGGCGGTTAATGAACGTCGTCGCGCCGTGCTTCATCGGGGAATCCGCTCGCCGCGGCGGCAGCGGCGGCCGAGGCGCGGCCCCAGGCGCTGGTTTGCCAGTTGGAGACCTGACGTTCGGAGGGAAACCAGGAAGGCAGCGAGAAGAGGAAGCGCTGGGCGAGAGCGGCGACGTAGGGTTCGTAGAGGTCGCGGAGTTTCTGGAGCCGGGCGGCCGAATCGTCGCACCAGCGCACGGGAGCGCCGGAAGCGGAGAGCATTTCGCGGAGGCGAGTGAGGTCGTCAGGGGTGAGGCGCGGCGGCAGGCTGAGGACCGGGGACGCGCGGAAAATCTGGGCCAGGTCGACGGCGGCGTGGCGGGCGAGAGCGAAGGTGTGGCTGGCCTGCCACTTGGGGACGTCGACGATGCCCGCCAACACGAGGGCGGATGCGTCGAGGACAGCGGTGATCGAGCCGAGCCAGGACTGGTTATCGTGTTGGGAACGGTAGTAGCTCAGGACCGGGTAGGAGAGATGGCTTTCCAGCAGATCGGCCGCCCAACGTTCCCATTCCGCGAAAAAGCCGTCGAGTGCGGGAAGAGCATTCTTCTGCGCGTGCCGTCGGATGAGTTCGACGGCGCTGGGCGGAGAGCCGGCGCGGGTGTCGAGCATGGTGATGACGGCTTCGCGTCGGGAGAAGGCGGAATAGATGACGGGCAGGTAGCCGATGACCACGGCAAGGAAAGCGAAACCCATCCCGGCTTCGAGCACGGCGAGGATACGTGCGATGGCGCCGCGGGGCGTGAAATCGCCGTAGCCGAGAGTAAAGAAAGTGACGCCGCTGTAGTAAAGACCGGATACGAGGTCCAGGGCGCCGTCGGGCGAGGTGATGGCAGAACCGGAGGCCCAGACGACGAGAGCGAAGCCGGCGATAAGGCCGGCGGCCCAAGCGCCGAGCAGGAGGAGCAGCGAGAGAGGGCCGAAAACGCTCAAGAATCCTTCCCGGCGCTTGGAATTCCGGATGCGCGCGGCCACGGCTGACCACAGCCGCCAGCTAGTTGTGTAGAACAGGCGCGAAAGGCGCCAGCGGCGGGTGGCGCGGCGGGGAAGGACGATCGCCTCGAAGGCGTCGACCAGGACGAGCAAAAGAAGAACGATGCCGAGCAGCCCGATTGCGGCGCGGAGGGCCGCGTCAGGAGGCAACACGAGGCTCATGGCGGTTAGATGCCGGTGGGGGCAGGTGGGAATCGGCTCTCTTGAGGCGCACAGCCGCGGCGGGACCGGCTGTGGTAAATTCTTGCCCCAGGGGGATCCATGAAAGCATCGTTTTGGTTGATGGCCGTCGTGGCGGGAGCGGTTTGCCTGGCGCAGGAGCAGTCCGGGACGGACGCGGTTGTGCAGGCCTACAACAAGCTGAAGGCGGCGGAGGCGGCCAAAGATGCTGCGGGCATAAAGCAGTGGGCGGCGGAGACGTCGCGGGTAGCGCGGGAGGCGGTAAAGAACGCCAAGAATGACGACGACGGAAAGAAGCAGGCTGACTACGCGCGGCAGGTGGACATCTACACGGAGTATTCGCTGATGGCGGCGGCGATCTCGGCCAAGGATCCGAAGGACACGGTGGCGCTGGTGGACCAGTTGCGTCTGCAGAACCCGAAGAGCCAGTACATGACGGAGGCGATCGGGCCATATCTGAACGCGTTGCGGGAGACCGCCGGCGCGGAGAAGGCCGGAGAGGTGGCGACCGAAATCCTGAAGGATTTTCCGGATAACGAAGACGGGCTGCTGATGGCTGCTGACTTAAGCCAGAGCCGGAAAGAGCCTGACAAGATGCTTGAGTACGCGACGCGCCTCGTACAGGTTTTGCAGACGAAAGCGGCTCCGGCGGGCGTGCCGGCGGCGGACTGGGACAAGCAGAAGAACACGAAGATGGGCTTGGGCTATTGGTACCAGGGTCTCGGCTACAACAGCCAGCAGAAGTTCGCCGAAGCCGATAAGGCGCTGCGTCAGGCGGTTCCTCTGCTGCCGGCAGGGAGTTCGGTGCTGGGAGTCGGGCTGTTCAACCTGGGTCTGGCGGATTACAAGCTGGCAAAAGAATCCAACGGAAAACCGAACCGGGCGATGCTCGAGAACGCGCTGAAGTTTTCGCAGGAGTCGGCGGCGATCAAGAGCCCGTCGCAGCAGCAGGCGGCGGAGAACGCGAAGGCGATCAAGGGAGAACTAGGGGCGCCGGCACGCCGAAAGCGCTGATCTGAGGCGGAGGGAGGTTAAAGCGCGGCTGGCTAGAATGAAACATGTCTGTTTACCAGGAACGGGAGAGCGAACTGGAGCGGTACGAGTTTTCGATGGGCGTCGAACGCGGGCGGCTGGCGCTGACGCTTGACCTGCTCACCGATGCGCTGGCGCTGGTGGGCCAGCACGGGGTATATTGCCAGAGCACCCGCCAGCCGGGCCGGCCTGCGATGGATATCCAGTTGATTTCAAAGTGCATTTCGGACGCTAAGGAACTGGTGGCCGGGGTGATGGAAAAGCTGAAGAAGGGAGGACGCGAGGGAGCGACGGCCGGCTGATGCCTTTCGGGCGACACCTTACAGCAACGGCCGCATCTATAGATGTAGAATATGGCGGGCAACAGAAGTAGAGTTTCGAGCGATTCCTCAAGCCATCAATCGGTTATACTTGGAAAAGCGTCTTCTGAGCGTCGGGTCTTAATGCGTCCTTTTTTACTGCGTTGCACGTTGATTGCAAGTCTGTCGGTAGCCGCGGCAGGTTTCCTGGGCCAGGCGTCGGAGGTTTCGACCACGCCCGAGACCGTCTCGCCCGCGTCAGGCAGGGTCACCGACGCGCAAATCTTGAGCCGCTACTTCGCGGCCGCCAAACAGCAATCCGAAGCGATGCGCGGGATGACGATGGAAGTGGACATCGACGCGGAGTTGCCGAAGCTGAAAAAACAGGGAAAGTTGCACGCGCTACGTAACATTTCCAAGGTTGGCAAAGTCACATACCACATGCTCGGCTTCAGCGGCGATAACACGATCAAGAGAGATGTGATCGCCCGCTATCTGACGGCCGAGGTGCAGGCGCAGGGCTCGCAAACGAACCTGGGGATCAATCCGGAAAATTACAAGTTCAAGTTCAAGGGACAGGAGTCGCCGGACGGAAGGCCCGTTTACGTGTTTCACCTCACGCCGCGTCACAAGAGGGTGGGTCTGTTCAAGGGGGAACTCTGGCTGGACCCGGACACCTGCATGCCGGTTCGCGAGTCGGGCCGGTTTGTGAAATCACCCTCGGTTTTCTTTAAGAAGATGGTGTTTGTGCGCGAGTACACGATGGCGGACGGCGTGGCGGTACCTCGTCACATCGAGTCGCGCGTGGATACGCGCATTATCGGCCCGGTCGAGTTGAGTATTAATTTCACCAACCCGGCCAAAACCGTGGACGCGGAGGAAAGCGCGGCCTCAGGCGACGAGTAAGCAATGACTACCCATTCTGTCCGGAGACTGCATGCGAACACTTTTCCTCAACCCTCCATCATTTGAGGGTTTCGATGGCGGGGCCGGTTCCCGCTGGCCCGCATCGCGCGAGATTGAATCCTACTGGTATCCGGTATGGCTGTGCTATCCGGCCGGAATGCTGCCGGACAGCAAGGTAGTCGACGCGCCGCCGCACAAGATTTCGATCGAGCAGACGGTCGCGATGGCGGACGACTTCGAACTGCTGGTGCTCTACACCTCGACGCCGGGATTCCACGTGGATGTGCGAATCGCGGAGATGATGAGGGACCGGAACCCGAAGATGAAGGTCGCCTTCGTCGGGCCGCCGGTGACGGTCGAACCCGAGAAGGCGTTTCGCGAGTCTACCGCGATCGACTTCATCGTCCGCAAGGAGTTCGATCATCAGATCGCGGGGTTTGCGCAGGGCAAGCCGCTCGAGGAGTTGCCGGGCGTGAGCTTCCGTACGAACGGTTCGATCGTTCATAACCCGGACGGGGGCGTGATCGAGAATCTCGACGAGTTGCCCTGGGTGACGAAGGTGTACGAGCGGGACCTGGATTTCCGCCGCTACAACGTCCCGTTCCTGCTGAACCCGTTCATTGCGTTCTATACGTCGCGCGGATGCCCGGCGATGTGCACGTTCTGCCTGTGGCCGCAGACACATTCGGGCCACCGATGGCGCCTGCGTTCGGCAAATGACGTGGTGAACGAGTGCCGCCATGCGCTGGAGCGGTTTCCGGGGTTGAAGGAGATCTTCTTCGACGACGACACGTTCAACTACAAAAAGGAACGCACGATCGAGTTGTGCCGCGAGCTGAAGAAGCTGAAGTTCACCTGGTCCTGCACGTCGCGCGTGACAACGGACTACGAGACGCTGAAGGAGATGCGCGAGGCGGGCTGCCGGCTGCTGATTGTAGGCTACGAGTCTGGCGATGCGCAAATTCTGAAGAACATCAAGAAGGGCGCCACGGTCGACATGGCGAAGCGGTTCACCGAGAACGCGCACAAGCTCGGCCTGACCATCCATGGCGACTTCATCGTCGGTCTGCCCGGCGAATCGCGGCAGACGCTGCGCAATACGATCGACTTCGCCAAGCGCCTGGACGTGGAGACGATCCAGGTGTCGATCGCGCATCCCTACCCCGGCACCGAGTTCTTCGATTACGTGAAGAAGAACAATCTCATCACCATCGACTCGATGACCGACGAGAGCGGGCATCAGTTGCCGAACATCATCTACCCTGGGCTGAACCGCGGCGAACTCGTCGAGTGGGTGGAGCGCTTCTACGGCGAGTATTACTTCCGTCCGAAGGCGGCGTGGCGGGTGGTGAAGCAGGCGGTGGTGAACAATGACATTCCGCGCCTTTACAAGGAAGCGCGGGAGTATCTGACGCTGCGGTCCAAGCGCAAACGGTTCGTACGGGAGCAGAAGTCGGCGCAGGCAAGCGGCGGCGTTCTGTCGGGCGCGAGCGAACGCGTCTCTTCGTAAGCTGACACAAACTGTGTTTTTCGTCCGTGTGGCGCTGTATGTGCTCTGCGCGGCGGCCGGCGCATACCAGGCGATCGCGCTCGTCGCCGTCGTGCGGCAACTCCTGCGTCCGAAGCGGAAGTTGTCGCCGGGGGCGTTCCCGGTTTCGATCCTGAAGCCAGTGCGGGGCGTCGACGAGGGTTTCCGTGAGGCAGTGGCCTCGCACGCGGCGCAGGAGTACGCGCCGGGATTTGAGATCCTGCTCGGCGTGGGCGCCGACGACGCGGAGGCGGAGTCCGAGATCGAGCGACTGGCGGCGGAGTTTCCCTCAGTTCCGATTCGCGGGGTGGTGTGTCACGAGAAGACGCCGAACGCAAAGGTGGGACGTCTGATGGGGTTGGCGCGCGAGGCCCGGCATCCGTGGCTGGTGGTGAACGACAGCGACATCCGCGTGCCGCCGGGATATCTGGCCGATGTGACGGCGCCGCTGACCGATCCGCGGATCGGGTTGGTGACGTGCCTGTACCGCGCCACCGGCTCGACGCTGGCGGCCCGGTTTGAAGCCCTCGGCATTGTGATCGATTTCGCGCCGAGCACGCTGGTGGCGCCGATGTTCGGTGTGAGCGAGTTCGGGCTTGGCTCGACACTGGCATTCCGGCGCGAGGATCTCGAAGCGATCGGCGGGTTCGGCGCGGTGGCCGATTATCTTGCCGACGACTATCAGCTCGGCGCCCGGATTCATCGCTTGGGACGCGTGAACCGGATCGCGCGGACGGCGGTGGAGACGGGACTGGGTGCGGCGACATGGACGGGCGTGTGGCGGCACCAGGTGCGATGGGCGCGAACGATCCGCGTGTCGAACGGAATCGGTTTCAGCGGGCTGCCGATTACCTGCGCCACGCTGTGGGCGATTCTGGCGTTGGCGGCGGGGATGTGGCCGGTGGCGGCGGGACTGGTCGTCCTGCGGCTCATGGTTGCGCTGGTCTGCGGCGTTGCTTTGCTTGGGTCGACGGAGGTGGCGCGGCTGATCTGGCTGGTGCCGGCGCGGGATTTGTTCGGGCTGGTGGTGTGGGCGGCCGGGATGGGGGGCGATACGGTAGAGTGGCGCGGGCGGCGGCTACGGCTTGCGCGCGACGGGCGCATCACGCCGGCCTGAGTGCGGGGAGAAGATCCGCAAAAACGAAGCCATCGCGGCGTACGACTTCGCCGGCTTCGACGCCGATTTCGCGGTCGAACATCGGGCCAGCCGTAGCGAACGTGTGGAATTCACCGTTTTCGGCGCAGGGATCGCAGGATTCGGGCAGCGCGGCGAGCAACTCCTCGTCGAAGGCGCGGCCGGCGAAGCTTTCGGGAACCTTGGCGGGGTCGAGGCAAACCACGCGGGCTTTCAGGCCGGCGGCGACCATGTCGCGGGCGAGTTCTCGGGTTGGCTGGAGCCAAAGCGGGAACAGAGGTTCGAGACCGGTGGAGGAAAGCTGGCGTTCGCGATAGGCGCGGATGTCGGCGAGAAAAAGATCTCCGAAGGCGACCGTGGTGATGCCTTCCGCGACGGCCTTCCGGCAGACATCGGCCATAATGCGCTCGTACTGTTCGTTCGAGCAAGGCCAGGGGAGATCGACGCCCCACAGAGGGAGATGGGCGGCGTTGGCCTGGGATTCTACAAGGTCGCGGCGGACGCCGTGCATGGCCACACGTCCGAAGGCGGCGTTGAAGGTAGTGAGAAGACCGGCGAGTTCGACACCCGGCAGGGCGCGCAGCACGTGCAGGCACCAGGCGCTGTCCTTGCCGCTGCTCCAACTGAGCAGGACGCGTTTCATGCGCCGCGCCTCCGCGTCATACTGGCCGGTATGGCGCTGCTTGAGGTGATCTGCCAGACCGAAGATGACGCGCGGCAAGCCGACGACGGCGGCGCGCACCGCATCGAACTGGTGCGCGGGATTTCCCGCGGTGGATTTACGCCTTCCTGCGATGTGATCGAAGCCGTGTTGAGAGCGACGCGGCTTCCGGTGCGCGTGATGATCCGCGAGAACGAGAACCACGAAGTGACGGCGGAGGCGCGGATCGCGTCCATGGCGAAGAGCGCGCGCCGGGCGAAGGAGTTGGGAGCGGGCGGGGTGGTGCTGGGCTTGCGGCGCGGCGGGAAGCCGGACTGCGCGCTGACCGCGCGTGTGCTCGCCGCCGCGGGACTTCCCGCTACCTTCCACCATGCGTTCGAGGAACTCGACGATCCGCTTGCCGCGATCGCGTTGCTGAAGACGATACCAGGCATTGACCGCATTCTCTCGCATGGAGGACCCGGCGGGTGGGAGGCGAAGGCGGAGCGACTCGAGCAGCGGCGGCATTTGGCGCTGCCTGAGATTACACTGCTTGCCGGCGGCGGCGTCGACGAAGGCGTGATCCGGCTGCTGCGCGAGCGCACTGGAATCGTCGAATTTCATGCCGGACGGGCCGCGCGCGCCGGAGAGGATGCGGAGGCGCCGGTAAGCGCGGCGCAAGTGACGCGTCTGGTGCGGGCTCTGACGGACTAGGGCGTCTTGACGCGCGGGATGCGATCATGGACCGGCGGCAGAGCCGGAAAATCGGTATACGGCGCATCCTGGTACCAGTAGGCGACGGAGAAGAAGTTGTCGCCGCGGTCGTTGGCGTGGCCGTGTTCGATGGTGTGGCGGAGATAGGAGTTGAAGCTGACCGGGTTGTCGCCATGCCAGCGGTAGACGTGGTAGCGTCCGCCCGTCCGTTCAGCGGCCTGGATGAGCGGCGCGCCGTACATCCAGTGGGCGAAGGGCTGCGAGGTCTCCCGGCCTCCGAAGTCCCAGCTTGCCAGCAGGTAGTCCTCCGAGCCGGTGCCGTTGATTACGGGGCGGGTTTCGTCGTCGACGAAGATCATCTCGTCGCCTTCGCCCCACCAGCCGTCGGCGTTTTCGAGCACGCCGAGGGTGATGCCCATAAGATGGCCGCGGCCGTGCGTTTCGACAAAGACGTAGTTATTCTTGCCGTCGAGATTGACCTTCGCCGCTTCGCCGGTGATGGCTATGCAGGGCTGCGCCTGGCGGTATTGGGCGTGAAAGTAGTAAGTCTGGGGCGGGAGCGAATCGAGCACGCGGTAGTCGATGTTGGAATACAGCGCGCCGACGGGACGCGAGCCTTCGTTGGTGACGGCCAGACGCGCTCCCCTGGCGTAGGGCATGGCGAAGTAACAGTTGAGCGACTTACCGGGCGAGCAGGCCAGATAGGCGGATTGATAGATGACGTAACTCGCCAGGTTGAGTCCGAAGAAATCGCCGATGGGGACTTCGACGCTGGGTTTCGAGTTGCCATCCCACCAGGCGCGGAGGACAAGTTCCTTCAGATGATACTCGGCGGGGCTGGCGATGGTGAACCAGACGTGGCTGATGACGCCGGCGCCGTCGGCGTTGAAGACCTCGCGGGTTTCGCCGGGGGCCATGGGCCAGTAATCACGATTGCCTCCGGTGCGGTCGTAGCTGGACTGCTTCAGGCTTTTGCCCGGAATTCTGCGGGTATAGTGGGGCAGGGCCTGCGCGGCCGGCTCGCCGCCGCCCGTTTGCGCCTGTCCAGGCGCCGCCGCGGCGAGACTCCATCCCGCCAGTCCGCCGAGAAAGCCCCGCCGTCCCGCCCCTGCTGAAGTTTGCCGATCCATGAGTTGGGTCCGCGCCTCCTGTGCGCGCCGCCCCCGATTCTATCCTGCTCTCAGGACTTTCTGCTAGCGAAAGGCGAGCCGGCGGCGACGAAACGGAGCGGCCAGTCGCAGTTGTGGCGGATGCCGATGCGCGGCGTCACGGCGATATCGGGCGATGGTGAGCCCGGTTCGGTGAAGACGCGCAGCGGACCTTTCAACAAACTTGTGCCGTTATGTTTCAGGTCGATCCCCATGGCGCGGGTAAGGTTTCCCGGGCCGCTAGTGAGCTTTTCGACCGCTATGCCCGCCCCGCGCCGCCGGCGCATTGAAGCGATGCCGGCTAAAGGCTCGAGCGCCCGGATGAGCACGCAGCCCGCCGTTCCTTCCGGGCCGCAGACGAAGTTCAGACACCAGTGGACGCCGTAACTGAGGTAGACATAGGCGTGCGCGGGCGGGCCGAACAGGACGCGGGTGCGTGGGGTGATCCCGTGCCAGGCGTGGGCGGCGCGGTCCGAGGGGCCAAGGTAGGCTTCGGTTTCGACAATCCGGCCGGCCGAGGCGCCGCAGACCAGGATCTTGCCGACCGAGGCGCGCGCCACTTCTTCGGTATCGCGCGAGAAGAACGCCTCGTCGAGGCGGAGAAGGGATGCAGGGTATGCCATGCCGGAACGTTCTCATTGTCGCGCGGCACGGCCGCGACGCGAACGGTCATTATCCCTCAAGGGCTTGCGGTCCGTTACACTGAAGAAATAGGAGTCGGATTTTGTCATTACGCAGGTTTCTGCGCCTGAGTGCGCACATTCAGATGCTGCCGGTGCTGGAAAGCGGGGAAGAGACGCTGATCGGCGGCCAGGCTGTCATCGAAGGCGTCATGATGCGTTCGCCTCACGCCTATTCGGTGGCGGTGCGCCGTCCGGATGGGGAGATCGTGGTCGAGGAGAATCCGCTGCCGCGGGTGTCGGAGCGGTATCCGATCTTCAGGCTGCCGGTTTTGCGCGGCTTGGGCACGCTGGGCCAGGCGATGTGGCTCGGCCTGCACGCAATGCGGTTTTCGGCGTCGCAGGCGATGGTGGAGGAGGATGCGAAGGCATCGTCGTCTTCGGTGTCCTCGGGCACGATGTACGCTAGCATCGCGTTTTCGCTGGTGAGTTTCCTGTTCCTGTTTAAGTTCGTCCCTTTGGCACTGGCCACCTGGGTTGGGCACGTGTATGAGCCCCTTCACGGCCGCCTGGCGGTCAACCTGGTCGATGGCCTGATTCGCATCGCGCTGTTTCTGAGTTATCTGTACCTGCTGTCGCGGTTCAAGGACATCGCGCGGGTATTCGAATATCACGGCGCCGAGCACAAGGTTGTATTCAACTTTGAAAGCGGCCAGCCTTTGACAGTGGAGAATGCGCAGCGGTTCGAGACCTGGCACCCGCGCTGCGGGACAAGTTTTCTGCTGGTGGTGATGGTGGTGGCGATGATCTTCTACGCGTTTCTGCCGATCGACAACTTCGCGCTGAAGCTTCTGGCGCGGATCGCGATGCTTCCGCTGGTGACCGGCGTCAGTTACGAGATGATCCGCTTCGCCGCCAAGCGCCGGGGTGGAATGATGGCCGCCCTGACGACGCCTGGACTCTGGCTGCAACGCATTACGACGAAGCCGCCGGCGGACGCACAGGCTGAAGTGGCGATCCATGCGCTTCAGCGCGCGATGGCGCTCGAGCAAGTACACGGAGGAGAACTGGTCGTCGCCTGAAAAGGCGACGCAGCCGCGCATGGACTACCAAGACAAGTTAGACGGAATCGAATCGCGCTTCGAGGCGCTGACCGCGCAGATGGCGGATCCGGAGCTAATCAACGATCCGGCGGCCTACCGCGGCGTGGCGAAGCAGCACAGCGAACTCGATCCGGTGGTGGCGAAGTATCGCGAGTACAAGCAGGTGAAGTCGGA
>DAIDIH010000318.1 GCA_027459465.1 Bryobacterales bacterium | reverse complement strand
GGAGGGTGACGGCGCGGCCGACGAGTTTCTTGTCGGGGCGGAGGGCGATGAGGTCGCCGTCGAACTGATTGGGATAGCCCTGGTGTTCGATGCCGAAGACTTCTTCGGCGGAGAGGCCTCTGACTTTTTCGAGGATCGAGTCGGGGACTTTGGGGCGGCCGTCGGGGAAGCGGTCGAAGGGATTTTGCGCGGTGTAGCGGATCATCTGATCGCGATCGAGTTTGAAGACCTGCGCGGTGGTGGGCAGGGCGGCTAGCGCGGCGAGGGCGAGAAGGGTGAGTTTGTTCATGGTCTGCTCCGTTATGTTTTGTGTTCGAACCAGGTGGCGCCGGGCATTTGGGCGCGTTTTGCGACTTCGTCGTTCATTTCGACGCCGATGCCGGGGCGGTCCGGGACGGCGATGTAACCCTTGTCGATGATTTCGCCTTCCTTGACCCAGTTGGCCCAGAGGTCTCGATGGTTGATCCAGTGCCATTCGAGGACGAGGAAGTTGGGCACGGAGGCGCAGACGTGGACGGAGGCCATGGTGCCGACGGGGCTGACGACGCAGTGGGGGGCGAAGGGGATGTAGTAGGCGTCGGCCATGTTGGCGATTTTGCGGGCTTCGGAGAGGCCGCCGACTTTCTGGATGTCGGGCATGATGATGTCGGCGGCGTGTTTTTCGAGTAACTCGGCGAAGCCCCAGCGGAGGTAGATGTTTTCGCCGCAGCAGATGGGGGTGTGAGTGGAGCGGCGGATGTCGGCCATGGCGTCGATGTTTTCGGGGGGGACGGGTTCTTCGAGCCAGAGAAGGCGGAACTCTTCGGCGGCCTGGGCGACGCGTTTGCCGGTGAGCGCGTCGTAGAAGCCGTGCATGTCGACGGCGAGGTCGATGGATTTGGGGACGGAGTCGCGGACGAAGCGCATTTGTTTGACCATGCGGTCGATTTCGCCGTTGGTGGCGGTGCGGTTGACGGGGTCGCGGCGGGCGGGGTCGCGGGCGTCGTCGATGTCCATTTTCATGGCGGTGAAGCCGGCTTCGGCGATCCAGGGGAGTTTGCGCTGGCCTTCGGCGCCGTCGGGATCCTTCATGTCGGAGTCGCAGTACATGCGGACCTTGTCGCGGAACTTGCCGCCCATGAGTTGGTAGATGGGGAGGTTGAGGGCTTTGCCGGCGAGATCCCAGAGGGCGATTTCGAGGCCGGAGAGGGCGGTGATGTACTGGCCGCCCTGGGCGCCGGCGAAGATGCCGAAGCGGCGGAGTTGTTCCCAGATGGCGTCGACGTTGAGGGGGGCGCGGCCGATGAGGAAGCGGGAGAAGCTATGGATGAGGGCGGGGGTGCCGATGGCGGCGTCGGTGGATTCGCCCTGGCCGGTGAGGCCCTGGTCGGTGTAGATGCGGATGTGGGCTTGCGGGCCGTGGACCTGGACCATGGCGGTGGCGAGGCCGGTGATTTTGAGTTTGGGCCGCTGGTAGGTGGAGGTGGCGGCCTGGATGGCGCGGGAGAGTGCGGGGAGCGCGAAGGCTCCGGCGGCGGGGGCGAGGGCGGAGCGCAGCAGGGAGCGACGGGTTGTTTTCATTCGTGGGAGCCGCCTTTCGGTGACGTTGTGGGCCGGAGAAGACCGCCAATGATGATATATCAAGCGGGAGTAGGCGAGGGGGCGGCGTTGTTATGCTGTGACGTGATGAAGTGGGTTGCTGGTCTGGTGGCGTTTGGGGTGTTGGCTGGGGCGGCGGAGACGATCACTGCTTACCGGGAGATTTCGCATCGGATTGTGGCGGCGGCGTTGGCGGACGAGGAGGGATATGCGCGGCTGGCGGAGTTGTGCGACCGGATTGGGAACCGGTTGAGCGGATCGGAGGCGCTGGAACGGGCGGTCAAGTGGTCGGAGGCGCAGATGAAGGAGGCGGGGCTGGAGAATGTGACGGCGATTCCGGTGAAGGTGCCGCGTTGGGTGCGGGGCAGGGAAGCGGCGTCGATTGTGGCGCCGGTGGAGAGGAAGTTGAACATCATCGGGCTGGGGGGAAGCGTGGGGACGGCGGGGGTGACGGCGGAGGTGGTGGCGGTTAAGAGTTTTGACGAACTCGACCGGATGGGGCGGAAGGGCGTGGCGGGGCGGATTGTGTTGTATAACGCTCCGTACCGGGGCTACGGGAGCACGGTAGCGTACCGGATGGCGGGGCCGTCGCACGCGGCGCGGCTGGGTGCGGTGGCGGTGCTGGTGCGCAGTGTGACGCCGGCGAGCCTGGCGACGCCGCACACGGGGTCGCTCGAGTATGACGCCGATGCGCCGAAAATTCCGGCGGCGTCGGTGACGGTGGAGGATGCGGAGATGATCGCGCGGCTGTGTGAGAAGGGGGAAGTGAAGGTGCATCTCGAGATGGACGACCGGATGGCGGGGGAAGCGGAGTCGGCGGATGTGATTGGGGAGATACCGGGGGTGGAGTTTCCGGACGAAGTGGTGGTGATCGGCGGGCACCTGGATTCGTGGGATGTGGGGCAAGGGGCGCAGGACGACGGTGTGGGGGTGATGGCGGCGCTGGAGGCGGCGAGCCTGATTCACAAGCTGGGGCTGCGGCCGCGGCGGACGATCCGGGTGGTGTTTTTCACGAACGAGGAGAACGGCGGGGCGGGCGCGGAGGCGTATCGGGAGTGGATCGGGGGGCGGATCCGGACGCATGTGGCGGCGATCGAGATGGACGGCGGAGCGGAGAGGCCGGTGGGATTCGGGTTTACGGGGACGGCGGCGGCGCTTGGGAGGCTGCAGGAGGCGGGGGTGTTGCTGGACGGGATTCACGCGGAGATGGTAGGGACGGGCGGAGGCGGCGCGGACATTGGGCCGCTGATTCGGGATGGTGTGCCGGGGTTGGGGTTGCGGACGGTGGGGACGCATTACTTCGACTGGCATCATTCGGCGGCGGACACGCTGGACAAAGTGGATCCGTATGACTTCCGATTGAATGTCGCGGCGCTGGCGGTGATGGGATACTGGCTGGCGGACGAGCCGGGAAGGTTAAACTAACACAACGATGACAAACGACGAGAGCGAACTGCGCTGGCACCCGCTGCTGCGGCAGTGGGTTGCGGTGGCGGCGAACCGGCAGCACCGGCCGCAGATGCCGGCGGACTGGTGTCCTTTCTGCCCCGGGTCCGGGCGGGTGCCGGATAACTACGACGTGTATCTGTACCCGAACGACTTTGCGGCGCTGCAGCAGGATTCCGAGCCGTTTGCGCCGCGGGAGGAGTTATTTGCGACGACGGGGGCGCGGGGGTCGTGCGACGTGGTGCTTTACTCGCCGGAGCATACGCTGCCGCCTTCGAAGCTGACGGTGGAGCAGTGGGGGAAGGTAGTGGGGTTGTGGCGGAAGCGGAGCGGGGAGTTGATGAGCCGCGAGGATGTGGCTTATGTCGCGGTGTTTGAGAACACGGGGGTGGCGATTGGGGTGACGATGCCGCATCCGCACGGGCAGATTTACTCGTTTCCGTTTCTGCCGCCGCTGGTGGAGCGGGAGATGGAGTCGGCGTCGAGTTACTTCGGCGAACAGGGGAAGTGTTTGTACTGCGAGATATTGGCGGGGGAGCTGAAGGACGGGGCGCGGATAGTGGCCGAGAACGAAGGGTTTGTGGCGTTTCTGCCGTTTTACGGGCGGTTTCCGACGGAGATGAACATATACTCGCGGCGGCACTTTGGGGCGCTCGAGGATTTGACGGAGGCCGAGACGCAGCAGTTGGCGGCGATGTTGAGCGAGGTGAGAAGGAAGTATGACGCGCTATACGGGATGCCGATGCCTTTGATGATGCTGGTGCGGCAGAGGCCGGCGCGGGAGAAGGCGGAGTGGTTCCACTTTCACATTGATTTTCTGCCGATACAGCGGAGCGAGACGAAGCTGAAGTATCTGGCGGCGGTGGAGAGCGGGTGTGGGACGTTTTTGAACGACACGCGGGCCGAGGAGATGGCGGTGCGGCTACGGAAGGCGTAGGGCGGGTGTTAGCGGTTGGGCGGCGCGGCCGGGTTTGTGCCGATGAGGGCGAGGGCGAGGAAAGCGAGGGTCGCGAGGGCGATGGCGAGGGCGTGGGGAAGCCGGAGGGCGGTGTCATTTTGCACGTCGAGTTCGGGGTTGGCGCGGTAGGGGGCGCGGCCTTTGGCGAGACTGCGCAAGAGGAGGCCCATGTTAAGAAAGGTCTTCCGCACGCGATGTTTCGCCAAGGCAAGGACGAGGGCGGCGAGGGCGCCGAAGATGGCGGTGAGGAAGAGGATGGCGAACCAGTTCCAGGGGCCGACGGCGGCGCCGATGGCGGCCATGAGTTTGACGTCGCCGGCGCCCATGCCGTGAAGGAGGTAGAGGACGAAGTAGATCGTGGCGGCAAGAGCGAGGCCTTCGAGTGAGTAAGAGATACCGGCGCGGCGGAAGAGGAAGGCGTTGAGGGCGAGCGCGAGCAGGAGACCGGCGAATGTGAGCCAGTTCGGGATGCGATAGCCTCGGAGGTCGAAGACGGCTGCGGTCAATACGAGAAGAGTGAGGAGGCAGCAGATGACGGGGGGAGGAGGGCTCATGCGGTCCTGTTGCCGAAGATATCAGAACTGGGGAGGATGAGGGGGGCAACGGGAAGGGATTGACGTCAGTTGGGGCTGGGCGTGGCGTAGTAGCCGGACCGGGCCTGGACGCGGTAGTTCTTATTATCGGTGCGGATTTCGATGCGGCGGAAGGTGCCGTCCTTGGCGGAGTTGGTGGGTAAGTAGGCGATGGCGTACTGGCTGCGGAGTTCCTGCTGGAGTTCGTTGAAGATGTCGTGGAGGGTGTGGTTCCTGCTTACTTTGAAGACGCGGCCGCCGGTCTGGTCCGACATGCGTTTGAGTTCACCTTCGCCGCTGCCGCCGAAGGTGATGCCGAAGCCGTTCTGGGCGTAGAAGCCGCGGTCGACGTAGTAGATGCTGTAGATGATGGCGTCGGCGCGCTGGGCGGCTTCGATGGACTGGTCGCGGGTGTAGCGGCTGCCCTGGTCGTCGCCGTCGGTGATGAGGACGAGGGCTTTGCGGCCGACCTGACCGTGGAGCTGCTGGTCGGCGGCGAGGTAGACGGCGTCGTAGAGGATGGTGCCGCGCGGGGTGCTGGCGGTGGGCACGGGGCCGGGTTCGAGGCCGCCGGCGTCGCTGTTGACCTGCAGGCCTTGGAGGGCGTGCTGGAGAAGCCTGGGGGAGCTGGTGTAGTCCTGGAGGAGTTCGGCTTCGGAGCCGAAGCTGATGACGAAGGCGAGATCTTTGGGGCGGATCACTTCGTTGAAGAACTGGCTGGCGGCGGACTGCTCAATGCCGATGAGATTCATCTGGGAACGGCTGACATCGATGAGGAGGCCGAGGGTGAGGGGCAGATCGTTTTCGCGGGTGAAGTATTTGATCTCCTGCTTCTGGCCGTCTTCGTAGATGGAGAAGTCATCTTTGTTGAGGTTGCCGATGAGTTCGCCTTTCTTGTCGTGGACGCTGAAGAGGATGTTGACGAGAGAGACCTGGACCTTGATGGTGGGTTCTTCCTGCGCGAGGACGAAGGGGGAGACAACGAGGGCCGAGAGTGCGGCGGCGGCGAGGGGGATGGCCAGGGGGCCCAGGCGTTTCCGAGCAGACATGTACTGGTAGGATAGATGCGCGGCTCGGGCCGATCGTTCCATGCGGAAAGCCATTGATCACCTCAAGCAGGCGGACCCGGTATTGGCCGGGATTATCGAGAAGGCAGGGCCGTACCGCATCCGGTATCACGAGCCGTGCTTTGCGAGCCTAGCTAGTTCCATTATTTACCAACAACTGAGCGGGCGAGTGGCGGGGGCGATTCAGGGGCGGGTGGAGGCGGCGATGCGGGAGGGGCGGATGACGCCGGAGGGGGTGCTGGGGCTGGAGGGGACGGCGCTACGGGCGTGCGGGTTGTCGGGGCAGAAGACGAAGTACCTGCGGCACCTGGCGGAGTGCACGGTGGCGGGGCACGTGCGGTTCGAGGAGTTGCCGGGGTTGAGCGACGAAGAAGTGATCGAGCGGCTGACGGTGGTGAAGGGTGTGGGGGTGTGGACGGCGCATATGTTTTTGATCTTCACGCTGCGGCGGCCGGACGTGCTACCGACGGGGGATTTGGGCGTGCGGTCGGCGATGCGGCAGGCGTACCGGATGCGGGCGCTGCCGAAGCCGGAGCGGATGGAGAAGATTGCGGCGAAGTGGCGGCCGTACCGGTCGGTAGCGAGTTGGTATTTGTGGCGGAGTTTGGAGAACGGGGCGGAGTGAGGCGGGTTAGTGGTGCGTGGAGCGCTTGCCGTCCTGCCAGCCACGGTCGATTTGGCGGGCGGCTTCCTCGATGCCGTGCGCCGTGGCGATGGCGGCTTTCTTGGCGTCCTCGATGACGACGTAAGCGGCCTTGCCGGCGAGGCGGGCGGCGTTGTCGAAGGCGCGGTGGATTTTCTCGCCGGTTTCCTTGTGCGATCCGCAGGCGCTGAGCAGGGTTGCGAGCGCGAGCGGAAGGAGAATGCGACGGGACTTCATGGCAGCCGGGGGCGCAAGAGACGAGTGTAGCGCGGCGGGGGCGTGATTGACGCAGCGGCGCGAATGCGATAGATAAACAGGGACGATGCGCAGACGAACGTTTTTCCAGGCGATGGGCGCGCCGCTGGCCGGGGTGATGCTACCGGGCGCCGCGGTTGCGGACACGGCGAAGATGAAGATCACGCGGATTCGGTACTATCACAATCCGCGGTCCCGGCCCATATTCAACCAGAGCGCGAATATCGTGACGATTGAGACCGATGCCGGGATCACGGGCATCGGCGAAGGCGGGTCGAAGGACACGGTGGAGCAGTGCGCGAAGATGATCGTGGGCGAGGACCCTTCGCGGATCGACCGGCTGTGGCAGATCATGTTCCGCGGGTACTTTTATCCGGCGGGGCGGGAGAAGCTGGACGCGCTAGGGGCGATTGACCTGGCGCTGTGGGACATCAAGGGGAAGGCGCTGGGCGTGCCGATTTACGAGTTACTGGGAGGGGCGGCGCGTAACTTCGTCGAATGTTACTCGACGGGGTTTCCGCGGCAGGGGTCGCTCAGGGAGACGGCGCGGGCGTGCCGGGAGGCGGGGTTCCGGGCGTACCGAACGTCGGTGGCGGATCCGGCGGGAGGCGAGCCGTTCAACAGCCACCAGATTGTGCGGAAGACTTACGAGCAGTGCGTGGAAATCCGCGAGGGGGTGGGGAAAGACGGGGACTGGTCGATTGATTATCATACGCGGCTGGACATGCCGGACGCGGTGCGGCTGAGCACGTTAGTGGAGCCTTTGGAGCCGTATTTTTGCGAGGACTTAGTGCGGAGCGAGAATCCGGATGTGTACCGGGAATTGCGGCAGAAGGTGAAGGTGCCGATCGCGGTCGGAGAGCAGTTTGGCGCGCGGTGGGACGCGACGGGATTGATTGAGAATCAGCTTATCGATTACTCGCGGATGACGCTGCCGAACGTCGGTGGGATCACCGAGTATGTGAAGATCGCGGCGTTGTGCGAGACGCACTACATCGGGTTGATCCCGCATTTCACGGGGCCGGTGTCGGAGGCGGCGCTGGTGCATGCGTGCGCGCCGTTTTCGGGGCCGGTGATGTTTGAAGTTACGGGGATGGGTCCGAGGCAGGAGCCGCACCTGCCGGAGTGCCTGGATTTCCGGAAAGGGAGGATCTACCCGAACCGGCGGCCGGGGTTGGGGGTAACGCTGGACGTGAAGCCGCTGGAGTTGCAGGCCGAGATTACGGAGAAGGACCGGTACCGGGTGACGCCGATCTGGGAGCGTCCGGACGGGTCGATGACGAATTGGTAGGATCAGGGCACCCGGATGCCATTTTCGCCGATGATGCCCAGGATGGAGATCAGGTTCGTGACTCCGAGTAACTCGCGTACGCGCTTGCCGACGTTCATCAGGTGTAAGTCCGAGCCTAAGGCCGTGGCGGTGACGTAGAGACGCACGAGAGTACCGAGGCCCATGCTGTCGATGGTGGCGAGGTCCGTCATGTCGATGACGATGTGCTTTGTGTTTGGGATGAGCTCGCGGACGGGTTTGTAGAGCTGGTCGGTTACTCCGGCGACTAACTTGCCGCGGCAGCGGACGTAAGTTGCTTCGGCCGAGGGCTCGATGGTGAAGGAAAAGGACGCGTCCGGCATGGGTCAGGCGGCCTCGCGGTTGGCGCGGTCGCGGAGGGCGCGCATATAGGCGATGGAGTAGGCGAGGCTGGCGCGAACGAAGGGGTCGGCGGGGCCCGAGGGGGAGCCGGCCGGGCCCATGTGGGGGATGTGGTCGGGGATGACGATGCCGTCGAAGTTTACGTCGCGGAGGGCTTTCATGATCCGGTACATGTCGTAGTAGCCATTGTCCATGAAAGTTTCGATGAAGTGGGGCAGAGGGGCGCTGACGTTGCGGAAGTGGATTTTGAAGATTTTCTTTTGTGCGCCGAAGTAGTGGATCATTTCGGCGGGGTCTTTGCCGGTTAGTTTTTTGCCGCCTTCGAGCCAGGTGCCGCAGCAGAGGCAGAGGCCGACGTTGGGGCTGTTGGCGATTTCCATGGCGCGCTTGTAGCCTTCGAAGTTGGCGAAGATGCAGCGGGGGACGCCGGCGAGAATGGGGGCGGGCGGGTCATCGGGGTGGATGCCGATGCGGACTCCGGCTTGTTCGGCGACGGGGGCGACCTGTTTGATGAAGTAAGTGTAGTTATCCCAGATTTCCTGTTCGGAATAGACGCGGCCGTTGGACAAGGGTGGGGAGTAGACTTTGCCGGCCCAGTAGCCTCTGGCGTTGGGGCTGTTGATGTCGAATTCGCGGGTGTCGCAGCCTCGGGTTTTTGCTCGGCCGCTGCTCCAGATGCCGTTGCCCATGTGGGCGTAAGTGGTGTAGTAAATGCCGGCCTGGCCGCAGTAGCGGAGATAGTTGTTGTACTCTTCGATCTTTTCGTCGCGGCCGGGAAGGTTGAGAGTAACTTCCGGCATGTTATGGAGGATGCCGCTCGGGCCGACGGCGGTGCCGACGTTATAGACCTTGATGCCGGCCGATTCGTATCGCTCGCGCATTTTGGTGAACGAGGCGGCGTTGGCGGTGGCTGGGGTGGAAGAGAGGCTGACGTATTCGACGCCGATCTGGTTGAGGAAGAGGAGGTCGTCGTCGGTGGGGTCGGGGCGGTAGGAAGTGGCGATCTTGATGCCGGGCGGGTTGGGATGGACGGTGGCGGAGGCGGTTGGCGTAGTGGCTGTGAGCAGCGTGGCGGCGAGGGCGGCCTGGGTGAATTCGCGTCTGGCGAGGGTTGGGGCTGGCTTTTCGTTCATGGCGGTGTGTCATCGAAAGCATATATCAAACCGCGTGAGCCGGGGTGTATACTGGCGGGCACGTATGGCATGGCGGGCGAGGGTATTTGCCGTGCTGGCGGCGGTGTGCTGGGGTGGGCCGGCGATCGCGCAGCACTGGTACGACAACGCGGTGATCTACGAGATTTACCCGCGGAGTTTTCAGGATACGAACGGCGACGGGATCGGGGATTTGAACGGCATTACGGAGAGACTGGATTACCTGAAGCAGTTAGGCGTGGACGCGATCTGGATTACTCCGTTTTATCCATCTCCGAATAAGGACTTCGGGTACGACGTTTCGAATTACGTGGATGTAGCGAAGGACTACGGGACGCTGGCAGACTGGGACAAGTTGGTGGCGGAGGCGAAGAAGCGGAACATTCGCGTGCTGGTGGATTTCGTGCTGAATCACACGTCGGACCAGCATCCGTGGTTTTTGGAATCGCGGTCCTCGCGGACGAATCCGAAGCGGGACTGGTACATCTGGCGGAGCGGCGGCGGGCCGACGGAGCCGCCGACGCATTGGACTTCGATCTTCGGCGGCTACACGTGGACGTGGGACGCGAAGACGGAGCAGTGGTATTACCACATCTTCCTGCCGCAACAGCCGGACGTGAACTGGCGGAGTCCGGAGTTGCGGAAGGCGATGTTCGACGTGGTGCGGTTCTGGCTGGATCGCGGGGCGAGCGGGTTCCGTTTGGATGCGACGCCGTATTTGTTCGAGGATCCCAACTATCCGGACGATCCGCATCCGCCGCCTCCGTGGCGGGCGGGGCTGATGCCGTATAACTCGGGCCGGCCGGAGAACCACGAGGTGCTGCGCGAGATGCGGGCGATTCTGGATGGCTACGCTGGGAATCCGGTGCTGCTAGGGGAGTCGGTGACGGCGACGATTGCCGAGTTACGCAAGGTTTACGGGGAGAACTACGACGAGATTCAGCTTCCGATGGATTTTCTGTTCGCCGATTTGAAGAAGCTGGATGCGGCGAGCTTCAAGAAGCAGGTGGACGCGGCGCAGACGGAGTTGGGCCGGGGGACGCCGGTGTTTTTCCTGAGCAGCCACGACCATCCGCGGCAGTGGAGCGTGTTCGGGGATGGGATTCACAACGACCAGATCGCGAAGTTGACGG
The DNA here is from genome assembly GCA_027459465.1 of Bryobacterales bacterium. GTDB lineage: Bacteria > Acidobacteriota > Terriglobia > Bryobacterales > Bryobacteraceae > JAJYKC01. The sequence continues at coordinate 5,478 of DAIDIH010000318.1, read as the reverse complement.
CGGCGCTGACGCTGGCGCAGCGGGGCACCGTGCTGTTGTATTACGGCGAGGAGATCGGGATGGGGACGATGCCGCGGGCGGAGTTGAAGAATGTGCCGCTGAGCCCGAAGCGTCCGGTGGCGGATATCCGGGATGGGGAGCGAACGCCGATGCAGTGGGATGCGGGTGGGAATGCGGGGTTTAGTAATGGGGCTCCGTGGCTGCCGGTGGAGACGGACTTCCGGAAGTACAACGTGGCGAGCGAGGAGCGGCGGCCGGATTCGATTTACTCGTGGTATGCGGAGTTACTGAAGCTGCGGCACGACAACGCGGCGTTCCGGGAGGGCGAGTATGTTCCGCTGGATGCGGGGAACGCGAAGGTGTTTGCGTTTGGGCGGAAGACGGCGGCGGGCGAGGCGGCGCTGATTGTGTTGAACGCGAGCGGGGAGGAGCAGAAAGTTCGGGTTACTGGCTGGCCGGGCGGGTGGCCGGGGTTTCGTACGTTGCTGGCGGCGAGTCCGCGGGCGTTGGCTCCGGGAGGGAGTGAGTTCAGCGTGGCTCCGTTTGGGGTGGTGATCGCGGGCGGGAAATAACGGGGGGACTCCCCACCGTTTGTCAATGATTTTTTCGTCGATTTTGATGGAGGGGACCTGGTGCCGCGGTTCCGGCGGGATTTATCGCTTACTGGCGAACTGGGTGCGAGGTGGGGCGGGTGTGACCGCCCCACCCAGTCCGCGCCCGCAGCAGCGCTCGGGTCGCATCCCTGCGTTGTGCCCTACCCTCTGTGCGGGTGTCTGTGAGTTTATACGAGTTCACTGGATGGGTTTGGCCGCGGCGCGCCGCGTGGGATCGTACACCGTTCCGGAGGCGAGCATCGAGATGAGAACGGCCAGGAGCCGGTCGGCGACGCCGCGGAGAGCGCGCCCGTGCGAGTGTTCTTTGGCGCGCAGCGCCTGGTAGTGCTCTCGGCTGCGTGGATCGCATTGGGTGCTGACGCGGGACCAGTGGTAGAGCGCATTGCGGAGCCTGGGGTTACAGCTCTGCCGCATCACCACGCACTTCCGCTTTCCGCTTTGGCGAGTGATCGGCGCCGAGCCGGCATAGCTGCGCAGGGCGTGATAGTCTCGTTCGGCGAGGGCCTGAGGGGCCTCGGCGAGCATCGTGGCGGTGATGACGCGGCCCACTCCCGGCAAGGAACGCAGGACCGTTACGTCACGATGCTCGTTAAATGCTCCTTCCGTGTTCATCTGCTCGATCAGCGCTTCGATGCGCTGTTCCAGTTCCTGGCGTTGCCGCCGCAGGAGCCGCAGCGTGGGCAAGATCAGCAGCACGTGCTCGGAGGCCGCTTCGGCTGCGCCCGGCGCCAGTTTGAGGGCGGTCACATTCAGCGCCTCCCGAATCGCGGCGGCGTCGAGCCGCCGGATGCGGTGCGAACGCAGCAGTCTGTCCAGCTTCGCCTTCGACGGTTTCCGGGCCGGCAGCGGCGCCATCTCGAGCAGTTCCCAGAACCATGGTTCATCCACGCTGGGACAAAGCCCAAGCATTTCGGGGTAATAGCGGTTGAGCAGGTCTCGCAATTGGTGTCCGGCGCGGACCTGGCTCTGCTGGAGATCCTCATCGGCTCTCGATAGTTCGCGGAGGCGAATGACCAACGGGTGGTCCAGTCGCACCGGGTGAAACAAAGGCAGATCCGTGCGGAGTGCATCGGCAATGACGAAGGCATCGCGGCGATCATCCTTGGCGCCGGCCACGGCATGACGGTCCCGGAACCGATCCATCTGCTTCGGATTCAGCGAATACACCGCGAATCCCCGTTCCACCAGCGATTCCACCACGGCTCCGCGAGGGGTCTCCATCGCCACCGCCACGGTTGCCGGTTCGGAGCCGGACAGTTTGGCGAGCAGATCCACCGATTGCCCGATTCCCGTACCGCTATGCCTTATGGTTCGACGATCCACGACCTTTTGCCCGGCATCCAGCACGCAGATCGTGTGCTCGTCCTTGGCCCAATCCACACCCACGAAAAGGCGATACTGTTGATTCACAATGCGCTCCCTTCTCCGGCCTGCCCGTGACGCCTCAACACCCCTGTACTGGCGCTTTCCGCGCGGACTCCTCACAGGTCGTGCTTCACGGTCCGCGCCGGCGAGGCGCGCGCCCCCCCAGGCGCTCTGTCGTAGGGGGCAAATGGCACTCTCACCGGCGTGGCCAGTCTCTTTGAGTTACCTCAGTAGAGATCTGGTTTCAAGGGTAGAGAGGGGGGGCGGCGATGGAAGGGCAGTCGGCTGACCGGGGTTTCAGCGGTAGGCTTGCTTGCGATGTTGGACGTGGAGGATCTGGATGGAGTCGCGAGGTCACGGAAGCGGATGCGGTAATCGCCAAGGCGAAGGCGAAGTTCGGGAGCGTCGATTTCTTGCAGGCGCTTTTCTTCGCCCTCTCCGGTTGAGATAAAGCGGGCCAGGTCATGGAGGAGGACGATGGCGGTTTCGCGGTCGATGGCGCGAGGGCCGGCTTTGGCTCGACCGGTCCAGACGATCTTCTTGGCCATCAGCGCTTTTAGCCGCGGCTATTTGTGGCCGGACCGATGCGGCTTGTCAGGGAGCGGCGTCTTGCCCATACGTTCCCAGTCGGCCATGGTGAGGCCGAGCTCGGCGAGGACCTCTTCGTGCGAAATGGGCAGGTTGTGTTTCAGCCACTCGCGCGCTTCAGCGGCGGCGCGCTGTTCTTCGCCGGTGATCTCTTCGTCTTCGGGGGGCGCGTTGGCGAGCTTGCGTGCAAGCGGGTCGAGCATCACTTCCATGACGTGCACGACGGCGGCGATCTGATCCGGCGCGAGGAGATTCAATAACTGCTGGGCGTGTTCGCGGTCCGTATCCATGGCTCCTCCTTGGTCGCGGGGTGCGCTAACAACAGTGCGGCTCGGAACGTTCACGGGGACAGCCTTCAGTCATTATGGTAGTGTATTGCGCGATATTCGCAGTACAGGGCGCTGGGGGATGTGCTGGCGAGCGCGCAGACGACGAATGGGCAGACGTATGGCTTGAGCTATGCGTACAACCTGGCGCATGGGATGACGCAGATGACGTATCCGAAGGGGCGGACGGTGAGCTGGAACTATGATGCGGGGAACCGGGTGGCGGGGGTCGGCGGGACTGCGCCGGGCGGGAGTGCGAGCCAGAGTTATGCGTTTGGGATCACGTATGCGCCGCGGGGGCCGGTGAGTGAGTTGACGCTGGGGAATGTGTCCGGACGGACACACCCTTTACAGTTCAGTCCACTCACATGGTTTACCGTTTTGGGCGGCTGGACTGGGGCGCCGCGGCGGACCAGGAGCGGCGTGCGGGAGTACGGGCGGGTGAGGGCCGGCGGCGGCGAGGTAAGGAATGGGCTGAGGCGGGGAGGTCAGGAGGGTTTGGGGTCGGTTCCGATGGCAATGACGAAGTAGTTGGCGGGGGTTGTGCCGGAGTTTTTCAAGCCGTGGAATTCGCCGGAGGCGGCGTAGGCGACTCCGCCGGGGCCGAAGTGTTCGGATTTGCCCTCGAGGATGAATTCGAGGGTGCCTTCGCGGACGAGCATGAGTTCGGTGTGGACGTGGCGGTGGGCGGGGTGGGGCATCTGGCCGGGAAGGAGGGTGGTTTCGTGGAGTTCGATGACTTCGCCGGTGGGGAGGCGGCCGCGGAGGACGGGGCGGGTGGCGGCGCCACCGGAGGAGTAGCGGACGGGGAGTTGGTTGTATTCGAAGACCTGGGAGTGGAGTTCGAGGGGTGGGACGGGCTTGCCGGGTTGGGCTTCGGCGGGGGCGGCGCCGAGGAGGCCCAAGAAGGGGAGAAGACCGGAGAGATCGCGGCGGGTCATGTGGTCATGCTATCGCACGGGGTGGTGGGGAGGATGAGGCGGAAGATGGCGCCGCCGCCGAGGGGGCAGTCGAGTTCGAGGCGGCCGCCGTGGGCGAGGGCGCCGTGGTTGGCTATGGCGAGGCCGAGGCCAGCGCCGCCGGTTTCGCGGGAGCGGGCGGAGTCGGCGCGGTAGAAGCGTTCGAAGATATGGGCGCGGTGTTCGGCAGCGATGCCGGGGCCCTGGTCGGCGACTTCGATGACGACGGCGGAGGGGTGGAAGGGGCGGACGCGGAGGGTGATTTTCGTGCCGGTGGGGGAGTACTTGATGGCGTTGTCGGCGAGGTTCATGAGGACGCGGCGGAGGAGGGCGGGGTCGGCGGGGATGTGGAGGGAGTTGTCGCCTTCGACGGCGAGGCACTGGTGTTTTTCTTCGGCGAGGACTTCGAGGGTGGAGGCGACGCCGCGGACGAGGGGGAGGAGGTGGACGGGTTCGCGGTGGAGGGGCTGGGGGGCGAAGTCGGCGCGGGCGAGGAGGAGGAGGCTGTCGACGATGTGGGTGAGGCGGGCGGCCTCTTCGAGCATGCTGGAGACGACTTCGCGGTATTGGGCGGGAGAGATGGGTTGGCGGAGGGCGACTTCGCCAGCGGCGCGGAGGGCGGTGAGGGGGGTGCGGAGTTCGTGGGAGGCGTCGGCGGTGAAGCGGCGGAGTTCTTCGAAGGAGCGTTCGAGGCGGGCGAGGGTATCGTTGAAGGCGAGGGCGAGTTGGCCGAGTTCGTCGGCGGGGTTTTCGACGTCGAGGCGGGCGTTGAGGCGGTGGGCGTGGATTTGGTGGGCGCGGCGGGTCATGCGTTCGAGGGGGGCGAGGGCGCGGCGGGCGAGGAAGTAGCCGGCGAAGCCGATGAGGGCTAGGGCGAGGGGGAGTCCGGCGAGGAGGCCGAGGGTGACCTGGCGGAGGCGCTGGTAGAGGGGGGCTTCGGAGAAGCCGACGCGGATGATGACGGGGCGGCCGTGGAGGGAGTGGCGTTTGCTGACGACGCGCACGGGGCTGCCGTCGGAGAGGCGGAGGGAGTGGGGGTTGTAGCCGGCGGCGCCTTCGGTGGGGGCGGGGACGGGGCCGAGGGAGCGGTTGGCGAGGAGGCGGTTGCGGTAGAGGAGATGGCCGGCGGGGTCGTAGACCTCCATGAGGCGTTCGGCGACGTTGGCGGGGTAGGGGTGGTCGTGGTAGTCCTCGCGGAGGGTGAGGGCGCCGGAGGGGGAGAACTGGAGGAAGCCTTCGACGGTTTCGAGGTCCTGGATGGCGAGGCGGTCGAGTTGGTCGCGGAGCTGGTAAAGGACGAGGGCGGTGGTGGCGGCGGCGTAGATGAGGAGGGCGAGGGCGAGGATGGCGAGGTACCAGAGGGTGAGGCGGGTGCGGACGTGGCGGGGATGGAGCATGGGGTGGTTGGGGGGTGTTTAGTTTGAGGGTGGCATAGGTGGACTTGATATGTTGCTGGGGCGTTTTGGGGTCGTTTGGCGTTGTCCCTGATTTCGGTATTCTGAACTGGCCCAGTTCGGCATTTTATTTTGGCCCACCCCATTGACGAACGGGTACTCTGATTCGGGTTTAGCCCGAGCGGAGGGAACTTGTTGGACTGGAGAGGCAAAGTGGAGCTGTTTGAGCAGA
>DAIDIH010000317.1 GCA_027459465.1 Bryobacterales bacterium | reverse complement strand
CCGACACGGACGACCGCGTTGGGGCGCCGCTTGTGGCGGTGATGAGCTATCGCATCTGGGAAGAGAAATACGGGGGCGACCGATCCGTTGTGGGCTCGACTTTTCAGATGAACGGTCATCCGTTCACGGTGATCGGCGTTGCTCCGCCGGGATTCTATGGCGCGAAGCTGGCCGGGTGGGGCATGCCGGATTTTTGGCTACCAATTGCCTCGGAGGCGGTAATTGACGGGGCGGCGGCGCGGGTGAAAAATCCGCAGACGAACTTTCTGGACCTGATCGGAAGGGTACGAGCCGGAGTGAATCCGAAGATGCTCGAAGCGAAGCTGCGGGTGGAATTTCACGATTGGCTGGCGAGCCATGTCCAGGATATGCAGCCCGGGGAGAAACAACTGTGGGGGCAGCAGACCCTGCATCTGGCGCCGGGCGGGGCGGGCGTGGCGGCATTGCGGGACGACTATGAGGACGGATTGAAGCTGCTGCTGATTGCCGCGGCGTGCGTGCTGCTGGTGGCGTGCGCGAACCTGGCGAACCTGATGCTGGCGCGCGGATTGAAGGATCGGGCGCAGACATCGGTGCGCGTGGCTTTGGGCGCGCCGCGGAGCCGGCTGGTGCGCAAGGCGCTGGTGGAGGCGATGACGCTGGCGATGATCGGCGGAGCCTTGGGCATTGGTGTGGCGTATGCGGGAACGCGCTTGATGTTGTATCTGGCCTTCCATCTCAGCGGACCGACGAATCATGTGCCGATCGAGGCGACGCCCTCGTGGCTGGTGCTGGGGTTCACGCTGGGGATCTCGATCCTGACCGGCGTGGCGTTTGGGATTGCTCCGGCATGGATGACCTCGCAGGTGAGCCCGGTGGAAGCGCTGCGCGGGGCAAACCGTTCCGTGGGCGGAGGGCGGTCCTGGACGCAGAAGGCGCTGGTAGTGGTGCAGGCCGCGATGAGCCTGGTTTTGTTGACGGCGGCGGCGCTGCTGGCGCAAAGCCTGCGGAACCTGGAACACCAGAACTTCGGCTTCGAAACGAAGGACCGCTATGTCGCTTTTATCAATCCCACGCTGAGCGGCTATCAACCCGAGCAGATGGGCTCGATGTTCCGCAACATCGACGACCGGTTGATGGAGATTGCCGGAGTACAAATGGTGTCGCCGGCACTTTACGCGCCGATGACGGGCGACAGTTGGAACAACGGGGTTCGGATTGAAGGCAGGCCGGAGCCGCCCGCCCGGGCAGACACGGGCGCAGGCTTTGCGAGGGTGATGCCGGGCTTTTTTGAGACGATCGGCGCGGAGATGGTGCAGGGCCGGCCGTTTACGGAGCAGGACACGGCGACGACACGCAACGTGGCCGTCGTCAACCAGGCGTTTGTGAAGAAGTTCTTCCCGGGCCAGGATCCGATCGGGCGGCACTTTGGGCCGGGCCCGCTCCGGAACTCCGGGATGTATGAAATCGTCGGCGTGGTGAAGGACATCCGGTACATGACGTACGACTACAAAACGGCGGTGCGCCCGATGTACTGGTTGGCTGAAACACAAACCGCGCACTATGACGACGCCAACTGGCAGACGGGCGAGACCTATTCGCACTATCTGTACAACATCGTGATCCGGGCGCGAGGCAACGCGCCGGGCATCGAAAAGCAAGTGCGGCAGGCGCTGGCGAGTCTTTACCCGGATCTGGTGGTGTATACGATTGACCCGTACAGCCAGGTGGTGAGCGCCGATTTTCAGAATCAATCGATGATTGCGACGCTGACGATGCTGTTTGGCTTGCTCGGGCTGCTGTTGGCCGCGGTGGGGTTGTATGGAGTGATGGCGTACAACGTGGAACAGCGGACGGGTGAGATTGGAGTGCGGATGGCGTTGGGCGCGGACCGTGGGCGGGTGGTGGGGATGGTGCTGCGGAGTTCGTTTTTGCAGGTTGGGGTGGGGATTGCGATCGGCGTTCCGTCGGCTCTGGCGGCGGGGAAGCTGATGACGAACCAGTTGTTCGGCGTCGAACCGGGGAACCCGGCCCTGCTGCTGTTGGCGGTACTGATGCTGGGCGTGGCGGGGCTGGTTGCGTCGATTGTGCCGGCGTGGCGGGCGGCGGCGGTGGACCCGATGGTGGCGTTGCGGAATGAGTAGAGGCGCGATGGGATGCCTACTTCTGCGAGAGCAGGAGCAGACCCACGAGAGCGTATATGACGAACAGGAGCACTATGGCAGCGATGGGAACCACGATCTTGACCAGGCTGTAGGGGCGTTCGCCGTTCACTTCGCCGGTGGAGGCGTTGACCACGACCTGGTAGGGCTTGTTCTGGAAGCGGTAGGCGCCGATCCAGACGGGGAGGAGGAGGTGGCGGAACTGGGTGTTGAAGTACTGGGTCTCCATCGAATCGATGCTCTGCTCGTCGCCGCCGATGTCGCGGCGGACGGCGCGCTCGATATTGCGGCGCATCGTTTGGGTTGCGTGCTCGAAGCCGGGGGCGAGTTCCAACTGGTAGCGCTGCGCCTTGAAGCCGGCGAGGAAGGCGGGGTCGTAGAGGCGGAGCGAATCGAGTTTCCAGGGCTGGAGCGCGTTGAGCCTGGATTCGGAGACGGAGCTCGAAGCGGGGATGAGCACGTCTTCACAGCGGCAGGAGACGACGCCGGAGGCCGGATGCCATTTCGTGCGCTGCACCTGGCGGGTTTGCATTACGGTGCGGCCCTCGGAATCGGTTTCCGGGTAGGTGTCGGTTTCGTAGTAGTGCTCGCCGCGGCGGCCGGAGTAGCGGGTGGTGGTGTCGGCATCGAAATCCCAGAAAGGGAGGTACACACCTTCGACCGCGTCCGGGCGGGCGAGGCGTTTGAGTGCGTTTGGGGCGAACCAGCGGGACTGGAGCCAGGCGCGAAGGGCCGCCTGCGCCCGATCTTTAGGGATGGCGGCGGGCAGGACCGCGTCGGGGGCCAGGAGGGGATCTGCTGCCTTGGGCTGGGCGACCAGCGAATCGCCGCAGAAGGGGCAGAGACCGGCCACGTCGGGCGGCTGAAAGGTGACGACGCTGCCGCAGGCGCCGCAGGAGACTTGGAGCGCCGCGGCGGAGAGGGGGCGCGGATCGAAGGCAGCGTGCTGGTTGACGAAGTCGTCGAGCGGGTGAGAGGAGATCAGGGCGGCGCGTCCGGCGGCCGGCGGGGCGGCGAGGGTTTGCGTCTTGCCGCAAAACGGGCATTTCATGCCGAGGGTGGCGGGATCGAATTGCATGTCGGCCGAACAGCCGGGGCACGGGAAGCGATCGGCCTGAGGTTGGGGCGTCATAGGTGTTCGTCCCCAAGCCGCGGACTTGGGCGGAACAAGACGGCCATATAGCTGCCTCTTGCTAAGCATAAGGGAGTTTCGGGGATTTGTTTCGTCGAAAGTGCAGAGGGATGCCAGGTTGAAAGTCGCCGTTGGGCGAGAGGAAGGACCGCTCCTTTGCAGTCGCGGCTCGGTCACAGGCCGGTTCAGTCGAAGGGATGGCGTAGATCGGGCGCTATGTTTTGCCTTGGAGGAAGGGGCCGGAGAACTGCCAGATCTGGTCGAGGACGTTGGTGAGCTGGTGGTCGGAGTCGAGGAGGTGGAGGCGGACGTTGGGGTGGCCGACGGCGAATTCGCGGGAGAGGGAGGCGGGGACGACGGTGTCGTGGAGGCCGTGGACGAGGATGGCGGGTTGGGTGAAATCGGGGAAGTCGTCGTACTGGCGGCCGTCTTCGACGATGGCGTAGCCGAGGTTGCGGGGCTCGCCGTGGGCGTAGTGGAAGACGGGGAGGAGGCCGGTGCGGCGCCAGTTTTCGAGCGTTTCCCGGCCGAGTTCGGCGGGGTAGCGGGAGGGGAAGCAGAAGGCGGGGGCGAGGAGGAGGAGGCGGTTGACGTGGGGGTGTTGGGCGGCGTAGAGGGCGGCGAGGTAGCCGCCGAGGCTGGAGCCGATGAGGACGGATTGCTCGCCGGCGGTGGCGCGGTCGATGACGGCGAGTTGGCTGGAGAGGGTGAGATGTTGGAAGTCGCCCTGGGCGAGGTCGGGGATTTCGAGGGCGATGCCGTGCTCGCCGAGGCGCTGGGCGAAGTAGCGGGCTTTGGCGGAAGAGGGGCCGCTGGCGAAGCCGTGGAGGTAGACGTGGCGCATAGGGCTCATTGTTGAGCGTCGCATGTTGGCGAGCGATTGCGGCGAAGGGGTTGTGTATGGCGGGGCATGGGTGGAGGGTGTGGGAGTGGCCGAGCGCCTGGCGAAGGGGCCGATGGGGATCGAACAAGCGCTCGGGATTGCACCGGAGGTCGTGGATGGACTAGAAGCGGCGCAGCACAAACGGGCGATTCATCGGAATCCGGCGCTGGAGCCGGCGAGCGGGCGGAAGGCGACCGCGGAGGCGGCCCGGGAGAGGCGGCCGTTGAGCTTGCTTCCGAACGGAGGCGGGGCGCGGCGGCGGCAGAGGGAAATCGTGGGGTGTGCGGCAGCGAAAATGCGGCATAATTGCGGAATATGCCGGACCCATTAAATGAGGCTCTCCGCCACACGATTGTCACAGCGTGGAGCAGCGCGGACGCGATGCTGCGATTTAAGCAGATCGATCCGGAGGTGCTACGGTTCAGCATGGAAGCCGACGATTGGCAGCGATCGCGGCTCGAGTACCTGAAGCAGGCGCCGATGGGATGCGGCGACAGTGCGCCCCGATTGTGCGAAATTCTGATTGGCGACGGGCTGCGGGACACGCCGAACTCGGGCATCGATATTTCCGACAATGCGCGGATGAAGCAGGCGTTCCTGGACATGCAGAAGACGCTTGGTTATTTTTTGGTGCGCGTTGACGTCATCGGCAAGGGCGTTGGCCACGCGTATGTTTTTCTGAGCACGAACCGGACTTCGGCGCGGAGCCCGCTGGAGGGGTACGTGTACCAGACGAATATCGGCCCGGAGGCGCAGAACCGCTTCGATCTGATCGAGTGGGTGAACGATAAGAAGTCGAGCGAGAAGGTATTTCTGCCCGGGTATTTATTAGAGATACAGGCTCAGATCGCCGGTTTTCTCGTCGGATCGGACGGCAGGCGGATCGAGTTGAACCGGCGCGCGGCGGAAATTTATGAGCAGAACTTTTTGCTTACCGGCAAGACGTTGGGTGAAGCGGACCGGGCGAAGGCGGAACGGGCCCCGACGAGCGACGGCGGCGGGGTGGTGGTGAAAATTTCATGGCGGCCGGTGGATGCGGTGCAGGCCGGGGAACGGATGAGGGAACTCCGCGGGGCTTAGCTCAGGTTAGTGGTGAGAGGGGGGGCCGAGGGGCTGCCAGTTGGAGTAAGTGAAGACGTCGTGGTAGAGGGTATTGCCGTCTTCGGTGCGGCGGTGGACGACGGAGACGGGGACGAGCGCGTGGGGGGCGATGCGGGTGTAGTCGACCTGGGCTTCGTCGTGGATCTGGTGGGAGTCGAGCTTGCGGTCGGCGAGGAGGCGGATCTGGAGGACGGCGCCGTCGGCCGGGGAGACCATGATCTGGCCGTGGAGGGGGGTGTCTTCCTGGTCGTGGCCGGGTTCGGAGATGTGGAGGCCCTGGCTGCCGGTTTTCTGGGTGAAGTCGATGGGGACGGCGGTAAGGGCGCCGATGTGTTCGGGGGGTTTGAGTTCGTAGGAGTACTGTTTTTGGCCGGGGCGGGTGAAGAGGAGGATGAGCTGGCCGAAGTCGATGATGACGCCGGACATGGCCTGATTTTCGAAGTTGTCGCGGAGGCGGCGGAGGCGCTTGGAGTCTTCGGAGGTGAGGGCGTCGAGGAACTGTTGGCGGAGTTTGGCGGGGTCACCGGCGGGCTTGCCGTCGACGGAGAGGACCTGGCGGAATTCGAAGAGGGACTCGGCGCGGCGGGTGATGGGCGCGAGGGCGTAGAGGGAGACGATCTGGCTGGTGACGGTGGATTCGGCGGGGGGTTTGGGGGGGAGGCCGACGTGGAGGCGGCGTTTGTGGGGCTTGTGGGGGGCGGCGGTGGAGTATTCGGTCCAGGTTTCGGTGCCGAAGTAGGCGGGGGCGCCGCTCCAGAAGCGGCCGGCGTCTGTGCCGACGCCGGAGAGGAGGCGGGTGAGAGCGGGATCGGGCGGAGTTTGCGCCGTAGGCGGGGCGGCGAGCATCCAACCGGTTGTCAGCAGGGAGCCGAGGGCGAGGCGGAGTATGCGGGGAGCGAAAGGCAAGGCTGCCATCATGCTACAACAGTTTCTGAACGGCGCACGACGGTTCGGCGCGGCTGACGCCGCCGGCGGCTCTGTGCGCGAGTGGGTGGGAAGTTGCGGTAGCGTGGCAGGATCGCTAGAATCAATGGGTTTGTAGCTATTGCCGAAGAGGCGTACGCGGAAACCTCAGGTAGGGTACGAGTACGCATTGGGAGGATTCATGCCGGTTGAACAGAAAGTAAAGCAGATTATCGTAGAGCAGCTTGGCGTCGATGAGAGCCAGGTGGACAGCACGGCGTCGTTTGTGGACGACCTGGGCGCCGATTCGCTCGACATCGTCGAGTTGGTGATGGCGTTCGAAGAGGCGTTCGAGATCGATATTCCGGACGAAGACGCCGAGAAGATCGGGACGGTGAAGGACGCCATCGACTACATCGAGGCGAAGAAAAAGAAGTAGCGGCGAGGAGCCCAACGTTTGGCGCGCAGAGTTGTAGTCACCGGGGTGGGCCTGGTCTCCGCGGTTGGGATCGGAACCGAGCAGACCTGGCAGGCGATCCGTGAAGGACGCAATGGCATCGGCCCCATTGAACAGTTTGATGCCAGGGAATTCAACTGCCGGATTGCCGGCGAGGTGAAGGGGTTCGATCCGCTGCTGTATCTGGAGCGGAAGGAGATCAAGAAGACCGGGCGGTTCATCCAATTTGCGCTGGCGGCGAGCGAGTTCGCGGTGGAGGCGGCGAAGTTCCGTGTGTCGCCGGAGAACGCGGAGCGCACGGGCGTCTACATTGGCAGCGGCATCGGCGGATTCGAGGTGATCGAGCGGGAGCACAAGATTCTGCTCGAGAAAGGCCCGAGCCGGCTGAGCCCGTTTTTCATTCCGGCGACGATCATCAACCTGGCATCGGGGTATGTGTCGATTCGCACGGGGGCGAAGGGGCCGAATTCGGCGACGGCGACGGCGTGCACGACGAGCGCGCACTCGATTGGGGATTCGTTCCGGCTGATCCAGCACGGCTATGCGGATGCGATGATCTGCGGCGGGGCGGAGGCGTGCATCACGCCGCTAGGGATCGGCGGGTTTGCGGCGATGCGGGCCTTGTCGCAATGCAACGACGATCCGGAGCATGCGTGCCGGCCGTGGGACCAGGATCGGGACGGGTTCATTGTGGGCGAGGGCGCGGGGGTGCTGGTGCTCGAGGAGATGGAGCAGGCGGTGCGGCGCGGGGCGCCGATCGTGGCCGAGATTGTCGGGTATGGGATGAGCGGGGATGCGTATCACATCACGAGCCCTTCGGAAGACGGGGATGGAGCGTATCGCGTGATGCGGAACTCGCTGGCCGACGCGTCGCTGAAGCCGGAGCAGATCGATTATGTGAACGCGCACGGGACGTCGACGCCGATCGGGGACCGGATTGAGACGTTTGCGCTGAAGCGGTGCTTCGGCGAGCATGCGATGAAGCTGGCGGTGAGCTCGACGAAATCGATGACGGGGCATCTGCTGGGCGGGGCGGGCGGACTGGAAGCGGGCATCACGGTGCTGGCGATCCGGGACCAGATTGCGCCGCCGACGATCAACCTGAACGTGCCCGATCCGGCGTGCGATTTGGACTATGTGCCGAACCACGCGCGGGAGATGAAGATCGACTACGCGCTGTCGAATTCGTTCGGCTTTGGCGGGACGAACGGGTGTTTGATTTTCCGCCGCTGGGAAGGGTAACAAGTTTTTCCCCATATGAAAATACTCGTCGCCATCAAGCAGGTTCCGGTGCGGGATTCGCAGTTGAAGCCGGGGGCGGGAGGGCGCTGGATTGAAGAAGGCGATCTGAGTTTCGAGATCAACGAGCCGGACGCCTATGCGCTTGAAGAGGCGCTGCAGTTGAAGGAGAAGCACGGCGGCGAGGTGGTGGCGCTGTGTCTGGGTCCGGCGCGGGCTTCGCAGACGATTCGCGAGGCGCTGGCCAAGGGCGCGGACCGGGCGGTGCACGTGGAAGAGGAAGACGCGGCGGGGCTGGACACGCTGGGCGTGGCGGCGCTGCTTGCGGAGGCGGCGAAGCGGGAGTCGCCGGAGCTGATCTTGACCGGGCTGCAATCGGACGATTTGGGGTATGGGCAGACGGGGGTGGTGATGGCGGAGATGCTGGGGCTGCCGCACGCGACGATCATCATGCAGGTGGAGGCGGGCGAGGGGAAGCTGCGAGTGAAGCGGGAGCTGGAAGACGGATGGTTCCAGCACGTGGAGATGCCGCTGCCGGCGGTGCTGACGATTCAATCGGGCATTAACAAGCTGCGGTACGCGACGTTGATGGGGATTAAGAAGGCGAAGACGAAAGAGATCAAGAAGCTGGCGGCGGCGGATTTGGGCGGGAAGCGGGCGGCGGGGGCGGTGCTCGAGCGGGTGTATTTGCCGCAGCGGACCAAGCAGACGCAGATGATTGAAGGGGACGCGAAGACGGCGGCGGCGAAGCTGGTGGAGAAGCTGCGGTTCGAGGCGAGGGTGCTATGAGCGGCGTGCTGGTGGTGATGGAAGCGCGCGGGGGCGCGTGGAACCGGATGTCGTTCGAGACGCTGGCGGCGGGGCAGGAGTTGGCGCGGGCGTTGGGGGTTGGGGCGCGGGCGGCGGTGGTGGGATCCGATGTGGCGGCTCTGGCGGGGGAGCTGGCGGCGTATCGTTTGGAGAAGGTTTACGCGGTGAGCCATGCGCTGCTGGGCGAGTATACGGCGGACGGGTACGCGGCGGCGGTGGAAGCGCTGGTGCGGCGGGACGGGGCGGATGTGGTGCTGTTTCCGCATACGTACCAGGCGAGGGATTTTGCGCCGAAGGTGGCGACGCGGTTCGGGCGGGTGCTGGTGAGCGATGCGACGGGGTTCCGGGCCGAGGGCGGGTTGGTGTTTGTGCGGCAGCTTTTCCAGGGGAAGTTGAACGCGGATGTGCGGGTGAGCGGGGAGGGTCCGCGGTTTGCGTCGCTGCAGGCGGGGGCATTCCGGGCAGAGGCGGCGGAAGCGGGACAGGCGGCGGTGGAGGAGTTTGCGGTGGAGCTCGAGGCGGGGGCGATCCGGCAGCGGCCGGAGGCTCCGTTCCGGGAGTCGGCGCGGGCGGTGGATTTGACGGCGGCCGAGATTATTGTTTCGGTGGGGCGTGGGATCAAGGAGAAAGAGAACATCGGGGTGGTGGAGGAACTGGCGCGGGCGTTGGGGGCGGAGTTGGCGGCGTCGCGGCCGATTTGCGATAACGGTTGGCTGCCGATGGAGCGGCAGGTGGGGAGCAGCGGGGGAGACGGTGGCGCCGAAGCTGTATGTGGCGGTGGGGATTTCGGGAGCGATCCAGCATCTGGTGGGGTGAAGGGGTCGAAGACGATCGTGGCGATCAATAAGGACGCGAACGCTCCGATTTTTGAGGTGGCGGATTACGGGATTGTGGGGGATTTGTTTGAGGTGGCGCCGGCGATTGTGGAGGAAGTGAGGCGGGTGCGGGGGTAAGGGGGGACGGAGGGGGCGTTCTGTTATAGGTCTGCGATGATCGCCTCGCGGGTGACGCCCTTGTGTGTCGCAACGGCGCGCAGGATTGCATTGAACGTGCCCAGGCGGAGCGGGTGGTGGTCCGGGATAGCCATCCGATGGTGTGCCGGTTCTGAAGTCTCCAGGATGATGTGACTCGCGGTTTGATGGACTTTCGTGTACTCCCACCTGCGGCACGGGACGCCGGCGAGGTGGGCGCCGGAGACATCCCTGGGAAGCTTCATGCCACGGCGAGGATCTCGTCGCGAACGAGGTGGAGGCGAACGCGATCAGGCCGGGGACGATCGAAGAAGAAAGCCGTGGTCGCCTCGATCACGTTCTTACGCAGTTCGCCCCAGGTGTCGGCTTCGGCGAAGATGCTTTCGGTGAGCACTCGGCGCAGTAGCCGCCGTCGGACTCCTGGACGACCTCGAAGACAAGTTCAGACATGCATCCATGGTACGGCAAGACGGCCAGGATCTCGTCGCGAACGAGGAGGAGGCGAACGCGACCCGGGCGGGGATGATCGAAGAAGAAAGCCGTGCTCGCCTCGATCCGGTTCTTGCGTAGTTGTTCCCAAGTGAGGCGGCGCCGGCGTGGGTGGATGTAATGAAGCGGGTGAGGGGGCCGGGGGCCGGGAAGACCCCCGAGGGAGATTCCGGCGAGGGCCCCCGAGACAGAAGGAAGTCAGACGGGTCATTCGACCTTGACTTCGACGGCCTTGGAACGGGCCTTTTCGGTTTTGGGAAGGTGGACGACGAGCAGGCCGTCCTTGAACTCGGCCTTGAGCTTGTCCTGATCGACGCCATCGGGCATTTCGAAGGTGCGGAGGAAGGTGCCGTAGGAGCGCTCGATACGGTGGAAGCGCTTGCCCTTCTCTTCCTTCTCCTGTTTGCGTTCGCCCTGCAACGTCAGCAGGCCGTCCTGGACGGTGACCTTGACGTCTTTTTTGTCGACCTCGGGGATTTCGGCTTTGATGAGGAATTCGTTATCGGATTCGGAGATGTCGACCGAAGGCGCCCAATCGGCGACCGTGAGGGCTTCCCGGGCGCCTGTGGTACGGGAGGGCCAGCGGGAAAGCAAACGGCTGAAGCGGTCTGTGAGATCCTGCATCTCCTTCTCCATGTCTTTGAAGGGATCCCAACCCCAGCGAATCAGTCCTGCCATACGAAGTACCTCCTTGTGTGTTTGAAATTCCGAAGGCCAACCGCGCGGCGGGTGGCGGGAGAGGCAGTTGGGCCTAATCCGCCGCTTGTCGCGCGCGGGTGGCGACGGCTGGGGAACCTGAATGGCCTACGGGATGAGAGGCCGTGGCCTAGTTCCCTGATTGGAAGGTAACACAGACTGCGGGAAATGTCAATCTGAGCCGATCAGATTATATTAGTGTCAATTACATAGATTTTATATTTTATGTCGATAGAGATTATTAGGGTCGATAGGCGAGGATCTCTGAGCATGCATCGCTAAGATATGAATCGAATGAGCGGGTTTGTGCGTCTGTTTCGGATGGAATGCCGTGATGGCTTCCCGGACTACTTGTCCGAACGTCACTACGATGAGGAGAGAGTGCATGTTGGATAGCGTGTTTGCACGGGATATACAGGAGACGCTTGATCACTTCCGTCGTACGATGGACGAGGTGTGGAGCGGATTTTTCGAGGCTACGGGAGAGAAGGGTTCCGGGCCGGCATTGGCGGGAACGGACGGGAGGTTCGTTCCGGCGATAGAGACGGGATGGAATGACCAATCGCTGAACCTGCGGGTGGTGCTGCCCGGGGTGGGGGAAAGCGATGTGAAGGTACAGATGCAGGGCCGGCAACTGGTGATTGAAGGGGAGCGGAAGGAGCCGGAGAATTTTGCGACGAATGGCGGTTCGCTGCGGCTGGTGTATGGCAAATTCCATCGGGTGGTGGATTTGCCGGAGGGAGTGGATGCCGAGGGGGTGCATTGCCGTTTGCACAACGGGGTGCTGGACATCCGGTTGCCGATTGCGGAGGCGAAGAGGCCGCGGCAGATTCCGATCGAGGGAGTGGAGAGCCGGAAGGCGATTGCGGCTTAAGGGGCAGGCGGCGGGTCCGGGCGGCGATGGTGCGCGGCGCGGGCCCGCCGCCGGGGAAGGTGCAGGATGTGGGCACCCGTGGCGCGTTCGTTTGGGTGGCTGGGGCGGCGTTGGTGCCGGGTGATGCATGGGACGCCGATGTGGCCGATCCATGGGCATTACCGGTGCCGGCGTTGTTATCGGACACATCCGGTGCCGTGGGCTTGCGGGAAGGGAGACACGAAGTAGGAAGCGGCACGTTGGTGTGAGGGAACGGAGAGGACGCCATGACGGGGGAGCGGGCGGAGTTGGACGAGTTGGCGGCGGAGCGGGCGCGGGGGAATTCTGTGCGGGCGGCGGCGATTGCGGTCGAAAGGGGGATGGCGGAGGATGAGGTGCGGCGGTTGCGGCTGGAGGCGGTGTGGCGGCTGGCGGCGGGACGGAACGGGCCGGGGATGCGGAGGCTGGCGCGGGAGTACGGGATTGGGCTGGAGGAGCTGCGGCGGTTTTTGCGGGAGCGGAGCGGGAGCGAGGGAGCGGGGGCGTGTTATGACGCGGCGACGGGGCGGTATTTGACGTTCGAGGCGTGGGTGGAGGCCAACACCCGGGGCGAATGAGTCATGCCGGCCGGCGGGTGAGGAGGGATTTGAGGGCGGTGGCGTTGTTGCGGTGTTCTTCGCGGGAGGAGAAGAGGAGGGTTATCGTTCCCTTGCGCGCGTGGGCGCGGAGGGTTTCGAGGGCTTGTTGGGCGGCGGGGCTGGCCAAGAGTTCGGCCGAGTAGCGGCGCTGGAATTCGGGCCATTTTTCGGGTTCGTGGTTGTACCAGCGGCGGAGTTCGTTCGAGGGGGCGACGTCTTTGAGCCAGGCGGTGAGGGCGAAGGTGTCTTTTGAGAGGCCGCGGGGCCAGAGGCGGTCCACGAGGAACCGGGCGCCGTCATCGGGCGAGGGGTCCTCGTAGACTCGTTTGACGCGGATCATGGCTACATCAGGCGGTGGCGCCGGTGGATTTGGCGGCATCGAGGGCGGCTTCGACTTCGCGCTGGTATTGGGCGAGGAGTTGCGGGCTGGTGGCTTCGAAGCGCATGACGAGGACGGGCTGGGTGTTGGAGGCGCGGAGGAGACCCCAGCCTTCGGGGAATTTGACGCGGACGCCGTCGATGTCGACGATGTCGTGGGTTTTGCGGAAGTGTTCGGCGACGCGCGCCACGACGTCGAACTTGGTTTCATCCGGGCAGTCGACGCGGATTTCCGGGGTGGAGACGAGTTTGGGCAGCGAGGCGAGCTGGTAGGAGAGCGGATGGCCGCTGGCGGCGACGATTTCGATGAGGCGGCAGGCGGCGTAGAGGGCGTCGTCGTAGCCCAGGTAGCGGTCGGCGAAGAACATGTGCCCGGACATCTCGCCGGCCAGTTCGGCGTGCTCCTCTTTCATTTTGGCTTTGATGAGGGAGTGGCCAGTGCGGTACATGATGGCGTTGGCCCCGAGGCGGTTCAGTTCGTCGTAGAGAAGCTGGGAGCACTTCACCTCGCCGATGATGGTGGCGCCGGGTTTGCGGGTGAGGATTTCGCGGCCGTAGATGAGCAGGAGCATGTCGCCGTAGATGACTTCGCCGTGTTCGTCGACGGCGCCGATGCGGTCCGAGTCGCCGTCGAAGGCGATGCCGAGATCGGCCTTGCGTTCCTGGACGGCGTCGATCAGTTGCTTGAGGTTGGCGGGGACGGTGGGGTCGGGGTGGTGGTTAGGGAAGCGGCCGTCGGGCTCGTAGAACATTTCGTGGACTTCGACGTTCAGTTTGGCGAGCAGGCGGTGCATGACGGGGCCGGCGCAGCCGTTGCCGGCGTCGCAGACGACGCGGATGCGGCGGGCGAAGTGGAACTGGGACGAGATTTCTTCGAGGTAGGGGGTGACGGTGTCGTAGGCGGTGACGGAGCCGTCGCCGGAGTCGAAGTCGCCGGTTTCGATGAGACGGCGGACGTCCTGGATGGTTTCGCCGAAGAGGGCGGCGGGGCCGCAGACGGTTTTGAAGCCGTTGTACTCGGGCGGGTTGTGGCTGCCGGTGATCATGACGGCGCCGTCGGCGTGGAGATGTTTGGCCGAGTAGTAGAGGAGCGGGGTGGGGACGACGCCGATGTCGGTGACGTGGCAGCCGGCGGACATGAGGCCGCGGAGGAGGGCGTCGTGGAGGCGCTGGCTGCTCAGGCGGACATCGCGGCCGAGGTTGACTTTGGCGCCGCTGTTGCGGCGGATGTAAGTGCCGAGTCCGCGGCCGAGTTGTTCGACGTCCGGGCTGAGGAGGTCGGTGTCGGCTACGCCCCGTATATCGTATTCGCGGAAGATGGTCGGCTTGAGCATACACAGATATTATCTGACGGCGGACGGCGGGGCGAGCGGCGGCGCCTATGCTTGACCGGATTGGGCACTCGGCCGGTAGCCCGAGGGAACCTCGAACAGTGTCGCATCCGGCTCGCCGGGGACGATGTCGAGTACCTCGCAGGTTGCCTCGCAGTCGGGCTCCGCGGCCTGCTCCCGAATCGCGAAAGCCAGCGTGGGTGAGATCCAGGTCTGTATTTCGATCCCCCGCGTAATTTCGTGTCGCTTCACGCACTCCAGCCCGTTAATCAGGCGCCGTTCGCCCTCGTGGATCTCCTGCAATACCCGGAGCTGTCTGGCGCGGGGCGCGAACCCGCCATAAGGGCTGTCGGGACGACTCATGAGATATTCGCGGTTCGGATGGCTCAGCGCTATTACCGTGCGCGTTGCCGGATCCGAAATGAAGGCTCCGGCGGCCACGCCTGCGATTTCCAATTCCTGGCGTAGCCTGCCCTGGCTGTCCCTCCAGATCTGGCCGCGGAGTTCGTCCCGCTTGCCGCCCGCAACCCACACGACAAGGTACCTCGCCGCTAAGGGATGGCCGGGTGCATTGAGAAACTTGAGCGCCCATGGCCCAACGAACAACGACGACTTCCTCAGGTGCATGGCCCAGGACCTGACACGGGCGTGGGGGGAGTAATGACCGGGCTGCAAAGAACCACCCGATTTTCGATAAGCACGGGGTATTTGGCCCTTACGTACGCCGGACATTGGAATGGGAAGTCGTTGACGGTCAGCGCGCTGCCGCATGTGTTCGTCGTCCCTGGCGTGCAGGCAGTGTTCTGCCAGTCGCACTCGTCGGTCAAGGGATAGTAAATTGGATTGGTCCAGTACGTGTATCTGTATTCGATCTTGAGGTCGAGGCCCGTTCCCCAGCCGTTGACGACAGCCCCGGCGTAAGGGCAGTAAAAGAAGCCCTGGGTATATGCGCTGTAGTCTCCGCCGGAGGCCATATCTTCTGTCGTGCTAACCGTGGAGGCGAGCCCGGAGGCGCTTGACGTGAAGACCGTCCCGTCGGGCGCCTGGATGTTCGCCACCGTTGTGTAATCCGAGTGCCCACAACCGCTGTTGTCCACCGCGCTCACCGAGTAGTACAGCGTTGAGCCATCCGAACTGAGGTAACCATTATTGTATTCGCTGAAGTTGTATACGCAGCCGGCCTGGGCATGGACCGCGGTCAGGGCGAAGGCCGCGATTAGCCCAAGGAGACCAGGTAGACTTCGTGCGCGCAATACGCTTGGTGACATTTTCCCGCGCCTCCTCTCACTGAGCGGTTCCATAGATCTTGATTCCCCGCTTAACGTGGGTTTGTAAGTAGGCGGACAGCTTCGCCAGGCCGCGCTGCGGTCATGCCGAGTCAAGGATTGGTTCGTACTCAGCGTCCCTCACGAGAAGAATGACACGCCGCTGCGCGTCTTTCTCAGACGGCGACCCCTGGCGGAGGGGTTCGTTACTCCCAGTATTCGATCTGCCTTCGAGTCTCCCGCTCCCCGCCGGGCCAGCGCGTGATGCGCCGCGTCCAGTTGCCGCGGCTGTCGTATTCGTACGAGAAAGTCGATGGCGGGCCGCCGTCGCGCTGCTCCGATGAGATATCGCCGTGCTGGTTATACCGGCTCGACGTGCGGGACGCCAAGCCGCCGGGCATGGTCACGTGCTGCTCAACGGGATGGCCGGATGGGTCGTATTCGAATCGGATCCTCATGAACTCGGCGCCAGGATCGAGGAGGAAGGGAAACCGCTCGCGCTCTTCCGCCGGGAGTGCGCTCTTGATGGCGGCCAATATCGACTGGAGGAAATGGTTCGCGCCAAAGTGCTGGGTTATCTCGACGACCCTTCCGGCTTCGTCCGTCGCGCATTCGATGCGGGCGACGATGTCACCCCCGGCGCCCTGCAATTCGGTGTGCAGCGGACGGCCGCCGGCGTCGTACGTGGTCACTGCGAAGGCTGCGCCGCCCGCCTCGAGGCAGATCCCATTCAGCCAAGGCGGCGCGAATCCTGCTTTTCCGGAATAAAGTGTGGCGATGTGGCGCCGTCCGCCGTCAGGGTCGAGAACCTCCCTCACCCGCTCTGCGTGGGGGGGCAAGCCATGCTGCCAGCCATCGGGGTCGAATTCGTACTCGCAGGTCCGAACGGCTCCGCTCGCGCCGTCATCCGGATGGCTCTCGATGAGCCGCCGGACTCGGCCACGCAGTCCGTGGGGAAATTCGCGATCTGGCGGAATTAACGTCAACATTCGCTTTCCAACGAGTCAGTTGCACTCCCCAGCTCCCGGCGTCCAGAACGTGGCCACGCATGTCACACCGCGCAGAAAGACTACTCTCAGGTATACGTCCTGAATTGGGTCTGGACACGAACCGCCAAGTTGTGGGAGCACGCCCCCCGTGCACGAGGGTGTGCCGGACGTACAAGCAGTGGCCGTGTACGAGCAGGCTCCGTTGACCACCACTGGATTCCGGTAGGACGTGTTGGTGATGGCCACAGCAAAAATTCCTCCACTGCCCCACCCGTTGTACACGATCTGTTGGGCAAAAGGACAGTAGAAGCTACCCGAGGAGTAGATGGAGTATGTGCCAGTCTCATCCTCGAACGCAATAGCAGCCGTCGCTGCCAGGCCTGCCTGCGAAGCGGAACCTTGCCGGCCGCTGGGGCTTTGGATGTTCGCCACCGTTGTGTAATCCGAGTGCCCACATCCGCTATTGTCCACCGCGCTCACCGAGTAGTATAGCGTTGAGCCGTCCGAGCTGGGGTACACGTTATCGTACTCGCTAAAATCGTATACGCAGCCGGCCTGAGCATGGACCGTGGTCAGGGCGAACGCTGCCACTAGCCCAAGGAAACCAGCCAGACTTCGTGCGCGCAATACGCTTGGTGACATTTTCCCGCGCCTCCTCTCACTGAGCTGATTCCCCGCTTGACGTGGCTCTCGAAGTAGGCGGCCAGCTTTTGGGCTGCCAGATCCGCGATTACGGCCAGTACTCGATTCGCCGGCGGGTCTCCGTGCGGGCGCCGCCCGGCCCGACGGACATCCGGCGCGTCCAGTTTCCGTATTCGTCATATTCGTACTCGTGAGTCAGCAGGGACGACTCCGGGCGGCCCATATAGGCCGCGACGACGTCGCCCTCGTCGTTATAACACCAGGCACAGCGGTGCGGATCCCATACTTGTCCCTGGGAGACGATCTGCTCGACGAGGCGGCCGCTGCGGTCATAGGCGAACGCGGATCGCACGAATTCGCCCCCCACCTGGAACAGAGCCCCGGCGCCCCTTGTCACGGCGCCGCGTTCCTCATCGGAGAGTCCGCCGGTCGCGCGTTGGATTCCCTGGACCCCAGGCGCGGCCTCGCCATTGCGGACAACGAGCTCGACAACACGGCCGGCCGCGTCGCAGGAGTAGTCGATGCGGTAGACAAGCTGGCCCGACCCGTTGCGAAGTTCGGTGCGGACGGGTTCACCGGACGGATTGAACGTGGAGACCGACTCGGCAGCGCCGCCCGTGGGGACCCCGTATTTGGCTGCCCATGGCAGGGTGAGAAAGGTAAGGCCCTCGACCTTGGTGAAGCGCTGAACTGTGCCGTCGGGAAGTCTGGCCTCCCTGCCTTCAGCGGGCCTGGACCGGGCGGCGCCAACCTCCCAGCCCTCGCTGTCGAACTGGAGGTTCATCCTCCGCTCGCCATCCGGCGTTTCCTCGAACTCCGACACCTCACGCACACGGCCACGCAGCCCGTACGCGCTTGTGTGACTCACGGGCACCTCCCCGTTGGGCCTGCGAGCAGCCAGGCGCGTTGGGTTGGCAGACCGGCTGGGGTCCGGGCGTCTTCGCCGGACACGATCCGGTTCATTCTGCAGAGCGGGCAAGCAACCGGGGGCTGCCTGGGGCTAGCTTTGGTCCTCGAAGGTCTCATGCGGGGCTATGGTGGTGATGACGAATCCGTAGTTCCCGGCTCATCTTTATTGCTTCCTCGTCCCTTACCTGCCTCCGGCCGAGCAGGAAGCTCAAGCTGCGGAGCATAAACAACCGGGGGAAGATCCTTGAGGGTCCCGCGCGCATCCAGCCGTTACTTAGTGTAGCTCTGCGGATCGGCTCGGGCGGCGGGATCCGGCTCACCGGCGAAATACGCCGCCCAGCGGCTGCAGGCCAGGGTATCCGATGTCCTCGTGAATGTTCGAGGCTCCCGGCGCCGCGCACCCGGCGTTTGAGGACCCAGACTGTCAACTGCAGCTCCTGCTCGATTGGCTCTGGGTCGCCCCCTGAAGCGCCAAAGGATAACATTCGACAATCTGTTTGTAAGCAAACCTCACATAAGTGACGCGCAGATAATACGGGCAGGGAGGCTCACCGACCTCGACCGCGCTGCCTCCGGTGCACGACGGCGTCCCCGACGTGCAGGCTGTTGCGGAGTACTGGCATGAACTTCCAACCAGCAGAGGCCAGCCGTACCAGGTGACTGTCCTGCCTATGAAGATGTCGAAGCCCGTTCCCCAGCCGTTGACAACAGTTCCGGCGTAAGGACAGTAAAAGAAGCCCTGGGTATATGCGCTGTAATCTCCGCCAGAGGCCATATCTTCGGTCGTGCTGACCGTGGAGGCCAATCCGGAGGCGCTTGACGTAGAAACCGTCCCATCGGGCGCCTGGATGTTCGCTGTGGTGGTGTAGTTCGAGTGCCCGCAACCGCTGTTGTCCACCGCGCTCACCGAGTAGTATAGCGTTGAGCCGTCCGAGCTGGGGTACACGTTATCGTACTCGCTGAAGTTGTATACGCAGCCGGCCTGAGCATGGACCGTGGTCAGGGCGAAGGCCGCAATTAGCCCAAGGAAACCAGCCAGACTTCGTGCGCGCAATACGCTTGGTGACATCTTCCCGCGCCTCCTCTCACTGAGCGGTTCCATAGATCTTGATTCCCCGCTTGACATGGGTTTGTAAGTAGGCGGACAGCTTCGCCCGGCCGGCGGGACTTACTGACGTGCTCGCCCTCTGCCATGCGGAGTCAAGGATTTGTTTGTACTTGGCGTCCCTTGCGCTAGCGGCCGCCGGATCCGGGGCGGAGTCATTCCAGTTGAGCGTGTCCAGTTGTTCGCGCACGCCGGCAAGAGCGGTGAGAAGCGCCGTCTGGTCGGAAGGGCTCAGGCCGAGTAAGTGTAGCATGGCGTTGCGGCGGCTTAACTCCTGCGCATTTGGGGTGCTGTGTTCACTGGCCTGAAGAATGAAGTGCCGCCGCGCATCGAGATCTGGAACCTTCTCCGGGTTCTTCGAACCGTCAACCAGCAACTGAAGCGACGGCGGCGCTATGGAACCGTTGGCTTGTGGGGGGGGGGCCGCAAGTGCGGACGTTACGTCCAGGATGAGCAAGCTTCGCGTCAACCTCATTGGCGCGACCTCCTGAGACAGAATTATGGGCCGGGAAAGCCGTCGTGTCAGTCCTGTTTCGGAACTTACTCCTTTCCCTTACGCCGTAGCGCCCGTCTTGTTGACCCGCCGTGCAAAGGCTTCAAGGCTGCTCGATGCCTGGCTGGGCTACACGCAGCAATGCTGTGAAGCTTGCGAGGGTGAGTCGGCCGGCTCAGCGCGGGTTAAGTAGGAACACTTTCTCGGTGACCGATTCGACCTTGGAGCGGGAGAAGAAGATGGGGAAGTATTTTCCGCGGGACCAGAGCGGGTAGAGGTCGTGGTAGTGCGGGCTGGCCGTGTCGCCGGATTGCCCGGGGTTGTTCAGGCCGACGGAGTTGTCCCAGTTTTCCGTGTCGGCGATGATCTTGAACGATCCGCCGGCGAACTGGTTGTCGCTGCCGCCGGTGGCGTCGATGGTGTAGGCGTCGCCTCCGCGCGGGGAGTGGCCGACGTCGAATTTTTCTTCGAGATCGGGACGGAGGGCGGTATTCAGGGGGCTGAGAATGCGGGCGTAGTGATAGGCGCCGAGTTGCCATTTTTCGATATCGGGGCCGAAGCGTTTGGACAATTCCGCGACGGCTTGTTCGAGGCTGTTGATGAGAAGCGCGTCGCGGCCGGCGATGGGATCGGGGCCGAAGCGGCCGTCGGGCGCCTCCATCCAGGCAATGATCCGCGACATCGGGGGCATGCCGATGTAGGCTTGCGCGGCTTGTGGCACGACCAGGGAGCGGACGTTTGCGAGTAAGTGGCGCTGAAACATCTCGTAGATGCCGGCGGGGAGGGAATCCTTGTCGAGACGGTAGTCCCAGTGCAGCAGGCGCGCGGCGCCGTGGCGCGCGGCTTCGTTGGGGATGTCGAGACCGGCGAGCAAGGGGACGAGGCTGCGCGCGGGAAGGGAGAGAGTGCTGTTCTGAAGCTCGACCATGTCCGCTACCGAGAATTTCCGGCCCGAGGCGAGGAATTCGGCGACGCTCTGCGCGCGGAACGGATCGGCCCACAGATAATGCAGAGCTTCGGTGTAGGGCCATCCGGGCGGGATCTGATATTCGTTCGAGGTGTTGTAGAAGCCCTTGCCGGGGTTCAGCGTGTTGGGCAGGGCCTTGATGGGAAGGTAACCGCTCCATTCGTAGCGGCCGTCGCCGGGCACGGGGACGAGCCCGCTCCAGTTGGGGCGGAGCGGTGCGATGCCGACGGCCTGATAGCCGATGTTGCCGGCGCGATCCGCCCAGACCATGTTTTCGGCGGGGATCCGGCTGTAGCTGCAGGCGTCGCGGAACTGTTCCCAGGTTTGCGCCTGATCCATGCGGAGGCTGGCGAGATAGGGCGCGGCGCCGATTTCGCGCCAGGCGGCGCGGACCGCGTACGCCTTGTGATGCGGCTTGTCTTCGTAGACGACCGGACCGTGGCGCGTGTACTTGAGTTCGACCGCGACGGCGGCTTCGCCTTTGACGGGGATGGTTTCGCGGATGACTTGCATCGGCTCCCATGCGCCGGCGTACTTATATTGGTTGGGATCGGCGGGGTTGGTGTCGTAGACGTAGAGGTCTTCGCTGTCGGTGCCGAAGATGGTAAGGCCCCAGGCGCCGAATTCGTTGTGGCCGATGGAGACGCCGGGCAGCGACGGTTCGCCGCCACCGATGACGTCCCATCCGGGCGCGACTAAGTGCACCCAGTAGCGGAGCGATGGGGCTTCCTGGACGCGATGCGGATCGTTCGCCAGGATGGGGAATCCGCTTGCGGTGAGCTTGCCGGCGACCACCCAGTTGTTGCTGCCGATTTCCTGGCGGCGGCGGCTGAGATCGATGGCGGAGAAGGGTTCGATTTCGGAGTTGAGGCGCGCGGTGGGGTTCGGGTTGCGATAGGCGGGCAGCAGTTCGGCCGGGGTGAATTTGAGGGGCGTGCGGAAGGCGAGGTATAGGTCGAGGATGTTTCGGGTGAGCAGGGATGCGTCGATGGCGGGATCGATTTCGAGGTTCGGATTGGCGGGCTGGAAATACTCGATGTCGTTGACCGCGGCGGCGCCGATGGTGCGGATGGCGAGGGCGAGGTTGAGTTCCTCTTCGATGTTGCCGAGCAGGCCGTTGAAGCGCGAGATGACGACGGCCGGGGTCCAGCGGCCCGGTTTGATTCCGAGCATTTTGAATTCGAGCGGGAGGAGCGCGGGGTTGTGTTCGGTTTCGGCGATGTAGGCGTTGATGCCTTCGACGAAGGCCGAGACGATGGCGGCGCCGTGCGGGTGGTACCAGTTGAGTTCCTGGTTGAGATCGCCGCGAAAGAGGAAGAGGCGATTGCCGATGTCGCGCTTGAGTTCGTGGGGGCCGAGGATTTCGGCGACGGTTCCGGTAGCTTGGCGGCGCCAGATTTCGAGCTGAAAGAGGCGGTCGCGCGCGACGTTGTAGCCCTGGGCGAAGAAGAGGTCGTGCTCGTTTTTCGCGTAGATGTGGGAGATGCCCCAGTGGTCCTTGCGGATTTCGACGGGTTGGGTGAGGCCGGGGAGTTGGAGGGTTTCCGAGGGGGGATTGGCGGCGAAGGCGGGGGCCAGGGCGAGGAGCGTGAGGAGGAGGAGGAGGCGGGGGGTGTGGGTGAGGGGTTTCGTAGGGAGCCAGTATATCGGACGGGGCCCGGGGCAAACTCGGGGGCGAGTGGAGGGTGGAGTAAGCTGGAGTTGAGGGTTCCAGAGGCATCCCGATGACGGTTCACCTCGACATTCCGGAATCGATTGCGGCGAGCTTGCGGCTTCCCGCGCCGGAGGTCGAGGTGCGTTTGCGCAGGGAGTTGGCGCTTGCCCTGTATGGGCAGGGGATTCTTCCGTTCGGGAAAGCGAGCGAACTGGCGGGGGCGGATCGATTCGAGTTTGCCAGGCTTGTAGCGGGCCGCTCGATGCCGCGGCATTACACGGAAGACGATTTGGCGCGCGACCTCGAATATGCGCGCGGTGAGTGACACGTCGCCGATTTCGAACCTGGCCAGCATAGGCAGGCTGGCGTTGCTGCATGAGCAGTTTTCCGAGATCTGGATTCCCGGGGCCGTCGGCCGCGAGTTGGATGCGCACCCCGACCCTCAATGCGTGATGGAAATTCAGCAGGCCTTGCGAGCCGGCCGGATTCGAGCGTCCGCAGTGGCTTCGTCACCCCTGCTTCGTGTCCTCGCACAGCATTTGGATCGCGGTGAGGCGGAGTCGATCGCGATGGCGGTTGAGTTGAAAGCCGACATCGTCCTGATTGACGAGCAGGAAGGCCGGCAGTATGCGGCGGAGGCTGGTCTGAAGGTGACCGGCGTTCTTGGGGTCCTGCTGCGAGCGAAGGCGCTCGGACAGATCGCCGCGGTGCGCCCCGAGATTGAGGCCCTTCGGTTGAAGGCACATTTCTTCGTTGCTCCGGCGCTGGAGGCGAGGGTTCTGGCGGCTGCGAGGGAGAAATGAGGGCTTGGCGGGGGCTACTGGCCGTTGGTCATGCGGAGGCGCTGGAGTTGGCGCATTTCGTCGATGATGCGTTCAAAGATGCGGCGGACGGCGTCGTGGTCGAGGGGGCCGTGGTTGTGGGCGAGGACGTTTGAGTAGACCTGGTCTTCGCGGCGGGGTTCGTAGATGGGGAGGTCGAGGTCGCGTTTGATGCGGCCGATTTGTTCGACGATGGCGGTGCGCTGGTTGAGGAGTTCGATGAGGCGGGCGTCGAGGGAGTCGATGCGGCGGCGGCAATCGGCGAGCGCTTCCATTCCCTCCTGCTTCGTCATGGTTTCTTCGATGGTAAACCAGCGGCGAGGGAGCGGGCGCGGGCTTCGAGGGCGGCGGCGGGATCGGCGCCGGAGGCGAGGGAGTCTTCGATGGCGCGTTCGAAGGCGCTGCCGACGATGACGGCGTCGGCGAACGAGCCGGTTTCGCGGACCTGCTCGGGGGTGGAGATGCCGAAGCCGACGGCCAAGGGGAGCGAGGTGCGCTCGCGCATGGCGCGGACGAGGGGTTCGACGTTGGAGGAGAGCGTCTGGCGTTCGCCGGTGACGCCGGTGCGGGAGACGAGATAGACGAAGCCGGAGGAGTATTGGGCGGTGAGCGAGAGGCGGCGGAGGGTGCTGGTGGGGGCGGCGAGGAAGACGGTGTCGAGGCCGTGGTTGTGCATGGCGGCGGTGTAGGGTCCGGCTTCTTCGACGCTCAAATCGGTGAGCAGGCAGCCGTCGATGCCGTGGGCGGCGGCGTCGCGGGCGAGGGTATCGAGGCCGTAGCGGAGGACGGGGTTGATGTAGGTGAACAGGAGGAGGGGGACGTCGGAGTTTTCGCGGATTCTGGCGGCGATGTCGAGGACTTTGGCGACGGTGGTTCCGGCGGAGAGGGCGCGGGCGGCGCCGCGCTGGATGACAGGGCCGTCGGCGATGGGGTCCGAGAAGGGGACGCCGAGTTCGATCAAGTCGACGCCGCCGCGGAGGAGGGCGGCGACGAGAGAGGGGGTGAGATCGGGCGAGGGGTCGCCGGCGGTGATGTAGCCGATGAAGCCGGTGCGGCCTTCGCGTTTGAGGCGGTCGAAGTAACTAGCGATGCGTTTCGGGTTCATCGATTTCGGGGAGACGTTCACGGTAGATGTCGGTGTCCTTGTCGCCGCGGCCGGAGAGGTTAATGACGAAGGTCTGGTTTTTTGCGGCGGGGGCGCGGCGGAGGGCTTCGGCGACGGCGTGGGCGGATTCGAGCGCCGGGATGATGCCTTCGGTGCGGGCAAGCGTGAGGGCGGCTTTGAGGGCTTCGTCGTCGGAGATGGGGACGTATTCGGCGCGGTGCTGATCATGGAGCCAGGCGTGTTCGGGGCCGACGAGGGCGTAGTCGAGGCCGGCGGAGACGGAGTGGGTGAGCAGGACCTGGCCGTCGCTGTTGTGGAGGAGGTAGCTGTAGGCGCCGTGGAGGACGCCGGGGGAGCCGCCGGAGAAGCGGGCGGCGTGATCGCCTTCGGCGGGGCCGCGGCCGCCGGCTTCGACGCCGATGAGTTGGACGCTTTCATCGGCGATGAAGGGGTGGAACATGCCGATGGCGTTGGAGCCGCCGCCGACGCAGGCGAAGATGGCGTCGGGGAGGCGGTTTTCTTTTTCGAGGATCTGGCGGCGGGTTTCTTCGCCGATGACGCGGTGGAAGTCGCGGACCATGAGCGGGTAGGGGTGTGCGCCCAAGGCGGAGCCGAGTAAGTAGTGGGTGGTGGAGACGTTGGTGACCCAGTCGCGCATGGCTTCGCTGATGGCGTCTTTGAGCGTGCGGCTGCCGGTGGAGACGCCGACGACTTTGGCGCCGAGGAGGCGCATGCGGAAGACGTTGAGGCGCTGGCGGCGCATGTCTTCTTCGCCCATGTAGACGACGCATTCGAAGCCGAACAGGGCGCAGACGGTGGCGGTGGCGACGCCGTGCTGGCCGGCGCCGGTTTCGGCGATGATGCGGCGCTTGCCCATGCGGCGGGCAAGGAGGGCCTGGCCGAGGCAGTTGTTGATTTTGTGGGCGCCGGTGTGGAGGAGGTCTTC
>DAIDIH010000316.1 GCA_027459465.1 Bryobacterales bacterium | reverse complement strand
TGTCCATGTTTCCTCCCGCCGGCAACGGCATGCCCGGCGATTCATAGTATGACAGGCGCGCTTGGCAGGGCGTTCGCGGCGGCTGCCTGCGCGGCCGTGATTTGCTCCGTCTCGTATGCGCAGACCGATCTCGGCGCGGTGAACCCGCCCGGCGAACGGCTTCACTTCGTCGCCTTCGGCGATTTCGGGCGCAAAGGCAAACCGTGGGAGGCCGAGGTTGCCCACGCGATCGCACGCCGCGCCGCCGAGGATTCCGTCCAGATCGGGCTGACACTGGGCGACAACTTCTACGAGTGCGGCGTCACCAGCGTCGGCGATCCGAAGTTTCACGATCTGTGGGAAACGTTCTACGGTTCGCTCGGAATCCCGTTCTACCCCACGCTGGGAAACCACGACTATGGCCGCGGCGAAGGGGCCTGCGCCATGCGGTCCGCGCACCCCGACGCCGAGGTCGGGTACTCGCAATACAGCAAGACCTGGCGGATGCCGGCCAGATACTACACCTTCAACTCCGGGCCGGTGCAGTTCTTCGCGCTGGACACGGTGGCCTGGAGTGCCCGGGAGAGGAACTGGCTGCGAAGTCTGCTGCAAGCGCCGCGCCCGCCGGGCATCATGTGGAGATTCGCTTACGGCCATCACCCGGTCTACAGTTCCGGGCGCCATCACGTCGACGCGCGCGTGAAGCAACTCCAGCGCGAGCTACTTCCTCTGCTCACCCGTTTCGGCGTGGATGCGTACGCGGCCGGTCACGACCATCACCTCGAACATCTGCGCGTGGCCGGAGTGGACCTCTTCATCGCGGGCGGCGGCGGGGACGCGGTGCGCCCGGTCCGTCATCGGGACCGCCGGTCGCTGGCCGCGGCTTCCGAGCATGGCTTTCTCGACGCCGTGGCGGACGCACATTCGCTCCGCATCACGCTGCTCGATACGAGTCTCCACCCGCTGGAGCCTCAGCCTTTTGAGAAGCGCCGCTAGCGGGAGTTTATGGTGCGGCGAGAAACGCCCGCACCGCGGGGTATAGGTGCGCGCTTTCGCAGCCGTTGGCGAGATGACCGCAGTCGCCGGTGAGTCCATACAACTTCGCGCGGCTGAGATGGGCAAAGTCAAGCGCCGGCGTCGGGTTGACCATGTGGTCCTGGAGCGAAGGCACGACGAGCATTTCGGCGCGCACCACCGCCGCGGCCTTCTCCATCGAGCCGCCGAAGGGCTTGGAAACATCCAGGCTCATCATCGCCTGAAGCTGACGCAGCCAGTCGTTGGCGTCCATTCTGCCAAGCCCGCCGCGGTCGACTTCTTTCAGGAAGTCCGGAAAAGCGGTGGGCGGAGTTTCCCGCACCCGATAAGCCGGAGTGGTGAGCGCTAGGGAGTGAATCTCTGCAACGGCGTTCAGCGCCGGAGGCTTGGCGTAATTGCCGCCGTTCCAGTCCTTGTCTTCTTCGATCGCGCTGGCTTCGCTCTGCCACAGCAGCATGTCGTAGGCGGTGAGCCGGGGAGAGCCGACGATGGGCACGGCCTTCGAGAGAAAACCAGGATACGAAACCGCCCATTGGAACGTCTGCATGCCGCCCATCGAGATGCCGATTACCGCGTGGAGATGGCGGATACCGAGTTTCTCCGTCACCAGGCGATGCTCGGCCGACACCATATCCGCAATGGTGAAGCGCGGAAATTGCATGCGCGGCTGGAGCTTGCTGTTGGAAGGCGACGAGGAGTGCCCGTCGCCGAGGGCGTCCACCAGGATCACGAAGAACCGCGCGGAATCGACGACACCCTGCGGCCCCACCAGCGGCACGAGATCCTCGCTCCCTCCGCTGAACCAGGTCGGAAACAGCACCGCGTTGGACTTGTCCTCGTTCAACGTGCCGAGCGTTCGGTACGCAATGCGGCAGTCGCGAATCACTTCGCCGTCATGCAGCCGGAAGTCTCCGAGCGAAGCGTACTGCAGGGCGGGGCCTTTGGCCGCCGAAGCCAGCGCGCACGCACCCAGCAGCGCCGCCAGGGCTGTCCGCTTCACTTCGCCTTCTTTGGTTGCTTGGCGATGATCCCGTCCTTGATCTTCTCGTAGACCGAAGCGGGGATGATTTTCTTGCTGACCAACTCGTTCTTGGCGCGGTAAGGCCGGCCCGCAATAATTTTCGCGCTATACGCCTTGCCGATGCCGGGAAGCGCGGACAGCTCGGCTTCACTGGCGGTGTTGATATCGAGGAGCGACTTTGCGGCAGCCGCTTTTTTCGCGGCGGAGGCGGCATTGGGCATCTGCGGCGGAGCGGCCTGCGCCAACGCGGCGCCGAGAGCCAGCGTCAGAACCGTGAGAATGCGAAGTAGTCTCATAGAGGTTTCCTTCCTAAATGTAATCTTTAGTGGCAGCGCCTTACCTGTCAAGCGATTTCCGCCGGAGTTCGAGTTCTTCGAGCGTCCGCGGCCAATCCTGCCGGAGCAGACGGCTGAGCGCGCGGTCCGCCAGAAGCTTTCCGCCGGTCTGGCAGGCGGCGCAGTAGTTGGTTTCGTTGTCCGCGTAGCGGATCCGCTGCACCCTGGCGCCGCAGCGCGGGCACGGCTCGCCGTACCGGCCGTGGACGGCCATGCCTTCGCGGAACGCGGTGACATTTTCCGGGAACTTCCCCGCCGCCTCGGCCCGGAGCCGCGCCGTCCACTCGAGGAGGGTCTCCTGCGTGGCGCGGTACAGGCGGCTCACTTCGGCCTCCCCGAGGCGGGAGGTGAGCGCGGCGGGCGAGAGCATCGCGCGATGCAGGATCTCGTCCGAATAGGCGTTGCCGATGCCGCTGAACAGGTGGGGGTCGGTGAGCGCGCGCTTCAACGTGTGATTTTCCCGGCGCAGAGCCGCGGCGAACTCCGCCAAGGTGGCTTCGAGCGGCTCGATGCCTCCGGCGTCAAGCGCGCGCAGCGCCGGCTCGCCATCCACCACGTGCAGCGCCGCGCGCTTTTTCGATCCGGCCTCGGTCAGTGTCAGGGTGCCGTTGTCGAAATCAAGAAACAGAATCGCTTTCTTGCTCCGTTCCCCGGCCGGCCGCCAGTGCAAGCGGCCGGCGATCATCAGATGAATGGCGAACCAGGGCCCGTCCTCGAAGCCCAGCACGATGCGTTTCCCCATCCGGCGCACCGCGCCGACCCGCCGGCCAATCGCCAGCGACGGTTGCGGTGCGACCGTTCGCAACAGGAACGGGCTCGCCAGCCTCACCTGCCGGAGAGAC
This sequence comes from Bryobacterales bacterium, assembly GCA_027459465.1. Lineage (GTDB taxonomy): Bacteria > Acidobacteriota > Terriglobia > Bryobacterales > Bryobacteraceae > JAJYKC01. Next base: position 3,261 of record DAIDIH010000316.1, on the reverse strand, counting down.
TGCCCGAGAACCCGCGCGGCCAGCGCCTCGACATACACCGTGACATCGGGAAGTTCTGGCATGATGACAATTCGCGAGGCGCCCTGCGCCGGCCGATAAGCTTTTGGGACTATGCTATCAATAGGTTTGTCGCTTCCCGCGGGCGCTAGTACCGAATTCCCATGAAAACTGTGCAGACAATCCGGCTTTGTCTTCTGGCGGCGGTGGCTATCGCGCCAGCCATCGGGCAGGAACAATTTAACGCCCTGCCTTCGCGAATCCTGGGCCAGGCTGTCTTCCAGCAGTCGTCCCAGACGGCGGTCGCGCCGAACCTCGTCGAAGGGCGCGAGGTCGCCTCGGCCCAGAGCGCCGCCGTGGACATGAGCAGCGGCTCGCCGATCCTCTACGTCGCCGATTCATTCAACAACCGGGTGCTGGCGTGGAAGAACGCCAACGCAGTGGCCAACGGCAGCTTCGCCGACCTCGTGATCGGCCAGAAGGACCGCTACTCGTCGGCGGCGCAGCCTGCCGGCGGAACCAACAGCATCGGCCTGGTGACCCCGACGGCCGTGGCCGTAGACGCCAAGGGGAATCTTTATGTTCTCGACGCGGGCAACAACCGCATCCTTCGCTTCCCTGCGCCATTCAGCCAGCCCGGCCCTACGATCACGCCGGACCTCGTTCTCGGCCAGGTGAATTTTTCGAGCGGATCCGCCAATCAGGGCCTGAACGCCCCGACGGCCGCCACGCTGGCCGTGTCTACCAGTTCCGGCCCCTATCAGACCGGGATGGCGCTCGATGGCGCCGGCAACCTGTGGGTCACCGACTCGGGGAACAACCGTGTGCTGCGCTACCCGGCGTCTTCGCTCGGCTCCGGCGCCGCCAATGACCCAGCCGCCGACCTTGTCCTGGGCCAGACCGGCTTCACGTCCAACTCTCTACCCAGCGGGGCGAACGCGACAATGAAGAACTTCCTTGCCGCGCCGAATGTGCTCGCTTTCGACGCCGAAGGCGATCTCTACGTCACCGACGGCGCCAACCGCATGTTGGTGTTCCCGCCGCCCTTCTACACGGGCCAGAGCGCCGCGCGGATTGCCGGCGTTGTGATTCCCACCCAGACGAATCCAAACCCGCCGCAGGTCAGCGCTCAGACCCTGGGCGAGCCCAATCATCCGCCGCAAGGGATTTTCTTCATCAACGACGCGCCGTTTGTCGTGGACGAGGGGAACAATCGCATCGTCGGCTACCCGCCCTATAGCAAATGGCCGGCCGAGACGCAGCAGTTCGGTCCGACGGCCTCGTTCGTGCTCGGCCAGCCGGATTTCACCTCCTCGAAGCCGAACGGCGGGAATCCGGAGCCCTCGGCGCAGACCTTGAGCTCTCCGGTGGGCGCCGCAGCCACGGCGAACGACGTGTTCATTTGCGACGCGGGCAACAACCGCGTCCTCGATTTCCCCATCTCCGGCGGCGCCATCGCCTCCGCCTCCCGCGTCTTCGGCCAACTCGACTTCCCCTACAACGCCGTCAATCTCATCGAGGGCCGCGAGTTCTACCTTTACGCAGGCGCCCAGAGCGTCAACGGCGCCAATTACTATCTGCCCGGCGGGATGGTGGCCATCGATGCAACGTCCACACCGGCGCATCTCTACGTCGCCGACCCCGGCAACAACCGGATCCTCGGGTTTAATGACTACCGGCAGGCCCAGCCGGGGCAGAAGGCCGACATCGTGATTGGACAGCCGGATTTCTATCGCGCCTTGATCAACTACCCCACCAACGATCCGAATCAGCCGAGCGCTTCAAGCTTGTACTCGCCCCACGGAGTCGCGGTCGACTCGAACGGCGATCTCTGGGTGGCCGATTCCGGCAATGGGCGCGTGCTGCGTTTCCCGAAGCCGTTTTCCCAGCCGGCCGGCGCGCTGCAGCAGGCCAACCTCGTTCTCGGCCAGTATAGCTTCAACCAGTCGGTGAAAGCGCCGACGGCACAAACGATGTATGGTCCCTACGGCCTGGCCTTCACCGTCGAGGGCGACCTTGCCGTCTCCGACCAGGTCGACAACCGCGTTTTGTTCTTCCTGAAGCCGGCGGGAGGCTTCACAAGCGGCCAGACGGCGACCAGCGTGATCGGCCAGCCCGACTTCAACTCCACCGCAGGCAACAACCCCGCCTCCGGCACCGGAGGATTGAACGGACCGCATGGCATCGGCATCGACACCGGGGACCAACTCTACGTCGCCGACACCGGGAACAACCGCATCGCGGTCTACCGCAACATCCGCACCACGGGCAACAACCCCACCGTCAGTCTGCCGATTGCGGCCAACCAGCCGAACGGCGTCACCATCAACCCATCCACGGGCGAAATCTGGGTTCTGAGCACGGGCGCCAACCAGGTGATTCGGCTGCCCAACTTCAGCCAGATCCTGCTTGGCTTCAATAACCCGATCCAGACGCTGAACCTGCCGGTCCCGCTCGGCATCGCGCTCGACCCGAGCGGCAACCCGCTGTTTGCCGACGGCGCCAACAGCGTGGCCTTCTACTACCCGCTTCTGGCCAACGTGAACGCAGCGAATTACTTCCACCGCTACACGCCGGGCATGATTTCGACTCTTTTCGCCACCACCGGCACTACGTTCGGCGGCGCCAAGGCGAGCGCGACGCTTGTCAACAACGCTCTCCCGACGTCGCTTGGCGACGTGGAAGTCCTGGTGAACGGCAAAGCGTCTCCGCTGTTCTACGTCTCGCCGACGCAGATCAACTATCAGATCCCCTACGAGACCCCGCAGGGCCAGCAGGATTTCGAAGTCGTGCAGGTTTCCACCAATCAGGTGCTCGCCGACGGCACGTTCTTCGTCGAACAATCTTCACCCGGCCTGTTCACCACCAGCCAGAGCGGCCAAGGCCAGATCGCGGCGATCAACGCCGACGACAACCAGCCGAACAGCGCGGCGGATCCGGTGAAGGTGGGCCATTACATCTCAATCTTCGGGACGGGCCTGGGTTCGATTCCCGGCGCTCCCGCCGATGGAGTTCCCGCTCCGGGCGCCGTTCCGGCCGCCATCACGACGCAGGTCTACGCCGGCGGTACGAGCACCATCCCGCAGTCCGACGTCGAGTACTCGGGCCTGGCGCCCGGCTTCGTGGGCCTCTGGCAGATCAACTTCAAGGTTCCCGGCAATGCCGCGCCGGGGACGTTGCCGGTGATCGTGATCTACAACGGCAACAATACGCGCATCGACTCGCAGGGCGATACGCCCGTGGCGACGTTCATCTACGTGTCGC
>DAIDIH010000315.1 GCA_027459465.1 Bryobacterales bacterium | reverse complement strand
CGCTCATGGGTGTCGGAGAACCCGTTGAACAGGTTCCAACGCATGCCGGCGGCGATGGTCCAGTTTGCACCGCCTTTGTTGAAAAATTCCTGGCGGTCCGCCTCGAACACCCCTTCAATGAAAAACTGCGGCAGCATCGCCGCCTTCGCCGCCCGGACCTGCGTGTCGCGCATCGAACTTTGAATGAGGGCCAACCTCACCTCCGGCCGGTTCTTCTCGGCGTCGGATTCGGCTTCGGTTTCCGGCGCCATGACCACGCTTCTGGCGGCCTGGAGCGGAGTGGTCAGGTCATATTGAGAATCCACCTGCGCTCCCATTACCGTCGCCAGGCGCGCCATCGCGAGTTGCGCGTCCGCTTTGCGCCGGATCAGTTCCTCCAGCGCCGAGGCCTGGTGCACGCGGATCGAAAGTACGTCGGCGTCGGTGGCCATCCCGGCGCTCCGCCGGTCCTGCGCGCGCTTGAGGTCGGCCTCGGTGGATTTCACGGCGTCATCGGCGACCTTCACGGCCTCCCGCGCGAGTTCGGTGTCGTAGTAAGCCCCGATCGTCTGCGCGATCACCATGATCTCGACGCCCCGCGCCCCTTCGTGGGCTGCGTCCCGCCCGAGGCTTGCTGCGCGTTCCCGCGCACCGCGTAGCCCTCCGTCCCAGATGTCCTGCTGGACCGCAATCCGCGACTGGAAGTTATTCAAAAAGGGAGGGTAATTCAGGAAGCCTAGTGAAAAATCGGACGCCGTGAACTGCCTCTGCTCGAGCAGGGACCCGAACACGTACACCGGATTGTCGCTGCGCGTCCAACTCTCGGTATAATCGGCCCTCGGCAGCCTTCCGCCCCGCGCCTCCGCGGCCCGCGCTGTGGCCGCCTTCACCCCCTCGGCGCCGGCCTGCATCGCGGGATTGCCGGTGAGGGCTTTCTGCACCGCCTCCCGCAGGGTGAGCGGCTCGGCGGCCCACGCCACCCCCGCCAACCACATCATGATCGCCAGTTTCCGCATATGGTTTCGCGGAACTAGATGCAAATGAAGGGCCAAGGTGACAGGCCCCGGTGCGGATTCGAGGGAAAACGGCTGGGCTAAGCCTTATGTTCGGAGCGTGATTGGAGCGATTTACGGTACGCCTCGCGCAGCGAGGCCCGGACCTGGTCGCTCAGCGGCGACGGCGGCTCCGGTGACTGAAAGGCCCGGCTCAGGCGCACGCTCTTCTTGAGGCTCTCGAGAAACTCGACGCACGGCTTGCAGCCCGCGATGTGCCGCTCGATCTCCTCGCAGTCGCCCGGCGCCGCCTCGGCGTCCAGATATTCGCTCAGTAAGGCGAAAATCCTGTCGCAGTCGCGCTTGTCGCTCATGCCCGGCTCTCCCGCATGTATTCGTCCAGAGACTTGCGCAGCGCCAGCCGCGCGCGGTGCAGGCGGGTTTTCACTACGTCGGTGGTCACGCCTAGAATCTCGGCCGCTTCCCCCGTGCTCAGTTCCTCAATGTCCCGCAGCAGAAAGACGGATCTGTAGGAATCCGGCAACTCGTGCACCGCCCGTTCGAGTTGCCGCCGCATTTCGGCGTCAAGCGCCAGGTCCTCGGGCAGGGCCGACCAATCGGCGATTTCGATCCTCATCCCACCGTCCTCGCCGACGCGCTTCGGCTTCAGTTCATCGAGGGAAATCTCCGACTTCGGAGCGAAGACGCTCTTGCGGCGCTTCATCAGACAGGCATTTTTCGCGATCCGGAAGACCCAGCTTTTGAGGTGGTCCGGCTCGCGAAGCTGGTTCAGGCTCTCAAATACGCGCAGCAGCGTATCCTGCGCCACTTCCTCGGCGTCCTCACGCTGCGAGCACATCGTGTAGCTGTAGCGGAACAACTTGGCGTAATACACATCGACAAAGTTTTCGAAGGCTCCTTCCTCGCCTTCGATCAGTTTGCGCGCAAGTTCGGAATCGGTGGTCAAAGCCGCGCCCATTACTTTTATCCTACGGCACAAGCGGCCATCCAACGCAGGCCCGGCCTAGGCGCGCTTGTGACAGAATACGGCTTATGCCAGAACCGGTTGTTCTTATCGCCAACGGTGACCTTCGCTTGGCAGCCAATCAAAAATGCTGGCCCGCGCAGGAGAAAGTGGAGGCCGCAGTGCGCGAGGCGATCCGCGCGGCTGGCTTCGAGGTTCGGCGCGGCCATCCGTTCGACGCGGCGAAAGGGCACGGCTTCATCGACAGCCAGAAACACGGCATGGAGGTCTTCCGCAGCGTCCCGCGCACGGCGCCGCTTGTCGTCGTCGAGGCCGTGTGGCAGTACAGCCATCACGTGCTGCACGGGCTTTACACCCACCGCGGCCCGATTCTGACGGTGGCCAACTGGAGCGGCGAATGGCCCGGTCTGGTGGGCATGCTGAACCTTAACGGGTCGCTGACCAAGGCGGGAGTGAAATACGACTCGCTGTGGAGCGAGGATTTCCGGGATGCGTTCTTTCGCGAGAACCTGAGCCGCTGGCTGCGCGGCGAACCCGTCCAATACGACCTTTCCCACGTCCATCCCCTTTCCTCGCTCCGTCTGCCCGCCGACGCGGCAGAGGCCGGGCGCGCCGTCGCCCGCGATCTTCGCGACCAGAAGGCGATCCTCGGCGTCTTCGATGAAGGCTGCATGGGCATGTACAACGCGATCATTCCGGATGAACTGCTGCATGCGACCGGCGTCTTCAAGGAGCGCCTCAGCCAGTCCGCCCTCTACGCCGAAATGCGCCGAACTCCGGAGGAAGAAGCCCGCGCCGTCCGCGCCTGGCTCGATGCGAAAGGCGTGCAGTTCCGCACCGGTCCGAACCCGGAAACTGACCTCACCGACGCGCAGATCCTCGAGCAGTGCAAGATGTACATCGCCGCGCTTCGGATCGCCGCCGAGTTCGGCTGCAGCGCCATTGGCATCCAGTATCAGCAGGGGTTGAAGGACCTCTGCCCGGCGTCCGACCTCGCGGAAGGTCTGCTGAACAACGTCGACCGTCCGCCCGTCCGCTCCCGCTCGGGCGAGGAACTCTACTCTGGGAACGCCCTGCCGCACTTCAACGAAGTGGACGAATGCGCCGGCCTCGATGCCCTAGTTACGAACCGCCTGTGGCGCAAGCTCGGCTACGCGCCCGAAACAACGCTGCACGATCTGCGCTACGGGGAGGACTACAACGGCGAGTTCGTCTGGGTGTTCGAAATCTCCGGCGCGGCGCCGCCCGCGCATCACACTGGCGGCTACGCGGGCACGGTCAGCGAGCGGCAACCGCCGATGTATTTCCACTTGGGCGGCGGCACGCTGAAAGGCGTCGCCAAACCCGGTGAAATTGTCTGGAGCCGCATCTTCATTGCCGACGGCCAACTGAAAGCCGACCTCGGGCGCGCCACGGTCCGCGAACTGCCGCGCGAAGAAACCGAACGCCGGTGGGCGATCACGACGCCGCAGTGGCCGATCATGCACGCGGTCACGGCCGGCGTCAGCCGCGACCAGATGATGGCCCGCCACAAAGCGAACCACATCCAGGTGGCCTATGCGCCGTCGGCGGAAGCCGCCAATCGGGCGCTGGCCGCCAAGGCCGCCATGTTTGACGAGTTGGGCCTCGAAGTGGCCATCTGCGGTTCGGGCCACGGGCTGAATTAAGGCACAGGGGCGGGCGGCGCCGTCGTGCGCGATGTACAGAAAGGCCGCCAGGCCACTTCCGCCCGAGTCCGCCCTGGTATAACTCGGGTTATACTAAAGCCGTGAAAACTGCGGTATCGATGCCAGACGATCTTTTCCGTTTAGCGGAAGCCGCTGCCCGCAGGCTCCGCGTTTCCAGAAGCGAACTGTACGCCAACGCGATTGCGGAATACCTGACCCGGCAGCAGGACCATTCCATCACGGAACGTCTGAACGAGGTGTACGCGCGTCGTCGGGCGAAACTCGACCCCGGACTGCACCGCGCCCAAGTGAAATCTCTCGACAAGGATGCCTGGTAGACAGTGAGCGAAATTCAGCGCGGAGAGATTTGGTGGGCGGATCTACCTCAGCCCCGGCGTTCTGAACCTGGCTACCGGCGGCCGGTGCTTGTGGTCCAAGTTGATGCCTTCAATCGCAGCCGGATTCAGACCACAATCGTCGCGGTCATTACGAGCAACCTTGACCTCGCCGAAGCCCCCGGCAACGTCCTGCTGCCGGCGCGCTTGTCGGGGTTGCCCCGCGATTCGGTCGTGAACGTCAGCCAGTTATTGACCCTCGATCGGGGCTTCCTGACCGAACACGCCGGCACGCTGCCGTCGCGATTGCAGCGTTCTGTGGATGAGGGGTTGCGCGTGGTGCTGCAGCTTTAGGAATCTGGCGCGTTCCAGTTGTCTGTTCACGGCGTTGGGGACGAGACGCCAACTTGAACTTAGGCGCGAAACGGTATGACGTCGGCCATGGCACAGGGCGAGATTGCAGGCAGTTTCTTCGACGGTGTTCCGCGTGTTAAATTTTCGAGACGGAGTTTCGCGACTCTGAGCGCTCTGATCTCAGGGCTCTCCCATTTCGTTCTGAAACTTACCCTTTGCGAGACGTGGAGGAGAACCTTCGCGAGACTGAAAGCATTTACTGTGATGCGCGTTTCTTCCGGCCCGCGAAATCTACCGGCTACGAGACGGTGGCCAGCCACCGATAACCCCACGCCTATGCCGTCTTGGAGCGCAATACTGAAGGGGTGATCTCGCGAATACTCGCGCTGCTGGCGTCCTGCGGCGTTCTCGTCCTTGCGCAATCGGGTTCTCAATGGCTATCTTGTCCTGTCATCGCAAAGATGCCCACGGACATGAAAACGTGGACTGAGCCGCTGGGCGAGCGGCAGCGTTTCGAGCTTCGGCATTGTGGGGATGACAAAATCATCGTCGTTGGATATGAGCGGCGCAAGGCAACTCCATCTCTGGTTTTCGATACCGGCGACGGCTACCCGCGATTTCTCGCGCAGGCCGAAAACGTCCTGGTGTTTCAGAGCGTTGGTGGTGCTTCTGATCACGTTTACGTTTTTACGTTTCACGCTGGCAAGCCCTCGCTCGCCCTCAGAACAGCGACGAAGGATGTCATCCAGGTAAGGCAGTCCAACACCGAGCTGTTCCTCGCGGTGCCCCTGCCGACCTACTCAGGGCCGGACGGCAAATTTCCCCCGAGGCCCGCAGTGAAAGAATGGACGTTTGCGATTGGCCGATAAGACCTCGACACCCCTGGGGTATCACCGCGGCGACGAGCACTTGACGGCTCGGCGCGACACGTGAAGTTGACGGCGACCCGACCTGAGGGAGGCAGGTGATACCGCAGAAATCCTGCATCCCGCGCCAACGCCTCTCGCCAAACTCAGTGTTGGCGTTTCAGTCGTGGGTCGCCCGCTCATCCCGACACATCACGCGAGCGCTCAACCCGAGCGAAAGAAAAGCCGACTAACCTGAGACAATGAAAAAATGCGCGTCGGCATCATCGGCACCGGAGCTATTTCGCATAAGCACGCCCAGGCATACCGCAACATCGGTTTCGAACTCACCGTCTGCACGGACATCCTCGAAGCCAACGGCCGCGCCTTCGCCGAGAAGTGGGGCTGCGAGTTTGTCTCCTCGCCGGAAGAGGTCTGCCGGCATCCGCGGGTCGATTACGCCGACGTTTGCACGTTTCCCGACTACCGGCTCGAACCGGTTCGCTTCTGCGCCGCAAGCGGCAAACACGTCCAGGTGCAGAAGCCGATTGCGACCTCGGCGGAGACCGCCCGCGAGATGATTGAAACGGCAAGCCGGGCGGGCATTCAACTCGGCGTCGTCAGCCAGCACCGCTTCGACGATTCGAGCCTGTTCCTGCGCCGCGCGCTCGCCGAGGGGCGCCTCGGGAAACTTCTGCAGGCCGACGCCTATGTGAAGTGGTACCGGTCCGATGCGTACTACTCGCGCCCCATCAAAGGAAGTTGGAAGACCGAAGGCGGTGGCGCGCTGATCAACCAGGCCATCCATCAGGTGGACATACTGCTCTGGCTGATGGGCGCGGTCCGCACCGTTTCGGGCTTCTGGCAGATCGCGGCGGCGCACCGGATCGAAAGCGAAGACGTGGTCAACGCCGTCGTGCAATACGCAAACGGCGCCACCGGCGTGCTGCAAGCCGCGACCGCATTCTGGCCGGGATACACCGAGCGCATCGAAATCCACGGGACGAAGGGCACCGCGATCATCTCGGGCGACCGTCTCACCACCTGGGACGTCAACAACGATTCCGGCGAAGCGCCACCGCTTGCCCAGGACGTCGCCAGCGGCGCCTCCGATCCCATGGCGATTTCGCTCACGCCGTTTGAGCGCCAGTTTCAGGATTTCGCCGAGGCGATCGAGACCGGCCGCCGGCCCGCTTCCTCCGGCGAAGACGGGCTTCGGGCTCTCGAACTTGTGCAAGCCGTGTATCAATCGTGCCGCGAAGGCCGGCAGGTAACGCTGAATGCCTGAGCCCGGCGGCCGCGCCGGATTCTCCACCGTCCGCGTGCCCGCATCCAGCGCCAATCTCGGCCCCGGTTTCGACGCGCTCGGCCTCGCACTTGAAATCTTCCTCGAGTGCCGCTTCCGCCCCGCGCCCGCCCTCTCCATCCGCGCCTGTGGCCGCGACGCCGACCGCATCTCTTCCGCCGACGACAACCTCATCTGGCAAACCGCGCTCGCCGTCGCCGCCGACGTCGGCCGCACGCTCCCAACGATAGAACTCGAAATTCAAAACGACATTCCTATCGGCAAAGGGCTGGGCTCGAGCGCTGCCGCGCTTACTGCCGGGGTCGTCATCGCCGATTGCGTCCTCTCGCTCGGCTGGGACGCGCACCGCATCCTCGACGAAGCCGCCTACATTGAAGGCCACCCCGACAACGTCGCCGCGTGCGTGCTTGGCTCCATCGTCGCCAGCGCCATTGACGCGGAAGGCATCGCGCGGGCCGTCCGGCTCGACCTCCCGCCCAGTTTCGCCGTGGGGGTGGTCGTGCCGGACTTCATCCTGCCGACCTCGGAAGCCCGCGCGGTGCTCCCCGCTTCCTACACGCGCCAGGACGCCATCTTCAACGTCCAGCGCTCGGCCCTGCTGATCGCCGCGCTCGCCAACGGTTCCGTCGAGGTCTTCCCCGCCGCGCTGGAAGACCGCATGCATCAGCCCTACCGCGCTCCGCTGGTTCCCGGCCTCAGTGAAATTCTCTCGCTCCGCGCGCCAGGGTTGCTTGGCTGCACGCTCAGCGGCGCCGGCCCGTCGATTCTTGTGTTCCACGAACGCGGCCATGGCGAGGTGTGTTCGCTCGCCGCCGATGTGTTTGCGCGGCACGGGGTGAGGGCCGAGGTCCTGTTCCCGGCCATCGCTCACGAGGGCTACACCCTCACAGTTTGAAGAAAATCTTCCGCCGGTAGAGCCAGACGCAGAGATAGATCTGGAACGCCGACACGGCGCAAGCCATGAAGACACGTCCCCAGTCGCCCCACCAGCCGACCGACCACCCCAGAAACACCTGCGCTGTCGTGCGCATCCAGTGGCCCAGAATCTCGTGCACCAGGTAAATAAAGATCGAGTTCGAACCGACCATCACCGCGATCCGGCTCCAGCGCGTCCAGCCCTTCACGTCCGACACCCACACGAACGCCGCCAGCGCCAGCAGCGTCCAGCCCACGCTGAGCAGCGCGAACGACGGCGTCCAGATTTTCTTGATGATCGGAATCCAGAAATCGAGCGCCAGGCCGGACACAACGCCCGCCACCCCCGTCGCGAGCAGGATCCGCAGCTTCCGCCCCATATCGAGCGACGACTTCAGCAGCGCGCCCGCCATGACGCCCCACACCGTGTTCGCCGTTGAAGGGATGCAATTGATCGTCGCGTAAGACCCCGACCAGTGCTTACCCAGCACCGCGCCATCCAGCCACCAGCCGATATTGGCGTCCTTCACCCAGGGCCCGATGACTCCCGGCGCCGTGAAAAACGTGTAAATCGCCCAGTCGGCGGCCAGGAAGGCGAACGCGGTCACCGCCTGCACCTTCCAGCCTTTGCGCAGCACCAGGAAGGCGATGAAGTAAGTGAAGGAAACCTGGGCCAGTACGTTAATGAGATCGATCACCGGCCGTCCGGCTTCGACGGACCTTGCAATCAGGCCCCACAGAATCAGCAGCGCGCACCGCTTCAGCACGTGCAGCAGGGTGGACGAGTAACTCTCGCCTGAGGCCCACCTCCTGGCGAAGGAAAACGGCATCGCCGCGCCGACAATGAACATGAAGAACGGCTGGACCATGTCCCAGGGCGTCGCCCCGTGCCAGTCCGTGTGCTCGAACTGCCGCGCCAGCGCGCCCATCAGCGGATGGTTATTCATCGCGGAGAGAAACCCCTCCGCTGTGAGGAAGATCATGGTGAAACCGCGAAAGGCGTCGAGAGAAACGACGCGTTGACTTAAGGCGCGAACCGGCGCGGCGGCTGCCGGCGAGGAGGCCGTTGTGGAGCCCATTGCGGGCTTATCTTACTACACCCGGCGCTATACGCCGCGGCGGTCGCCCCAAAGCTCCACATGGAGGCGCGGGCCGAAGCGCCAGCCGCGTTCCTTACAGATCTCGGCGAGCCACAGGCCGCGCTCGCGCAGAATCTCGGGGCGCGTCCCTTCGGGCATGAGAACCACGCGAGACGGGTCGCCTTCCACTTCGCGCACCAGCGCCGCCGCCTCCTCGACATCGTTGGGCGCCGCGATGACGAACTTGAGCTGATAGGGGTGAGCAGCCATCAGCCGGCGGATCACTTCGGGCTGCCGGCGCAGACGCTCGTGCTGGGCTGCCCATCTGCCGCCCTCACGCTCGCGCGGTGTTGAATTTTCGAGTTTCGGGCTGATGCTCATCAGGTCGCAGGCGACTTCGGCGAACACCGTTCCGGCGGTTTCGATGGTGATATGCAGGCCCATTGCGCGCAGGGCCTGCGTCAGCGCCCCGATCTCCGGGGCGATCATCGGCTCACCGCCGGTGACGACGGCGTGCCGCGCCGGGGTCCGGGCGCACTCGTAAGCGATCTGGCCGACCGTCATCTCTGCGCCTTCGGGCGACCAGGAGGTGTACGGCGTGTCGCACCACACGCAGCGCAAGTTACATCCGCTGGTGCGCACGAATACGGAGGGCACGCCGGTCAGCATCCCTTCGCCCTGCAACGAATAAAAAATCTCGGAGATCTTCAAGCCGCGTACTCGATTGGATCTTCCACGCCCGCTTCGGCGAAGCCCTTCCGGCGCAGAAGGCAGGAATCGCAGTGCCCGCACGCGCGCCCCTGCGGATCGGGGTCGTAGCAACTCCGCGTCAGCGTCACGTCCACGCCCAGCTCCAGCGCCAGCCGCACAATTCCCGCCTTATTCAGATGAATCAGCGGGGTGTGAATCTTGAGCTTCCTGTGACCTTCCACGCCGGCGCGGGTCGCCAGGTTGGCCATTTTCTCGAACGCCTGGATAAACTCCGGCCGACAGTCCGGATAACCTGAGTAGTCGATCGCGTTCACTCCCAGAAAGATGTCCGAGGCGCCCAGCACCTCCGCCCAAGCCAGCGCCAGAGAGAGAAAGATTGTGTTCCGCGCAGGAACATAAGTGACGGGGATGTTTTGGGCGAGTTCCTCGACGCGATCCGATTTGGGGACTGCAATATCGGCAGTGAGCGCGGAGCCGCCGAACACGGTCAAATCCACCGGAACTACCAGGTGCCGCCGCGCCCCAAGCGCCTGGGCCAACTGCGCGGCCGCGTCAAGTTCGATCCGATGTCTTTGGCCGTAGTCGAAACTCAAGGCATAACAGGCAAACCCCTCGCGCCGCGCATAGGCCAGACTCGTCGCCGAATCCAGTCCACCGCTCAGAAGACACACGGCCCGCCGCTCACCCTGCTCCATATGCTTCAGTGTCACAGAATTTCTCATGGTCTTGCGCCGGCAGCGTTTGACCACCGCGCGATGGGGCAGCGGCAATCTGCGGAGGGCAAGCGCCTCCGGCGGAAATGGGAACCGGCGGCGCCTAAATAGTAGGTGCGCAGCCCTGTCCGATTACGACGGCCGCATACCGGACGAAATCCCCGGGAACGACAAACACGGCGTCCGCCGGTGATCCCCATGATTGTGGCGCACTCTTAACGCCGCCTTCCACCCCCCCTGCATGCAGCACGACACCTCGAACACCACCCACACGAACCTTTGTCTTGTAAATCCCCACCGTCAAGAGTAGAATCCGTCTTTGGCGCTCGACTCGGCGTAGTACTGCATACAACCGGTCACCGCGCCTACAAAGGAGGTTCACCCGATGCGTTCCTTAACCAGGACCAGCCACGTCGCTCTCTGGCTGCTACTCGCAGCGGCCACTGCTTTCGCCCAACCGGCCGCGCAACCCGGCTTTCACCCGCCGCAGGCGCCTCATTACGTCTCGGCTGAGGTGACGCCGGACCACCACGTCATCTTCCGCATCTTCGCGCCCCACGCGCAGAGCGTTCACGTGTTCGGCACGGACATGCCCGGGCTTCTTCAGGCGCCTCCCATGACCAAAGGCGAGCACGACATCTGGGAACTTACGTTCGGCCCGGTCGACCCCGGCGCTTACCGCTATAACTTCCTTGTGGACGGCGTCACGGTGCTCGACGACCACAACCCGTCGATCAGCGAATCGAACAACAATCCGTGGAGCCTGGTCTATGTTCCCGGCGCCGCTTTTATGGACACCAACGACGTGCCGCACGGCGCCGTATCTACCGTCACTTACTATTCAAAGGCCCTGAGTAAGTTCCGCCGCATGCATGTCTACACGCCGCCCGGCTATGAGACCAGCACGGAGAAGTATCCGGTGTTTTATCTTCTGCATGGGGCGGGCGATTCCGACGATTCCTGGACGTCGGTGGGCCGCGCCAACTTCATCCTCGATAACTTAATCGCTCAGGGGAAGGCCAAACCCATGGTCGTCGTCATGCCCGCCGGCCATACCACCCACGAACCCCTCCGCATGCCCACCACCCCCGCCGCCCGCCGCCGCATGAACTTCAACGACGACTTTGTCCGAGAGTTCACCACCGACATCATGCCGCTGGCCGAGTCCCGCTACCGGGTCATCGGCGACCGCGCCCACCGCGCTATCGCCGGCCTCTCCATGGGCGGCGGCCAGACATTGAACATCGGCATCCCGCACCTCGACGAGTTCGCCTACATCGGCGTCTTCTCCTCCGGCCTGTTCGGCATGTTCCCCATCGCCATGCCCGGCCAACCTACTCCCGCGCCGGACAACACCTGGGAACTGCACTACGCCGCGCAACTCGATGACGCCAACTTGAAATCCGGCCTGAAGCTCTTCTGGTTTTCCACCGGCTCGGAAGACCGCCTGCTCCCGGTCACCAAGGAAACCGTCGAGATGTTCCGCAAACACGGCTTCTCGCCCGTCTTCGTGCCCAGCCCCGGCGCGCATACGTGGATTAATTGGCGCAACTATCTCGACCAGTTCGCACCCCAGTTATTCCAATAACATCTCTCATGAAACGCTATCTCCTCATCTCACTCGTTCTTCTAACTTCGGCCTGGGCCGCATCGCCGGAAGTTAAGATCGCGACCGGCCGGCTCCGCGGCACAACCCAGGACGGCGTGGTCTCTTACAAAGGAATCCCGTTCGCCGCACCGCCCGTTGGCGACCTCCGCTGGCGCCCGCCGCAGCCCGCCAAACCATGGAAAGGCGTTCGCGACGCAACGCGCTTCGGCTCGGACTGCATGCAGAAGCCCTTTCCCGGCGACGCCGCTCCGCTCGGCACGCCGCCGGCCGAAGACTGTCTCTTTGTCAACGTCTGGGCCCCGCAGCGGCCCGCCTCGCGGAAACTCCCGGTCATGGTCTGGATCTATGGCGGAGGGTTCGTCAACGGCGGCAGTTCTCCCAGCGTCTACGATGGCTCCCACTTCGCCCTCCACGGCCTGGTCTTCGTCAGCTTTAACTACCGCCTAGGCCGGTTTGGCTTCTTCGCGCATCCCGCGCTCACCAAGGAAGATGCTTCCGGCCCGCTGGGCAACTACGGTTATATGGACCAGATCGCCGCGCTCAAGTGGGTCCGCGCGAACATCGCGGCTTTCGGTGGCGACCCCTCCGAGGTTACGATCTTCGGCGAATCGGCCGGCGGCGGGTCGGTCCTCACGCTCATGACGTCGCCGATGGCGAAAGGACTTTTTCAGCGCGCCATTGTCGAATCCGGCGGAGGCCGCACGCTGCTTCTCGGCCCGCGCCACTTGAGCCGCAGCGTCGCCGGAGGTCCTCCCTCGGCCGAAGCCGCCGGGCTCGCCTTCGCCAAAGCAAACGGCATTGAGGGCGATGGTCCCGATGCCCTTGCCGCCCTACGGAAGCTGCCCGCCGAGAAGGTTGTGAACGGCTTGAACATGGCCACCATGATGACGCCGACTTACGCCGGTCCCATGATCGACGGCAAAGTCGTGCTCGAATCCCCCGGCGAAGCGTACGCCAAGGGACACGGAGCCATCATCCCCTTCATGATCGGAGCCAACAGCGCCGACATCGGCTTCCCGCGCGGCCGTACCATGGACGAACTCTTCGCCCCCTTCGGCGCCGAAAAAGACAAAGCCCGCGCGCTCTACGATCCGCAAGGGAACGGCAAAGTCATGCAGGTCGGCTTCAAACTTGGCGGCGACCAGATGATGGTGGAACCCGCGCGTTACATGGTCCGCGTGCTCGCCGCCGATGGCGTTCCCGCCTACGAGTACCGCTTCTCCTATGTCGCCGAGTCGATGCGCAAGCAATGGCCGGGTGCGCCGCACGCCACCGAAATTCCCTTCGTCTTCGACACGGTCGCCGCGCGGTACGGCGATAAGCTCACCGATGCTGACGAGGCGATTGCCGTTGCCGCCAACGCCTACTGGGCCAACTTCGCCCTGACCGGCGACCCTAACGGCCACGGCCTCCCCGAGTGGCCCGCTTACTCGAAGCAAGGCGACGAACTGATGAATTTCACCCTTACCGGTCCCGTCGGGGAGCCCGACCCCTGGAGGAATCGCCTCGACTTAGTCGAGCATTTGGCGGATCAGCAGAAGTAAGTCCATCGAAGACGACACCGCGCTCGACGAGGCCGTCGATGGCGCCTGCTTCCAGTCCGAGCAACTCCTCGAGCGTGCGCCGCGTGTCTTGCCCCAACCGCGGCGCAGCCTTCCGAGTCCCTCCCGGCGTGGACGACAGTTTCACCGGCGTGCCCGTCACGCGGTGCGGCCCGGCCGGGGATTGATCGAGCACTGGAAACATCTCCCGCACCTGGCACTGGGGATGGCCGACCACCTCCTCGAAATTTCTCACGAGCGACGCCGGGATTCCGGCGCCTTGCAGCCGCTCGATCCAATCCTGCGCAGGACGCTCGAGAAAGACTTCGTCGAGCAGGGGTTCGAGCACTGCGCGGTTGCGGATGCGGTCTGCGTTCGTCGCATAGTCCGGGTGCGTCTCCAACTCCGGCCGGCCGATCGCGGCGCAGAAGGCGGCCCACAACTTTTCGCTGCCCACCGCGATGGCGATTTCCCGGTCGCCGGCGCGGTAGCAGCGATAAGGGACGATGGTGGGAAACGCCGTTCCCATCGGCCGCGGAACGATGCCCGATCCAAGGTAGCTCATGTAATTCGAGCTCATTGTGGAGATCATGCTGTCGAGCATCGCCACGTCCACGTACTGCCCGCGGCCAAGCGTCTCTCTGGCTCGCAGCGCGAGGAGAATCCCTATGACGGCAAACAGCCCCGCGGTCACGTCCGTCACGCCGTAGCCGCAGCGAACCGATTCTCCTTGCCGGGTTCCCGTGATGCTGAGCAGACCGCTCGACGCTTGCACGACCAGGTCCATTGCCGCTTCATCGCGGGACGGCCCATTCTGCCCGTAGCCGGAGATCGAGCAATAGACAAGCCGGGGGTTGCGCCGATGTACTGTGTGGTAGCCGAGGCCAAGCCGGTCCATCAGGCCGGGACGAAAATTCTCCACGAGCACATCCATTCTGTCGATGAGGCGGAGGCACAACTCCAGACCCTCGGGCCGCTTCAGGTCGATCGAAACCCCGTTCTTGCCGCGGTTGAGCCCCAGGAAGAAGCTGGCCATGCCGCCGGCGAACGGAGGTCCCCATCCCCGGCCCATGTCTCCGCTTCGGGATTCGATTTTGTACACTTCGGCGCCGTAGTCGGCCAGCAGCAGCGTGCAGTAGGGTCCGGCGAGTGCGTGCGAAAAGTCCAGAACACGTATCCCATCGAGCGCACCGGCGGCCATCGTGCGAGCCATGCATCCTAAAGTAGCGTGATGTGATGCGGCCCCGCCCGGAGTATGATGGCTTCTTCCGGTATGCCGAATAATGACTCCAAGCCGCTTGAAGAGGCCAGCGGCTCGAAATCCCCGGCCGAGGGCGCGTCGCAAACCGAACGCGTGGTAGTCAGCCTGCGCGAAAAGCTTCTGCGCGGCGACTTCCGGCCCGGCGAGCGGTTAGTGGAACTCGCGCTCGTCCCTCTGCTCAACGCGTCCCGGACTCCGGTGCGCCTTGCGCTGGAGCGGCTTGCCCACCAGGGCCTTCTGGAGCCGCTTCCTTACGGTGGTTTCCGGGTCCGCGCGTTCACCGTCGCCGAGATTTGGGATTCGATCGAGGTCCGCGGTGTGCTGGAAGGCACTGCGGCGCGCCTGGCCGCCGAACGTCTCACCGACCGGTCGGAACTCGAGCCTCTGCGCAGGTGCCACGAGGCGTTCGAAGCGAGCGCCGCGCCGATGGACATGGACAATTTCGTCGAGTATCTGGAAAAGAACGCCGCCTATCATCGCGAGTTATGGAAGCTCGCGAAAAGCACCACTCTCGTCCGCGCTCTCGAGCAGATCAGCGCCCTCCCGTTCGCCGAGCCCGGATCGATTGTGTTCGGCGGGTCGGAAGACGCCCAGGAATTTCATACCCGCAACGTGATTGTGTCGATTGAACAGCACCGCGCGATCATCGAGGCGATCGAAAACCGCGAAGGCGCGCGCGCGGAAAGTATCGCGCGAGAACACTCCCGCCTGGCCCGGCGGAATCTTGATTGGGCACTGCGCCGCCGAGACCTTCTTCACCTTCTCCCCGGGGCTTCGCTTATCTCGATGCCGCACCCTTAACTGTCGTACCTGTGTCCATGACGAAGCAACTCAGCGCCCTCCTCGCCCTGTCCGCCGCGGTTCCCGTCTTTGCCGCTTCTTCCTACCCGGTGCGGCTCGACGATGCCCAAGCCGCGTACGTGGCGCCCGGCGGCGCCGGCGATTCCGCTGCCACGATTCAGCGCGCGATCGACAAAGTGCAGGAAACAAGAAAGTATGGAATTGTTTTTCTAGCGCCGGGCCGCTACCGCATCACGCAGCCGCTCTTGATCTGGCCGGGCATCCGCCTGATCGGCTACGGCTCTTCGCGGCCGGTGCTTGTGCTTGCGCCGCACACCTCCGGCTATGACGACCCCGCTCGCGAGAACTACGTCGTCTTCTTCGCCGGCCGGCGTCCCGCCAGGCTCGCTCCCGGCGAACTCCCTCCGGACGCGAACCCCGGCACGTTTTACTCGGCAGTTAGTAACATCGACATCGAAATCGGCGAGGGGAATGCCGGCGCGGTGGGGGTGCGCGGCACTTACGCGCAGCACTGCTTCCTGGCCCACATGGATTTCCGTACCGGAAGCGGCCTCGCCGGCGTCCACGACACCGGCAACGTCATGGAGGATGTCCACTTTCACGGAGGCCGGTACGGGATCTGGACTCACACTCCTTCGCCCGGTTGGCAGTTCACCGCGGTGGATACCTCATTCGACGGCCAGCGCGAGGCTGCGGTCCGCGAAGAGCAGGCGGGGCTGACGCTGATCCGGCCCGATATCCGGCACGTGCCCACGGCGGTCACGATCGACGCCGGCAGCGCCGAGGAACTTTGGATCAAGGACGCGCGCTTCGAAGACATCGCCGGCCCGGCGGTGGTCATCAGCCTGGAACAGAACCCGCGAACCGAGATCAACATGGAAAATGCCGTCTGCCGCGGCGTTCCGGTCTTCGCTCTGCTGCGCGAGAGCGGCAAGCGGTTCCCCGCCCCGGCGGAAACCTATCGGGTGGCGAGGTTCAGCCACGGCCTCACCTACGCGGATGTTGGTTCGCCCGGCGAGATACGCGACACCTTCGATGCCGCGCGGTTGCCAGCGCTTCCGGCTCCGGCGATTTCCGATTTGACGCCGCTTCCGCCGGCGGACACCTGGGTCAACGTCCACACGCTCGGCGTGAAAGGCGACGGCGTCACCGATGACACCGGGGCGCTCCGCGCCGCGATCGCCGGCCATCGCGCGCTTTACTTTCCCACCGGCAACTACATTTTGAGCGATACGGTTGCGCTGCGGCCGGACACCGTGTTGATCGGGCTTCATCCGCTTGCGACCGAGTTTGTCCTGCCCGATCGCACGCCCGCGTTTCAGGATCCCGGCACGCCGAAAGCCCTGCTGGAGGCGCCGCGCGCAGGCACGAATATCGTGACCGGCATCGGCCTTTACACCAACGGGATCA
Source organism: Bryobacterales bacterium (assembly GCA_027459465.1). Lineage (GTDB taxonomy): Bacteria > Acidobacteriota > Terriglobia > Bryobacterales > Bryobacteraceae > JAJYKC01. The sequence goes on along the minus strand of DAIDIH010000315.1, from coordinate 10,736 downwards.
ACCCGCGCGCGGTGGCGGCGATGTGGATGGCCGGATCCCACTCGCTGATGAATGACGTGCGCTTTCTGGGCGGGCACGGGACGGTGGATCTTCAGGGCAGGCGCATCAACCCTTACAACAACACGCACACCGCCGACCCCGACCTGAGCCGCCGCTGGGACAGCCAGTATCCCAGCCTGTGGATCAACCACGGCGGAGGCGGCACGTTCTTCGATATCTGGACGCCGAGCACGTTCGCGCAGGCCGGGCTCATGATTTCAGACACTTCGACTCCGGGCCGCATTTATGAGCTATCGAGCGAGCACCACGTGCGCCATGAAGTGCAGATCCGGAACGCCTCCCACTGGAGCGTTTACGCGCTGCAGACGGAGGAAGAGCGCGGCGAGGGCGGGTTCGCGCTGCCGCTTGCAATCGAGGACTCGCACGACATCACGATCGCTAACTTCCATCTCTACCGCGTCATCAGCTCCTACCAGCCGTTCCCCTACGCCGTCGAAGTATCGAATTCGAGCGGCATCCGTTTCCGCAACTTCCACTGCTACAGCAACAGTAAGGTGGCGTTCGACGACGCGGTTTACGACCGGCCTCACGGCGTCGAGTTACGCCAGCGCGAATTTGCCGCACTGGACGTGAGCGGGCAGCCTCCGCGCCCGCGCGCGCATCCAGCCACATCTGTCTTCGCCGCCGACGCGAAAGTGGAAAAACTCGCCGGGGATTTCTTTAACATCTCCGGCGGCGCGGCCGATCCCACCGGCGATTTCTATTTCGTTGACGCCCGCTGGCAGCGCATTTATAAGTGGGCCGCGGCCTCGCGCCGACTTACGACAGTAAGTGACAGTCCGCTCGAACCGGTCAATCTCGGATTTGACAAGTCCGGCAACTTACTGGTTGTTTCTTACTCGGGTTTAGGTACGATCTATTCCCTCCGCCCCGGCGCCGAGGCGGATCAATTCCGATTTCTCGAGCCAGTTACCGCCAGGCCGCGAACGGGGTTGACGGCGATCCTTCCCGTGGGGGACTGGCGGCTCAAGCGCGACGATCAGACCGGCGCGCCGGCGCCGAGGCGGTATCAATACCTCTCTCCCGACGGGTCGGCGTTTATCGCCGCCGGCGAGGATTTTGTCCGGGGTGCGGAGAGTTGGGGAGTGAAGAGCTCGGACCTTCTCCGCGCCTTCGGCCTGGCGCCGGCCTCCCCCGGCGGACCGTTCTACTTCACCAGCGAAGCGGAGATGATGACGTGGCGCGGCCGTGTTTCGGACGAAGGGAATTTCGAAGACCTGCATTTGTTCGTGAACCAGGGCGGAGAAAGCGTGGCCACGGATGCGCGAGGGAACGTGTATCTTGCCGCCGGAGAGATTTTCGTTTACGACCCTTCGGGCCGCCTCATCGACACGATCGGCACTCCGGAGCGCCCGATCCAAGTGGTGTTCGGAGGCCCGGACCGGCGCACTCTGTTCATCGCCGCGCGCACGTCGCTTTACAGCATCCGCGGACTCGTACCCGGGCGTTGAGCCGCCAGTGATAGAGTCTTCAGACGAACGGTAAAAAGGTGTCCCTATGAATCGCCGTGAATTCGTCGCCGTACCCGCCGCCGCTCTCGCCGGGTCGATGTTTGCCGCAGCGCAGGAAGTCCCCTGGCAGAGGAAAATCCGCCGCGTGGGGCAGTTGAACATGACCGAGCACGATCCGGTTGCGCTCGATGTCGAGGCGTGGGCCGATTACTGGGCGAGCTTGAAGGTGGACGCGGTGCTGGTCAGCGTCACGGGCATCCTCGCCTTTTATCAGACCAAGGTGCCGTTCCACCGCAAAGGCAAGTACCTCGGCAATCGGGATTTTTTCGGCGAGTGTTGCGCGGCGGCGAAGAAGCGCGGCCTCCACGTCATCGCCCGCATGAGTCCGGACCTCAACTGGGCCGATGCCATGGCCGCACATCCGGAATGGTTCCAGCGCGACGCCGAGGGAGGCGCGATTGCGCTCACCGAAGACCCTCGCCTGTTCCGTACCTGCATGTTTACGACTTACATGACCGACTATATGCCGGCCGTCATGCGAGAGGTCAACTCGCTTTACAACATTGACGGCCTGTTCACCAATGCCTGGCCGCCGCTTGGGCATCTGCCTGTCTGCCACTGCAATGCGTGCCGGCGGTTGCCCGCGGCCGGAAGCCTCGAATACTGGGAGAAATTTAACGAACGAACCGTCTACCTCTGGAAGTTCTACGATTCGATCGCGAAGGAGAAGAAGCCGGGGAACTTTTACTTCGCCAATTTGGGCGGCGGGATACATTCGTCGGCGAACCTGGTGCAGCTTGGCGAACTCTGCGAGTGGTTTCAGTGCGACAACCAGGGCCGCGGGGGCGAAGGCTCGCCGGTGTGGGGTTGCGCGCTGCAGGGCCGCGTCTGCAACGCGGTGCAGAAGGGGAAGATGGCGACCAACGTGACGGGAGCATGGTCCACGGGGCCGATCCGCTGGCGCAATGTCTCCAAATCGATTCCGGAAGCCCGCATGTGGATGAACGAAACGGTGGCGAGCGGGATGGCGCCCTATCACCACATCATCGGCGGCGAGACCGGCATGGGCGAGGACCGGCGGTCGCTCGAGCCCGCGCGCGAGTTCTTTCTCTGGACGGCGAAACACGATCCGCACTTCACCAACAAGCGCAGCATCGCCTCGATCGGCGTCGTCATGGGGCAGCGGACGAATCTGTTTTACCGGCCGCCGCGCGATGTGTCGATGCCGGACTACATGAACGGGCTGTACTATGCGCTACTCGAAGGCCGCTTCCTGTTCGATTTCGTGCATGAAGAGAAACTGACTCCGGAAGAGTTGCGTAAGTACACGGCGCTTGTGCTTCCCAATACCGCTCTGCTCAGCGACGCGCAGTGTGAGCAGTTACGCGCTTTTGTCCGGGGCGGCGGCTCGCTTCTGGCGACGTTTGAGACGAGCCTCTACACGGAGCGCAACGAGCCACGGGCGGAGTTCGGGCTGGGTGATGTGTTCGGCATCCGCCGCGCCGGCGCCGTGGTGGGCACGAACGGCAATGCTTATTCGGCGCGCATCGAGCGCAATCATCCGATCCTCGATGGGCTCGCCGGGACGGCCACAAACATCATCGCTGGAGCGGAGTACCGGGTACCGGTGCAATCCGCGTCCGCGCCGGTGCTCACCGTGGTGCCCGGCTTTGTGGCCTATCCGCCGGAGTTGGCGTACCCCGAGCCTTCGCACACGAGCGAACCGGCGGTGGTGATCCGCGAAGCCGGCTCGAGCCGCCTCGTGTATTTTCCCGGCGACATCGAACGCACGATGTGGCGCGCCGGGCATACGGATCTTTCGCGTCTGCTGCAAAACTCGATTCGCTGGATCTCGCGCGGGCGGCAACCGGTGACGGTGGAGGGCGACGGGTTCGTGGAGTTGTTTGCGTGGGAGACAGAAGCCGGCTTCGCGGTTCACCTGCTGAACTACACCAATCCAGCGGCGCACCGAGGACTGATCCGGAAGTTCTATCCGGTTGGGCCGCAGAAGGTCGCCTTCGATCTGCCGCCCGGCCGGGGTGTCAGCCGCGTCGAGTTGCTGCGGGCTGGTGTAGATGTTCCGTTTCAGGTGACGGGAAGAACGGTCCGGTTTGTTATACCTCGTGTCAACGATTACGAGGTGGCCGCGATCTATTCGGCCTGAGCGCCGGTGGGGTTACCGGAGAAAGTATTTCACTAATTCGGGGCGGCCGTCCGCAGCCTGGTCGAGAAAATACCATGTATCCTGCGCGGTGGCGCACACCGGGAAGGCGGTGGGCGGGACAGCGGAGTTGACGTCGATCGCAGCGGCGATGTCACCGGACACCAAGTCGACGAGAACAAGCGTCGTGTGGGGCGCTGGCGCAGACTGGGAGGGGGCGCGGTCGAACGCGATGGCAAGCCATGTCCTACTTACGACGCCCATCCCGTTGGTGTAGCTGAGGTCGTCCCGGTCGAGGCCGGCGCCACGAGACGGGATCGCGAAGTCCTTGACGATCATACCGGCTGGCGAAATTGCGTAGACGTGGGGCTCGCTGAGTTGCATTACGATGTACACGTTTCCGTCCGGAGCGCTGGCCATTGGTCCGAAAGGGTCGGGCTGCGCCGCCTTGGCGTAGTAGCGTGCGGTACCGGGAACGTCTCCGAGCCCAAGTTCCTGGTCTTCCTGCCGGACCTCGGCGATGAACTTTCCAAAGCTGTCGAAGACCGCCGCGATCGGCGGGAATGGCTCGGCTTTTGACCCTTTTCCGATGCCCGCCACCAGGAACATGCCGTTGGCAAACGGGGCAAAATTGAGCGGTTCAAACGATTTGTCTGGGATGCCGTCAAGCTTTACAGCGGAGTCAACGGAGCCGTCGTCGTTATAACGCACGATCAACGGATCAGGGAGGATGTGGGCGCCCCGGGCCGGAGGGTCCTTGGAAGCGCGAATGAGCTCATGGAGCCGGCCGTCGGGGTCGGCGTTGAACCACACGCGTTGCCGTGCGGCGTACCCGGGAGGTGGCTGGGTCGAGTACGAAGTTGCCGACAATGGACCGGATGCCGAGGGCGACAGTTTGCGGATCGGGGTGTTCTGGTAGACATCGAGCGTATTCACCGGCTGGCCCGCACCCACGCTAAGGCCCGTCCCGAACATCGCGAACAGATCCCCTTTGGCGTCACAAACACTTCCACTGAACAGGCCCCCGATCGAGCCCTGAAAGGGGAGCGGCATGGCGTCGCCTTTGACCAGGGTGGAGTATAGCCGGTGCACAGGCGGGGCGGTCTCGGCGGGTTTCGCCGGATGGCGGGATGTTTGGGCCTGGAGGCGGCCAAGCGCGGCGAATGAAAGCACCAGGATGGCTGATGTGGCGGAACTGGTGGAGTTTGCGCAAAGCATGGCGTCCTCTCCGCGATCGAAAATTCACCCGCGAACGGTTATGTGTTTGCCGTTGTCGTAGACGATGTTCCAGCCGCATGGCGTGGTCACGTACATCAACGGTCTCGACGGGGAGGTGCGTGGAGCTGGTGTGGCGGACGCTCGTACCGGCGCTGCAAGCCCGCACGCCACGCCGGAGTTGTAATAGCCCGTGACTTGGCTATTACAACAACCAATCTGATATGGAACGTAATAGTACCCATATTGGCCCGATTGGGCGACCAGGAACTCGACGCGGCCCTGGCACCCAGGGCTACTACAGTTGGCGATGAGTTTCGTTGCCTGGGCAGTGCACACTTGACCGGACGCGCTGGCGACGCAGACGGTCGCGGCCAAAGATCCTAATACTAGTAGGCTTGTCGGCGTCATGGCCTATGATAACGCGGTTAAAAAAAAACGCAATACCCCCGCATCGCCGGAAAAATTCCGAGATTCGCTCCTACCGCAAGATAAGATAAAGGCGGCCCACCGTGCCGAAGGTTATCCTTGCGGGATCCACTCAGGGCCATTCCTGGCAGAAGTAACTCGCTTGTGACGACTTCGGTTATGCGACGGTGATCCACGCCCATCCGCGTCCAGGAATCGAGGCGGCAAGGGTCACGGAGGAATCTGCGCCCAGCCGCGCGGTTTGCGGAGGGCCGCCGTTGATGCGCAGTTGGGCCGAGTTTTTCAGGCCGGTGTAGTAGAGCGGGAGAGTAACTTCGCGCCGGATCTCGTGTTCGAGCGGGTTGAAGAGCAAGGCGAGGCCCTTCTCGGGCAGGCGCGGATTTACGTGAAGCAGTCCGTCCCAATCGCGGCCGTCGGCGCGGCGGAGATGGATGACGTCGGAATCGAGGATGGCGCGGTGTTCCTTATAAAAACGAACCCAGCGGGCGACGACGGCTTTGGTCTTTTCGGAATCGAAGAGGCGGGGTCCGCGGTAGCAGGCCTGCACGCCCTGGCCGAAGTTCTGCGCCAGGTGTTGCTCGTAGGCGGCGAGATGATCGTGCAACGGTTCGAGCGTCGCCGCCGCGCCGCCTCCTTGATATTCGACGAGAGGAACGAACATCCAGCCCATGCTGGGCGTCTTGTCCCAGGTGCCGTCGAAAATGTTCTGGCGGCCGAGGATAAACTGCTGCTCGCGCGGCAGGCTCCAGTTGGTTTCGCGGTAACCCATGCCGGTTTTATTCGAGCCGTTGAGAAAATACCAGTCCGGGACATTTAAGTAGATGCCGTTGGCGCGGGCCCAATGATAGAAGGCGCGAATGATTTCGAACTGGCGCCACTGGGAATCGTCGAGGCCCTCGTGGCCCGGATGAGTGGTTGAGGCGCAGACGTCGCCGGGGTAGGAGCCGTCGTGTTCGAGGACGCTGAAGCCGGTGGTTTCAAACAGGGAGCGCAACTTTTCGAAATATTGGGCGGCCCAGCGGCTGCCGAGGCAGGGTGAGTTTCCGAAGATAGCGCCGCCGGGGCGTCCGGTTTTCGGATTGATGACGTCGTCGGCATCGTCGATTCTGCGGCTGGCGAGCAGCGAGTAGCCGCCGAGTTCGATTCCCTTGCTTCGCGCGTATTCGGCGAGGCCGCGGAGTTGAGCGAGGTAGTTGGGGTCTTGATTTTCGGCGTCGAAGCCGCTGCCGAAGCTGAGAATCACCATTTCGAAACCGGCCTCGGCGCACTGGTCGATGGCGAGTTTGACGCTGGCGGGATCGGCCTTGCGGGCGTGCATGAGGATGGGGTTTTCGGTGGACCAGGGAGCGATGGTGCGGTACATGCGGCGGCGCGCCATGGCGTTGCGTTCGCGTTCCGTGCTGTCGTAGATCAACTCGAAGGTGCGGAAGGTTTCGAATTCCGCGCCGGGCTCGATCATCACATCGGGCCCGAGCGGGGGCCGGCTTTCAAGCAGCAGCGGCGAGCGGAGGTTGTAGTTGACCTGCGTGGTGTACTGCGGGTCCGGCATCCAGACAGTGGTGTGGTTGGAGCCGCGCGGGTCGCCGCCTCCGAAAGCGTAGTCGCTTTCGACATGGAGAGAATCCGGCGGCGGCGGCGCGACGTCGACGCTCGACACCTGCTCGACGACGGCCAGAATTTCGCTGGTGAAGCGGTTGAGCCGGATGGCGTGGGCGGTTTGGTTTGAGACGGTCAGCCACTTGGCAAGGAGCGGAATGCCGTCGTACATCTCGTAGTGAATGTCGACGTGCACGCCGGCGTGGGGGCCGGGCGGGGCCTCATAGTGGAAGACGAGCCCGGCGCCCGGCGGCGGCCACTTGGTTTCGGCGGCGTAGCGGACCTGCTTCCAGGCCAGGCGCGGAAGGACGGGACGGGTTTCGTCGCTGGTGAAGCGGAGGTTTTTTTCGTCGCCTTTCATGGCGTCGAGCCACTCGGGTAAAAGGTAAGCGTAGTTGGGCTGGCCGGTGAGGCCGCCGACGTCGATGCGTTCGCCATCGAGGGTGAGCGAGGCTTCGGGTTTTACGCCACGCACCAGAGACGCGCCGGTCATGAGATTGTCGAGCGCCACGGTGGCGGCATTGGGCGCGAGGCGGAAGACGCGCCTTATGAGGCCGTTTGAAAGCGTGATTTCTTTCGAGTTCGCGCTGCGGAGAACGTGGGCTGCGTAGGGCGTGGGATCGATCAGCCAGTCGGGTTTCCCGGCGGGGTTTGTGGCGGCCGGGGCGGGCGGGCCCAGACATCCGGCTGCAAATGATCCGGCGAGAAATCCTCGCCTGCTTGGCTTCATCGAACCTCCCATCGAGAGCGAGCATATCATCCGAGGCAGGGGAACTCGGACCGGGGATCGAGCGTATCCGGATTGTATGGACACGCTTTGGGCGGATGTGCGGCAGTCGCTGCGGATGATGCGGAAGAGTCCGGCGTTTACGGCCGTAGCCGTGGCGGCGCTAGCGCTGGGCATCGGCGCCAACACAGGCATCTTCAGCGTGATCGACAAGGTGCTGCTGGAGCCGCTGCCGTATCCGCAACCGGAGCGCCTTATGCGGATTGCACGGAAGTATCCGCAGGGCACCGGCTACTCGGTGTCCATCCCGAAGTTCATGGTGTGGCGGCAGAACGACGCTTTCAGCGCGATGGCGTTGTACGACTTCGGCGGTCCGGGGATGAACCTGACCGGAGGCGACCGGCCGGAGCAGGTGAAAGGGATTCACGCGTCGGCGGGCTATTTCCAGGTTTTTGGCGTGGAACCGGCGATCGGGCGGGGTTTCACAAAAGAGGAGGATCTGCCGAACGGGCCGAAGGCGGCGGTGATCAGCGACAGGCTGTGGCGGTCGCATTTCGACGGTGATGCGGGGATCCTGAACCGGACGATTTCGCTGAACGGCGAGAAGTACGCGATTGTGGGCGTGATGCCGGCGAAGTTTCATCCGGATCCGCCGGCCGAGGTGTGGATTCCGATGCAGGCTGACCCCAACAGCACGAACCAGGGGCACTATCTGTCGGCGGCGGGAAGGCTGAAGCCGGGGGTGACGGTCGAGCAGGCGCAGGCGGAGATGAAACTGCGCGGCGAGCAGTTCCGGCGGATGTATCCGACGTGGATGGACAAGAGCGAGAGCGTGGCGGTGATCCCGATGCGGGAGGCGATGGTGGCCGACGTGAAGACGGCGCTGTACATCCTGCTCGGCGCGGTTGGCTTCGTTTTGCTGATTGCGTGCGCTAACGTGGCGAACCTGCTGCTGGCGCGGGCGGCGGCGCGGCAGAAGGAACTGGCGATCCGCTCGGCGCTGGGGGCAGGACGCTGGCGCATCGTGCGGCAACTGCTGACCGAGAGCGTGATGCTGGCGGGGTTGGGCGGGGTGATCGGGTTCCTGCTGGGGGCATGGGGCGTGCGCGCGCTGCTCGCTATGGTTCCGGGCAACATTCCCCGGCTTACCGATCCCGGCCAGGTGCAGACCGTGTTCTCGGTGCTGGACTGGCGGATGGCGGCGTTCACGATCGGGATCTCGTTTCTGACCGGCATTCTGTTCGGCCTGTTCCCCGCCCTGGAGATTTCGAATCCGGACGTGGCCGGCACGTTAAAGGAAGCGAGCGGCCGGTCGGCGACGGGGCGTAGGCACAACCGGATCCGGAAGACGCTGGTGGCGAGCGAGATGGCGCTCGCCGTGGTGCTGCTGGTTTCGGCGACGCTGTTGATCCGCACGTTCGTCGGGCTGAGCACGGCGAACACAGGAATCGATCCTCACAATGTGCTGACGATGCAGACGTCGCTGGCCGGAGGCAACTACTCGTCAACGGAGAAAGTGACGACTTTTGCGACGCGGGTGCTTCGCCGGGTGGAAGGCTTACCGGGCGTGCAGGCGGCGGCGCTGGCCGTGGTGCTGCCGACCGACAGCGAGATCGACATTCCGTTCAACATCTCGGGCAAGCCGCCGAAGGGGGGGCAGAAGTACAACGGCGACGAGCAGTGGCGATTCGTCTCGCCGCATTATTTCAGCGTGTTCCGGATTCCGCTGCTGCGCGGCCGGGTATTCGACGACCGGGACGCGAAGAGCGCAGGGCAGGTGGTGGTGATCAACGAGGTGATGGCGAGGAAGTACTGGCCAAAGGAAGACGCGATCGGGCAGGTGATCACGATCGGGAAGGGACTTGGGCCGCAGTTTGACGACGCGCCGCGGCAGATCGTCGGCATTGTAGGTAACGTGCGGGAGTCGGGAGTGGCGGACACGAATGTCGGGGTGATGCACATTCCGCAGAGCCAGGTGCCGGAAGGGCTGACGCAGCTTGCCAACAACGTCCTGCCGTTGTCGTGGTGCGTCCGGACGGCGGTGGATCCGAACTCGCTGCGGACTGCGATTCAGGCGGAGTTCCAGGCGTCCGACAGCGAGGTGACGGTGTCGAAGGTGCGGACGATGGAGCAGGTGCTCGACTCCAATGTTTCGCGGCAGCATTTCAACATGGTGCTGCTGAGCCTGTTTGCCGGGATCGCGCTGGTGCTGGCGGCGATCGGGATTTACGGGTTGATGTCGTACGCGGTGGAGCAGCAGACGCAGGAGATCGGGATCCGGATGGCGCTGGGCGCGGGCAAGGGGGATGTACTGCGGCTGATCGTCCGGCAGGGGATGACGCCGGCGCTGATCGGGGTGGGGCTGGGAGTGGCGGTTGCGTTCGGGTTGACGCGGCTGCTCGCGACTTTGTTGTACGGGGTGAAGGCGGGAGATCCGTGGACGTTTGCGGGGGTGGCGTGCGGGTTGGCGGTGGTGGCGTTGTTTGCCAGTTGCGTGCCGGCGCTGCGTGCGGCGCGGGTGGATCCTTTGGAGGCGCTGCGGCGGGAGTAGATGTGGGTAAAAAACGAAAGCCCCGGATGGCCGTTGAAGCGGCGCCGGGGCTTTGGTTTATTATTCGGGCGACGTCCTACTCTCCCACACACTCGCGCGCGCAGTACCATCGGGGCTGTGGGGCTTAACTTCCGTGTTCGGGATGGGAACGGGTGGGCCCCCCACGCTATGATCACCCAAAAGTCGGATGAAATTGTATATTGACGGGCAACGGAAAGGCCTGAATTAGAGGCCGATGTGCTTACAGTAAATTTTATGGTCAAGCCGAACGGGCTATTAGTAACAGTAAGCTCCACACATTGCTGTGCTTCCACATCTGTCCTATCAACGTGGTCGTCTTCCACGGCCCTTCTTAGCTAATGCTTGGGAGATCTCATCTCGAGGAGGGTTTCACGCTTATATGCTTTCAGCGTTTATCCCGACCCAACTTCGCTACCCAGCTATGCCACTGGAGTGACAACTGGATCACAAGAGGTTGGTTCAGCCCGGTCCTCTCGTACTAAGGCCAAGTCCTCTCAAATCTCCTGCGCCCACCACAGATAGGGA
>DAIDIH010000314.1 GCA_027459465.1 Bryobacterales bacterium | reverse complement strand
GTCCGACTGATGGAACTCGCGGCCGATGGCGGTGAGGCAGGTGACGACGAGGAAGAAGTCGAAGGCGTCGAGCATCCAGCCGAGAAACCCGGCCAGCACCGCGGCGCGATGATCGTTGGCGGCGCCCGCCGAAGTTTCCGTGTTCACAGGTTGCGCATTTGTCAGTGTACTTCCCGAGTGCGATGTTGCGCTCAGAAGCGGTGCACGGCAAGAATGGACCGCAGACCGGCCGTGGCGCGGAGCGCGCTGTATCCGGCGCCGGCGGCGGCGATGTCGGGCACGGACCGCGAGGAGATTTACTTCGGCGCGCGGTCTTACCCGCAGACGGAGCAGTCGTTCCACCTCGCGCATGGGGACCTCGCCACGGCTCTCGGCGCAACGCAGGTGACGCAGATTCAGGTGGGGCCGATGGACAACGTTCCGGCAGAAGCGGGCGGCGGCGTTCACGTTTGCGACGTGGCTGGCGTGTTGTCCGGGCTGTCGGTGATATGCGCGGTGTTCGATCGGCTTGGTGGGGCGCCGGCGGAGGAGGAGATGCAGCGGACGTTCCTTGGGTCGCTGCGGTTGACGGCGCAGTTCGAGCGGGCGCCGTCAGGGCGGGATGTGCGGGCGGGGATTGAGCGGAGCTATGTGCCGCGGCGGCGAATCAACGGGAGCTTCGGGTGGGTGCGGCAACTCGGCGCGGGGGTGATGCTGGAGTTTGGCGCGCCGCGGACGCGGATGCTCGAGTGGCAGCTTCCGTTGCGGCTGATTCTGATTGCGCGGGTGGCGTTGTTCGAGTACGGGTTGCGGCTGCCGGGGTTCGGTTTGAGGCGGGGAAGAAAGCGGCGAAAGGTTTGCTTCACGTGCCTGCGGACGGGAGGCGCCAGCGATAATGCATCGCTCCCAGGCGAATTCCGAAGCAGAGGGCGGCGCCGAGCGATGAGGCGGCGAACGGCGGAAGTTGGAGGGCGCGTCCGGCCAAGATAGCGGCCGCACCGATCAGGGCGGCGAGAGCGTAGATGTCGGTTCGCAGAACCGCAGGAATCTCCTGGACCAGAAGGTCGCGGACCATGCCGCCGCCGATTCCCGTCAGTGTGCCGAACAGGATGGCCGCGACAGGGCCGACGTGGAAGGCCAGCGCTTTACCCGTGCCCGCGGCGACGAAAAGGGCGAGACCGGCGGCGTCGAAAAGCAAGACTGGGCTGCTCAGCCTGTTGATTACCGAATACCAGAAGAAGGTAATGAGGCCGGCCAGGACGGAGACGGCGATGTACCCCCAATGCGCGATTGCCGCCGGCGGAAGGGCGCCGATCATGATATCCCGGGCGATGCCGCCGGAGTTTCCGGCCGCGAAGCACAGCACAAGAATGCCAAAGAGATCCAGTTTGTGCTCGACGGCTTTGGTGGCGCCGCTGAGGGCAAAGACAAAGGTGCCCGCGAGGTCGAACACGGTGAGCAGCGTATCCGCCAGGTGGGGATTGATGGGGGCGGTCTGCATCATGCGGATAGCCAGTCCTGCGCGGCGACAACCATGGCCTCCACGCCCGCTTTCAAGGTGGGGTGGATGACGGGTGCGAAGCCAGGGTTGTGATTGGTGGGGATTTCACCGGTCTTGCCGGCCGCTTTCGCCTTGGAAAAGACATCCGGATCGGTGCCGCCGACGAACCAGAACACCGAGGGCGCATGCCATTCGGATCCGAAGCAGCCAAAGTCCTCGCTCGCCGTTGTGGGCTGAGTTTCCTGGACAAGTTCGGCAGGGAAGTGCCGGCGAAAGGCTTCGGCGACGCGCTTCGCCGCGTGGGGATCATTCCGGACCAGAGCGTAATGGTCGAGCACGGATATCTCCGGCTTTCTGGGCGCGCCGGAAGCCTCCGCCTCGGCATTGACGATGCGTTCGATCGCGGCCATCACGCGCGCGCGGATGGTTTCGTCGAACGTGCGGACGTTGAGCTTAATGATCGCCTCGTCGGGTATGACGTTTTCTTTCGTACCGGCCTGGAGTGAGCCGACGGTGACGACGGCCGCATCCGTGGCCGCTATTTCGCGCGACACGATCGTCTGGAGACGGAGAACTGTCGCCGCGGCCATGACCACGGGGTCGATGGCGGCCTGCGGCATCGAGCCGTGTGCTCCGCGCCCGAACATCCGAATCAGAAGGCTATCTCCGGCGGAAGTTATGACTCCGGCACGCGAGCTGAGCAAGCCGGCAGGGCCCACCATTACATGCTGTGCGAGGATGGCATCCGGCTTGGGAAACCGGCTGAACATTCCGTCGCCGATCATCGCCCGCGCGCCCTCGCCGGTTTCTTCGGCCGGCTGGAATACCGGCATGAGGGTGCCGCGCCAGGCGTCGCGAGTTCGCGCAAACAGCATTGCCGCGCCGACCAGCCATGCCACGTGCATATCATGGCCGCAGGCGTGCATGACAGGCGCGGTTTTGCCGTCGCGATCCGTCGCGGTGGCATCGCTCGCATAGGGCAGTCCGGTCGCTTCCTTGACCGGCAGGGCATCCATGTCTGCGCGAAGCATGAGGGTCGGGCCGGCGCCGTTGCGAAGCAGCCCGACCACACCTGTTTTGCCGACACCCGTGGTTACTTCGTAGCCGGCGGCCCGGAGATGGTCCGCCGCCAGGCTCGCGGTGCGGACCTCCTGCATCGACAGTTCCGGGTGAGCGTGGATGTCCTTGTAGAGCAGCTCCAGTTCCGGCAGGAGCGGGTCCAGGGCTGAAAGCAATTTCTTGGAGTGTGGATTCGTCATGGGATGACGTCTCTATCCAGGCTATACCGTCGACCGCACGCTGGGTGGCGCCCGGTGGAGTTTGGCATCGGCCCCGGGCGCGAGCGGAGTCAGGTTGGTTACTGAAACGGCATGACGGAGTTTTGGTATTCGACCGAGTAAGTGTAGATAAAGAGATCCAGGCCGGGGACGGTGGCGGTGGATATCTTAGATGGCTCGGCGAGCATGGTCAATTGCCCGAGCGGGAACCCGCTTTGTGTTCCGCTGGGCGGCAGTGCCTGCAAGATCGAGACGGGCACGGTTAGGGATTGGTCCGAGCCATGGGCGCGGCATTCGAAAGTAACTGCCGGGGCGCCGATGGAAACGGTGCTCGATCCGTTTAAGTAGACGTCCCAACCCGGGTCTCCTCCCGTCCAGTTCACGGTCAGAGGTTGGGACCGGGGGACCGCGGTGATGGAGGCGTAGTTCGTCCAGGTAAACGGATTTTGCGGCACGGTGAAGTTGACGTTGAACCCTCCCACGTCTTTTCCGCCGTTTCCGTTGTTAATGCTATAACTCCCCGCGCTGAAATAGAGGGGCTGGCCCGATTGGACGCCGCCGCCGAGGATGTTGTAAAACGCGCCGGTGACGCCCGTGGATTCGGTCAACTGTTTGGCTCCGCCGGGGCCGTTGATGTCGATTACGGATCCGGGGTCCAGTGGGCTGGAGGTGACCGTGCCGAGTTGTGGGGTGTTGACGATAATGCAAGCGCCGTAAGGCAAGTCAAAGCCGGAAAAAGAATATGCATTGGCGCTCAACTTATTGAAGCCGGCTTCCCCCTGATCGCCGGTGACGGTGACGGTTGAGCTCGAACCGGACGCTGACACAGCAGGGCTGGTGGTAACGGAGCGATTCAGGACGACGCTGCCTACCCGCACGGAGCCCGAGGCTAAGGCGGTCTTGAATCCTGGGGGGAATTGCTCCTGGCTGGTGCAGGTGAGTGTGGGATCGATCGCCATTGATACGTAGTTACTGGTGACGCTGCTGCTCCCGTTGGTGACGGTGATTGCCACGGGAACGTTGCAGCCGGTGACGCCTTGGGGAATCATGAAGTTGATCTGATCCTCGCCGGCGTATCCGGTTCTTCCGGCGTAGAGCGGCGTGACGTTGACGCCGCCGACGGTGACGACTACGGTGACGCCGGGCAGGTTCCCGCTGGGCGGGGTGGTATTGTCGCTACCGCTGATGGGTCCGAGTCCGGTGCCCCAGGCAACGACTTCTTCGCCGGGCTGAAACGCGAAACTGGACGAGCTCGGGTGACCGCCGCCATCGAGGATGACCGCCGTGCCGGCGCCCTGCTGATTGACGGTGAAGATCCCGAAGCTGCTTTTGACGACGGTTATGGGCGCGGTTCCGCTGGGCGTGCCGTTATAGGTGACCGTGACGGTTCCGGTTCCTGCCGGCGTATCGGAAGGTAAGACGGCGGCGAGCTGGCCTGCCAAGGTATAGATCATGTAGCAAGGCACGGTTGTCCCGTTAACAGTGACGCTGATGGAGGTTCCGGATAAGGTGGTGGGCAGCGGAAAGCCGGCGTATTGAATCTTAGACGGTCCCATAGCGGAGCCGAAGACGACAAAGATGGAGCCTTGGGCGATGGAGCCATCGGGAAGGCGGGGGTCGGCGAAACTTGCCGCATTCTTGACTCCCTGCGCCGCGATGGCCGGCCCGCCGGGCGTGCCGCCCGTGCCGCCCGTGCCGCCTGTGCCGCCGGTGCCGCCGGTGCCGCCCGTGCCACCCGTGCCGCCGGAACTGCATCCGGAAGAGTAGGTCGTGAACTGGATGGTGAGCGAAGACGCGCTTACAGCGGTCAGCCACAATTTGGAGTAATGGCCGGCGTTTGTGTGAATGGCGATCACGGCGTCGAGAGACGGCGTGATGGGCGTGGCGCTGAAAAGTGGGGCTAGGGCGCAGAGAGTCGCCTCATCAATGAGGCTGACCCCGAGCGAAGTGGTGATGGAGTTAGCGACGGGAACGCCGGACGCGTTGTTCACCGGCACGATTTTTCCTCCGGCGAACTGAATATCGCCTCCGGAGGTAGAGATGGTTCCGTTGTCCAGGTTCAAGGTTTGGCCGACCGTCAAGATAGATGGCGAGGCCGGGGAAAAATCGGCGAATGCAGCGACGGGCGAAAGGAGCGCGAGCGCGGCAATACACTTGTAGGTCATAGTCCCTCCACTAAGACTGCTCGTGTATAGCTGTCCTTGAGATACTAACACTTCGCGGGGCGTTTGGAAGCTCGATTCCGGGGATTTATGGCGGACTTAGGAACGCCAGGTCGCATCTTAGTGTCCTGGCGCACGGTGAAGCAGGGGTTTTCTTAGATCCGCTGATATCGCAGAAGATACGATCTTCCGGCCGGTGTTACTGGGTGAGGATGGCGGTCATGGGTTGGATGAGGGAGGCGCGGGGGCGGCGCAACGCCTTCCCGCGCGGCGGCGACGCGCGACCCGAGGAGTTACTCGGATTTGAGGCTGGCCATGTCGATGGTGAAGCGGTATTTGACGTCGGAATTGAGGAGGCGGTCGTAGGCCTCGTTGACCTTTTGGATGGGGATGATTTCGACGTCGGCGGTGAGGTTGTGTTCGCCGCAGAAGTCGAGCATTTCCTGGGTTTCGGGGAGGCCTCCGATGGGGGAGCCGGAGAGGCTGCGGCGGCCGAGGATGAGGTTGAAGGCGGCGACGGGGAGGGGTTTTTCGGGTGCGCCGACCAGGGTCATGGCGCCGTCGCGGCGGAGGAGTTGGAGATAGGCGTTGACGTCGTGGCTGGCGGCGACAGCATCGAGGATGAAGTCGAAGCTGCCCGCGTGCTTTTTCATCTCATCGGCGTTGCGGGAGAGGACGACTTCGTTTGCGCCGAGGCGGAGGGCGTCGTCCTTTTTGTGCGGCGAGGTGGTGAAGACGACGACGTGGGCGCCGAAGGCGTGAGCGAACTTGACGGCCATGTGGCCGAGGCCGCCGAGGCCGACGACTCCGACCTTCTTGCCTTTCGTTACTCCCCAATGACGCATGGGTGAGTAAGTGGTAATTCCGGCACAGAGCAGCGGGGCGGCGCCGGCGAGGTTCAAGTTAGATGGGACGTGGACGGCAAAGTGCTCGTCGACGACGATGCTGTCGGAGTAACCTCCGTAAGTAACTCCTCCTAAGTGCTTGTCGGGAGAGTTGTAAGTGAGGACTCCATTGGCGCAAAACTGTTCGAGGCCGGCGAGGCAGTCGGGGCAGGTGCGGTCGGAATCGACGAGGCAGCCGACGGCGGCGAGGTCGCCGGGCTTGAAGCGGGTGACTTCGGCGCCGACGCTGGTGACGCGGCCGAGGATTTCGTGGCCGGGGACGCAGGGGTAGACGGTGGGAACAAATTCCTTCCATTCGTCGCGGACGACGTGGAGGTCGGTGTGGCAGATGCCGCAGTAGAGGACTTCGATTTGCACGTCGCGGGCGGTGGGGTCGCGGCGCGCGATGGTGGAAGAGGCGAGCGATGAAGTGGCGCTCGAGGCGGAGTAGGCTTTGGCCTGGTACATGAAGTGAAGTTATGCTCCGAGGTATTGTTCGCCGGTGACGTGTTCGAGCCAGTCTGCGGCCTTTCCGTCGAGGCGTTCCTGGATAGCGATGTGGGTCATGGCGGTGGTTGGGGAAGCTCCGTGCCAGTGTTTTTCGCCGGGGGCGATCCAGACGACGTCGCCGGGGCGGATTTCTTCGATGGGTCCGCCCCAGCGCTGAACGCGGCCGCAGCCGAAGGTGACGACGAGGTTCTGGCCGAGGGGGTGGGTGTGCCAGGCGGTGCGCGCGCCGGGTTCAAAGGTGACGCAGGCGGCGGAAACGCGGGCCGGATCGGGGGCACTGACGAGAGGATCGATGCGGACCGTGCCGGTGAAGTAGTCGGGCGAGCCTTTGGTGGAAGGCTGGGCGCCGTTTTTCTTGATTTCCATTTTCGATCTCCTTAGCCAGTGCTTATTGTGACTCGATGCCGGGGTTAGCGACCGGTCATTTTTTCGATGTGCTCGGGGTAGCGGTCGCCTTCGATGGGGATTTGAGAGGCGGCGGATTCGATTTCGCGGAGGTCTTCGGCGGTGAGTTCGACGGCGGCTGCGGACAAGTTCTCTTCGAGGCGCGCGAGTTTGGTGGTGCCGGGGATGGGGGCGAGCCAGGGCTTTTGGGCGAGGAGCCAGGCGAGAGCGATTTGGGCAGGAGTCGCGTTTTTGCGCTGGGCGATCCGGCCGAGTAAATCGACGAGGGCGAGGTTGGCTTTACGGGCTTCGGGCGTGAAGCGGGGGAGAGTGTTGCGGAAGTCGGTGGCGTCGAGTTTTGTGTTCTCGTCGATCTTGCCGGTGAGGAAGCCTTTGCCGAGGGGGCTGTAGGGGACGAGGCCGATGCCCAGTTCTTCGAGGGTGGGGATGATTTCGGCTTCGGGGCGGCGCCACCAGAGCGAGTATTCGCTTTGGAGGGCGGCGACGGGCTGGACGGCGTGGGCGCGGCGGATGGTTTGGGCGCCGGCTTCGGAGAGGCCGAAGTGTTTGACCTTGCCTTCGCCGATGAGGTCCTTGACGGCGCCGGCGACGTCTTCGATGGGGACTTCGGGATCGACGCGGTGCTGATAGTAGAGGTCGATGACATCGGTCTGGAGGCGCTTGAGGGAGCCTTCGACGGCTTGCTTGATGTGTTCGGGGCGGCTGTTGAGGCCGGTCCAACCGGGCTTTCCGTCGGGGTGAAGATTGAAGCCGAACTTGGTGGCGATGACGACCTGGCTGCGGAGGGGTGCGAGAGCCTCGCCTACGAGTTCTTCGTTGGTGTAGGGGCCGTAGACTTCGGCGGTGTCGAAGAAGGTGACGCCCTTTTCGACGGCGGCGCGGATGACGGAGATCATGGCCTGTTTGTCGGGCGGCAGGCCGTAGGAGAAGCTCATGCCCATGCAGCCGAGGCCGAGGGCGGAGACTTCGAGGGTGCTGTTTCCGAGTTTGCGTTTCTGCATTGTGTGTCCTCGCTTGTTGTGCGGTTCTCTTCCAGGGTAGGGCGGGAGGATCGTGAGGTGGTATCCCGATTCTTCCGATTTCTTGCCTGATTCTGCCGGAGGGTTGATTCAGGAGCAGGATGGGCGAGTATTCTGGGGGAGAGGTGCGTGAAGCGGCGATGGAGAAAAATGGGCCTAAGACGGAAAACCTGCGGGCGGAGCTGGCGCGGAAGATTGCCTTTTTCGTTGGCGCGGAAGAGAAGCGGATAACGGAGATTCCGGGGCTGACGCTGCATAAGAAGACCGGGCCGACGGCTCCGTGTCCGGCGACGTACGAGCCGGCGGTGACGGTGATGGCGCAGGGGCGCAAGCGGGTGGAGCTGGGGCGGAACGTATTCATATACGATCCG
>DAIDIH010000313.1 GCA_027459465.1 Bryobacterales bacterium | reverse complement strand
TGCGCGCGATTTCGCCGGGCGCTTACCTGATCACGGTTTCGGGAGTAGGGGAGAGATTCTGGAGGCTGTTCTTCGATCGCACGCAAGGTATCGCGCCGGAGCAGCCGATGCTGATTCTGGGATTCTGGGCGGCGCCGTTTCTGATAAAGAGAGCCTACGAATGCAAAAGGGCGTTCGCGCCTGCCCTTGCGGCGCTGGCCGTTGGTCTGTATACGTTGCCGTTCGCGCTGTTAAACGCAGGTTCCGGCGCGTGTGCGCCGGGGCGCTCTCTCTGCGCGGCTTCTCCGCTGGTCCTCGTTACGATCCTTCACTGGGCGAGGCAGGGCGACAGCCTGAATTTCGCGAGGTGGAAGACGGTGCTTGGGCTGTGGGCCATCAGTCTGGCGATTCTGGCAGAAGGAATCGCGGTGCGCACGCCACCGTGGCTAGCCATGCTCAGCTTCCAACGCTGGTTTCCCTTCGGCTGGTATCCGACGTCGTTCCTGAGAATCGACCCGTTTGTGCAAGGCGAGTGCCTCACGTATGGTGTTTTACTCGTGGTATTGGTGTGGCTCAGTAAGAGTCTCACCGGGGAACTGGTGAGGTTGACGATGAGGCTGGCGCCCGAAAGCGGCGTTGCAGAAGCGGCCGCGGCTGGGGTACGTGGCGCCCGAAAGCGGCGTTGAAGCGGACGTGGCGGGAGATCCGGAGGAATGTGTTGAAGCGGATCGTGGTGCGCCCGGACGTTTTGGCTGCGATTGGATTTGGGTTGTCCCTTGTTTACCTCTACTTCCGGCTTGGAACTGCCGCGCCGCATTCCCTGGAAGATTGGATTTCGAGCGACACCCTGTATCCGGTGAACGTCACGTCGGACATTGTCCGGGACGGTTTCCCGTTGTCTGGCTGGTGGTTCTCGATCGCCCCGTGCTGGTTCCCCGATGTATTTCTCACGGGGGTGTTTTGGGTTGTCACGCGGAATCCGATCGAGGCGACGCTGCTGAGCGGTTTCCTGCAGTTGGTGTTGCTGATCGGTGTCATGGCCCTCGTTCGATCGACGATCCGAGCCGGCGATAAGGCGCTTCAAAACGTGATGCTTCTCGGCGTGGCGGTCGTCATCACGCTGTTCGAGGCGACCCATCTGGGTCTGTATTATCCGGACCTTTACCGATTCTTCCAGCCCCAAAGCCATGTTGGCAGTCTAATCGTGTCCCTGGCGGCGCTTGGGTTGGCCATGATTTGTGTCCGGCATTCGATCGAGGCGCGAACGGCCCCGGCGGCAATCATGGCCGTCTACGCCATCCTCTGCCTGCTTGGAGCGATGAGCAACGTGTTGTTCTTCGTTCAAATGCTGATGCCGTTCACCGTGATGGCCGGTTTATTGGGAATCGTTGGGGTGATTCCGCTTCGTGACACGCGATGGACGATCCTTGCCGGCTGGCCGGCCGCCGTTTCCGGCGCGGTATTGAATCGCGCGCTGTTCCATACGACACCGGTGTCGGCTCAGTCGACGATTTCGCTTGCTTCGATGAGGACGGCTCTCGATGTATTCGCGCGCGGAGTCGAGGACAAGATTGTCTCGTTCGAGGGGCTACACGTACTTGCGGTGGCGTGGAGCGTGGCTTGCCTGATTCCCATCGCCATCGCGGTGCGCCGGGTGGTGCTCGACCGGGGTCCGAAGCTCAGTATGGAGATGCGAATGCTGAGCTTGTTTTGCGGCTTCTCGCTGCTTTCGGCGATCGCGAGCACAGGTGCGATTATCGTGGGCGGCAGCAACACCCTCACGGTCTTCAAGAACTATGAATGGAGCACGCACTACCTGCAGTCCGTCTTCTACCTCCCGCTGATCGGGCTGCCGGTGGTTTTGTCGCTGGCGGTCATGTACAGTGCTTCCCCGGGCTTCCCGAGACGCCTGGCGCTTTGGTTGAGCCTGCCCACATTTGTTCTGCCCGCTGTTTTTCTTGTACAAACGCCGCGTCCGACGGTTCCGATTGTGAATTACCGTCCGCCGCTGGTGAAGTACCTTGACAGTCAGGCAGCGTTGCGCGGCTGGCGGTACGGCATCGGAGGCTACTGGCAGGCTCGTATCACGACGTTGCTGTCGACGCAGAAACTGCGTGTCTACCCCGTCGATAATTCTCTCCACCCGAGGCTCTGGGTCAGCAATCAATACTGGTACACGGAACAGGTGGGCGACAGGCGGAAAGCTCCTCCGATTGATTTTGTGATTCTTGACGGTCGAGCCTTTAAACTCTCCCGGGAGGACGCCGTGCGCGTCCTTGGTGAACCGGCGGAAGAGCTGCGCTTTGAAGGGATCCGGATTCTGAGTTATGCCCGCGTCGCCGGGATGCCATCGATGGCATCACTGGCCGGCGGCGCCGGCGAGAATGAACCCGTCCACGACTTCCGCGAACAGATTGCCGGATCCATCAAGCCGCTGCGAGTAGCGGCCGGCGGCACGACGTCCTTGCCGGTGACAATCACCGACGTGAGCAGCGAGCGTTGGGTCAGCAGAGGGAAATATCCGGTCGCCCTGAGCTACAGATGGTTGAAGGCGGGGAAGGATGCCGGCCTGGAGGGTCTTCGAACTTCGCTTCCGATCCCGTTGAACCCTGGCCAGGCGGAAGGGGTCGAGGCCCGGATTGTGGCGCCCGGCGACGCCGGGGCGTTCGTGCTGAGGCTCTCACTCGTTCAAGATGGGGTGGCGTGGTTTGTCTTTCGCGGGGCCAAGCCGCTCGACATTCCGGTGCGCGTGGAGCCAGTGCGCCGAGCCGGCCGGCGGCCGCTTCGTTGACCGGTTTTACTCAGAGCAGGTTCCGGCGGCGAGGAGAATGCGGGCGACCGGTACCCAGCCTTGGGTTGCGTGATGTTCGATGACGTAAGCCTTGGCGGCGGCATCGGCGTGGAGGCGCCAGACCGGCTCGGGCGGCGGCGAGGAAGTGCGCGGCATGGGGATGGGCCGGTCCGCTTCGCGCTGGAGTTCCCAGCTTTCGCCGCCGTCGATGGTTTGAAAGAGTTGGTGGTGCGCGCCGCCGCCGGTGTCGACGATCAGAGAGCCGACATTCGGGGAGTCGAAGCGGAAATGGGCGACGGAACCGGTGTCGATGTCGTCACCGATGGGGAGCTTGCGCCAGGATTTTCCGCCATCGGTGGTGGCGAGCAGGAAGGGGTGCTGGGGCAGGGCATTGCCGGTCCAACCGGAGACCCATCCGTGTTCGGTGTCGGCGAACTGGACGTGATCGAGCGTAGTGAGGGGCATTCGCTCGAAAGGTTCGGTCCAGGTTTTTCCGCTATCGGTGCTCGACAGAAGGACCGAGGCGAGCGTGGCGCTTTCGGTGTGGAAGTCGCCGGCGGCGACGATGCTCGAGGCTGAGCTATCAATGCCGTTCAGTTCGAGATAAACCGGACACGGAGATTGGGTGGGGCAATCCAGTCCGGCGGCGCTGATGTCTTCCGGACGGCAGTTGAAAGGAATCTGTTGAGGAGAAGGCGCGGAACCCTGGACACCGGGTGGTGCGACGGCGAGAAGCACCAGCAAACCGAGGGGAGACATGCCATCCTCGCGAGAAGGATGGGAGTTACTTGCGGGCGCCGCGGACCGTGCCCTTGAGGCGACTCTGGCGCAGCTTGGCGGACTTCCGCTTGGGCTTGCGAATGAGGAAGGTACCGCTGCCGACGCTCTCGGCGTCCCAGAGTCCGGCCTTCGGCGTAGTGGTGTTTTCTGCCATAAATTCCTAGTGTAGCTGATCGCCGGGCGCGCGCGGACTGACAGCGGCTATGATGGGCGCTATGTGCTGCCTTGTTCTGGCTGTGCTGCTGATCGGTCCGCGGTTAGGCCTCGTTTTGTTGTTTCTGTTCACGAATGCGATCTCGCGGGCGTTTCATCACGGGATGATCCTGCCGCTTCTTGGGTTTGTTTTCCTGCCGTGGACGACGCTCGCCTACACGTGGATGGCGAGCAGCGGGCATCCGATCGCAGGGGTGTATCTGGTGATTTTGGTTATCGCGGTGGTTGTGGACCTGGGGACGCACGGCGGTGGGGCGCGTCATCGGTTGCAGCGAGGCGGATCGCGGTGAGGAGCGGCGGTAGGCGCTGGACGCTCTGGCTGGCCGTCGCGGTTTGTGCGGCGGTGGTGGCTGTCGTAATGACGCGGCTCACCAAGACGGCGGGTCCGGAGTTGTATCCGGAAAAGCATCACGACACGCATCCTCCGGGAGTACCGGAGTGGGTTCCGATGTACCCGGGCGGGACAGCGGCGGTGGATGTGGCGAACCAGTTTCCGGAGAGAGAAGAAGGCAGCTTTCATTTCGCTACCGCGGCGGGCGTGGAGAAGGTGGTGGCGTTCTACCGTTCCGCGCTGCCTTCGGCGGGATTGAAGGTGACCGGCGATGTGGCGGGGCAGGTGAATGACGGGATTGGGCGGATTTTGACGGCGGGCGATGGGAAAGGGCGGTCGGTGACGTTAGCGATCGGGGAGCGGCAGACGACCGTCAGTTACGAGGCGAGGAAGTAGCGCGGCGGGTACGAAGGAAGTAGACGGGGATGCCGAGCAGGACGATGATGAGGCCGGGCCAGGTGAAGTTGGGCTTGTAGATCAGAAGCAGAATTTCGACGAGCGTGCCGGCGGCGATGTAGAGGGCCGGGAGGACGGGATAGCCGAAGGTGCGGTAGGGGCGTTCGAGATTGGGCTGGGTGCGGCGGAGACGGAACAGGCCGGCGATGGTGAGGATGTAGAAAAGCATCACCGCGAAGATGACGTAGTCGAGCAGGTCGCTGTAGCGGCCGGAGAGCGTGAGCAGGCAGGCCCAGGCGCATTGCATGAGGAGCGAGGCGGTGGGGGTGTGGCGGACGGGGTCGAGCTTTCCGGCGCGCTCGAAGAAGAGGCCGTCGAGGGCCATGGCGTAGTAGACACGCGCGCCCATGAGGACGAGTCCGTTGACGCAGCCGCAGGTGGAGAGAACGATGGTGAGGGCGACGAGTTTCACGGCGATGGAGCCGAGCAAAACCGAGGCGGCGGCGGTAGCGACACGGTCCTCCGGCGCGCTCTGGATGGCTTCGAGCGGCAGCGCGCGCAGGTAGACGATGTTCAAAGTGAGGTAGAGCGACGTGACGATGGCGACGCCGAGCACGAGCGAGAGCGGCACATTGCGGCGGGGGTTTTTGACTTCGCCGGCGGTGAAGGTGATGTTGGAATTCAAAGACAGTAGTAGTAACAGATGGCGGTGGAAATATGGATAATGTGGTCCGCGCCACTGGAAGGTGGGGTGTGGGGCATGTCCTGTTTTCTAAAATTGGACATGGAGAAAAAGTAAAAGCGGGAAAATGAGTGGGAGAACAGGACTTCGGAGCGGTTCAGCGCCCGTAATGTCCACACGCTGCACAGGGAGAGGTCTACGCCATGTGCATTTCTGCGCCCACAGTTGCAAAACTGATTCCCAGCCAATCGCCATAAGCCTTCGCATAGACGCGGCGATGCACAGCCTCACTTTTCCGGCTCGATCCCTAGTTCCTTTGCGATGGCGCCATTTTTCAGCTGGTCGATCGCTTCTTG
>DAIDIH010000312.1 GCA_027459465.1 Bryobacterales bacterium | reverse complement strand
CGACGTCGCCGTCGGTGGCCATCAGGCCGAGTTTCTCGGCGCGCTGCAACATGATTTCGTTGTCAATCATGTTGCGGAGGACTTCCAGCTTCTGTACGTTGATCTGGTCCTGGCTCGCGTTGTCGTTATTGGGGAATTGCGCTTGAAACTGCTTACCGAGATCGGCGTAGGTGATCGGCTGGCCGTTGACCGTGGCCGCGACACCTTGGGGCGTAGAGTGCCTGCAGGCGGAGAGCAGGATGGCGGCAGCCAAGGAGAGCAGAGATTTCCGATGCATGCGCAGGCAGATTCCATTGTAGCGGCTTGGTGTTGGCAGCCGTACTGCGTCTCCGGGGCAACACCCGGCTCATACCGGCTCCGTCGGGGACTCGTACCCGGTCAAGCCTTCGTCTCCCTTTGCCGGCTCGTACATCGGGTTTCGTTCCGGCATCGAAGCGTTAACGCTTCGCCGCCAGTCCGCGAGCAAGGAGTGGAGGCGCTTGGCGCGCGCGGGTTCGCGGTTCACGAGGTTCCGCCGTTCTCCGATGTCCTCTTCAAGGTTGAACAGTTCGAGCCGGCCATCTTCGTAGAACTCGATCAGTTTCCAGGCGCCGAGACGCACCGCCCCGCCCGGTACCCCGCCCTGGTCGCTGTAATGCGGATAGTGCCAGAAAAGCGGGCGTTCCGGAAGCCGCGACCCGCGTAGCGCCGGACGAATGTCTACGCCATCGACGGCGCCCGTGTGCGCGCCGAGCGCAGCACACAACGTCGGGAAGTAATCGACGCCGATCACAGGCTCTTCGAGCACGCTGCCCGGCTTTGTGAGGCCCGGCCAGCGGACAATCAGAGGCACTCGAATCCCCCCTCATAGAGATGCCCCTTACCGGCGCGAAGCGGGTAGTTGTTGGTCACCGGCACGGGCCGCCGTCCCTGGTACCGAACGCCGCCGTTATCGGAGGTGAAGATGACAATCGTTCGCCCGGCCTCTCCGTTCTGCTCGAGTGTTCGCAGCAGTCCCCCGACGGAGGCATCCGCCGTTTCAACCATCGCGCAGTATGTGGGGTCGACGTCCCAGGTGTCGCGCGCTTTGTACTTCGCCACCAGGTCCGCTGGGGCCTGGAGCGGCATATGCACGGTGAACTGCGCCTCGTAGAGAAAGTAGGGATGGGAGCCGCTGTCGCGGATGAAACGCGTGCCTTCCTCGGTGAGGCGCGGGGTGAGAAACTCGCCCGGTTCCAGGCGAAGCCCGGGCAAGTCGATGGGGCCGAAATAGCGCGGCGGCTGGCCGGCCTTCGTCCCACCTATGTTGACGTCGAAACCCTGATCGGTGGGCAGATGTCCTTCCCCGCCGAGATGCCACTTCCCGATCGCCCCGCTCCGGTAGCCGGAAGGCTTGAGCGCTTCGGCGAGCGTCGTTTCTTCGAGCGGCAGAGCCTGCTCGAACGCAGGAGTGCGCAGTTTCCAGTTCGGCCCGGGACGCCGCCCTGGGATCCAGTCCGTCAAATGCAGCCGCGCTGGATATTTGCCCGTCAGGATCGCCGCCCGCGAAGGAGAGCAGACGGGGCAGGCGGCGTAAGCATTCGGGAAGCGCGCGCCCTCTGCAGCCAGTCGCGTGACGTTCGGTGTGTCGATGAACGAGTTCCCAAACGGGGCCGTATCGTGCCAGCCAAGATCGTCCGTCAGGAAGAACAGGACGTTCCATCGCTCTTGCGGTGCGCCAAATGCCGCGGCACTGAACGCGCCCAGGCTGATCTTGAGAAAGTTTCGCCGCTGCATGGGTATGCCAGACCGTGTTTTATCACGGCACGGCACGGCATGGGAAACGCGTTGCTAAAATGCGGGTAGATGACCCGGCGCCGCGCAATGTTGCTTGCCGCCGCCCCCGCTGTTGCGGCCGCGCAGATCCTGCCGCAGTTTCCGCCGGGCGTGGAACCCCCGATCCGCCGCGACGAGCCCTATCGCCTGCCCAACGGAAAGCTGCAGCGCGACGAGATTCTGAAGGCCGAATATAAGAAGTCGCTGGCCGACTCCAAAGACCTCGTGAAGCTGGCGGCGGATCTGCGGACAGAACTCGAAAAGAACGACCAATACGTTCTGTCTCTGTCGGCAATCAAGAAGACAGAAGAAATAGAAAAACTGGCCCGCCGCATTCGCGAGCGCATGAAACGGCTCTGAGCCCACAGCGCGCGCCGCCGTTGCAATTGAGAGCCGGCCGCCTGTGTTACGCTTGTGCGTTTGGCACCGACATGCCGCAAACGCGCGAAAAAGCTCAATTGATGAGCGCCTCCGAGATCGATCGGACGCTGGTCCGGCTGGCGCACGAGATTCTGGAAAAAACGCAGGACCTGAACAGGCTGGCATTCGTGGGAATCCGGCGGCGCGGCGTGCCCCTGGCGATGCGTCTGGCCGCGAAAATCCGGGATCTCGAGAAGCTTGACATTCCCGTCGGCATCCTTGACATCAATCTGTACCGCGACGACCTGTCGACCGTATCCGAAAAACCGGTCCACAACGCAACCGAGATCAATTTTCCGATCACCGGCAAGGACGTCGTGCTGATGGACGACGTCCTCTACACCGGGCGGACGGTGCGCGCGGCGCTCGATGCGCTTTTCGAACTCGGGCGTCCCGCGCGTGTGCAGCTCCTGGTTCTCATCGACCGCGGACATCGCGAACTGCCGATCGAGGCCCGCTATGTCGGGCGCATGGTGCAGACCAGCGACCGTGAAATCATCGAAGTGAAATTCCAGGAGATCGATCACACCGAGCGGGTGATGCTGGCGGAGCAGGTCGACTAGCGGGGCTCGACGATGAAAGGTCTCCTCGGCATCGAATCGCTGGACCGGAGCGAGATCGAAGCTATTCTCGATCGCTCCCGTGCCTTTCAGGCGCGCGACAACCATAAGGACATTCTGCGAAGCCGGATGGTCGTGAACCTCTTTTTCGAGGCCTCCACCCGGACGCGTACAAGCTTCGAGATCGCCGCCCGGCGCCTGGGCGCCGAAGCCGTTTCCATCTCCGCTTCGACGTCAAGCGTCTCCAAGGGCGAGTCTCTGGTGGACACGCTGAACACGCTCAACGCGATGCGTCCGGACGCGATCGTGATGCGCCACGCGGCCTCCGGAGCGCCGCACTTCCTGGCCCGGCATCTCACCGAAACCCCGATCGTCAACGCCGGCGACGGCACACACGAGCATCCAACGCAGGCGCTGCTCGACGCGCGCACCATCCTCGACCGCGGCATGCGGCTTGAAGGGCTGCGGGTGGCCATCATCGGAGATATTTCCCACAGCCGGGTGGCGCGGTCCAATGTCTACCTGCTGTCGAAGTTCGGCTCGAGCATCGTGCTTTGCGGACCGGCGCCGCTGGTGCCGCCGGAGTTGACGGCGCTCGCTCCGGGAGTCGAAATTGCCCACGACATGCGCGAGGCGATTCGCCATGCAGATGTCATCATGATGCTGCGAGTCCAGCTCGAGCGGCAGCATGAACCCGCGTTCCCGGCGGGGGAGTACTTCCAGTTTTACGGCCTCCGCCTCGAACATCTGGAACTCGCCAAACCTCACGCGATCGTCATGCATCCGGGCCCGATCAATCGCGGCAGGGAAATATCCTCCGAGGTCGCCGATTCGCAGCGTTCCGCGATTCTGAACCAGGTGGAAAACGGCATCGCCGTGCGCATGGCCGTACTCGAAAGGATTCTGAGCGCACAGCGCGAGGTGCGCTCGATTTGACCAGGAAACGCCGCGCCTCGCTGCGTTGTGCGCGGTGTGAACTGGAGAGGAGCTAGACGATGGCAAGGCTCATCGTGCGGGGTGGCCGGGTGATCGACCCGGCGTCGGGATGGGACGGCGAGGCGGACGTCGCGATCGAAAACGGGATAATCGCGGCCGTCGGAAAGGACCTGGATGCCTCCGGGGCCGAGCAGTTTGACGCGCGGGGCTGCATCGTGGCGCCCGGCTTTATCGACATGCACGTCCATCTGCGCGAGCCGGGGTTCGAGCACGCAGAAACGATTGAAACAGGCTCGCGCGCGGCGGCGGCCGGCGGCTTCACCTCCATCTGCCCGATGCCGAACACCGCGCCGGTGAATGACAACGTCACGGTGACGCGCTACATCACGGGACAGGCCAGGCGGCTCGCCAAGGTCAATGTATTTCCCATCGGCGCCATCACCAAGGGCAGCCTGGGCGAAGAACTCGCCTCGATCGGCTCCATGCGCGAGGCCGGCGCCGTCGCCATCTCCGATGACGGCAAGCCGGTGATGAACGCCCGCCTGATGCGCCGGGCCATGGAAACCGCGGCCGCCGTCGGATTGCCCGTCATCGAACACTGCGAGGACCTGAACCTCAGCGCCGGCGGCGACATGAACGAGGGCGTTCAGAGCGTGCGCCTCGGATTGCGCGGCATTCCGGCGGCCTCGGAAGACGTCATGGTGGCCCGCGACATTTTGCTCTCCGAGCTGACCGGGGCGCGGTTCCATGTCGCGCACATCTCGTCCTGGCGTTCGGTGGAGATGGTGAAGTTCGCCAAGAGCCGCGGCCTCGCCGTGACCTGCGAAGCCACGCCGCATCACTTCGCGCTGGCCGACGCCGACATGCTTCCCTACGACAGCAACTTCAAAATGAAGCCGCCGCTCCGTGGGCAGCGCGACATCGAAACCCTTGTGGACGGAATTGTTTCGGGCACCGTGGACGCCATCGCCACCGATCATGCGCCGCATCCCGGCAGCGAGAAAATGCAGGAGTTCGAGCAGTGTCCGTTCGGCATCCTCGGTCTGGAGACGGCGATCGGCCTGGCGCTCGAAAAACTGGTTCATTCCGGCCGCATCAGCCTGGCGCGCATGGTGGAGTTGTTCACAACCGGACCCGCGCGGATTCTCAACCTGGATCGGGGCGCCCTGCGTCCCGGCTCGCCCGGCGACGTAACCGTGTTCGACACGGACAGGCGCTGGACTTACGACGTCAACCGCTCTCTGTCGAAAAGCCGCAACACGCCATTCCACGGGCACGAGTTCACCGGCGGCCCCGTGGCGGCAATCGTGGATGGCGCCGTCGTCTGGCGTCTGAACTAGAGTAGACTTCAGAGGGACATCCCCTTGCCCTTCCCACAAATCGAAAGTGCTCATCGCCATCGGCGCCTGCTGCCGTTCCTGGTAGCCGCCGCGATTCTGCTGCTGGTCTTTGCCCGGACGGCGGCAGGCTACGTCATCGACTTCGCCTGGTGGCGCGAGATGGGTCAACTCTCGACGTGGTTCAACACCCTGATCTACGGGACTGTCCCCATCGTTGTGGCGACGATCGTGGCCTACATTGCCTTCTTCCTCGCGCACCTGGCCGGAATGAAGGCGGCCGGCGAACGCATGGGCCGCCATCGGCTCTATGCCAAAGTGATCGTGGTCGCGCTGCTGGTTGTCGCTGCGATTACGGCGCTGGCGACCATGGATTCCTGGACCGCCGTGCGATACTTCGGCGGCCGTGGCTTGGCCGGAGGCGCGGCGGAGTGGAAGGACCCGGCGTTTGGCAATCCGCTCGGCTTTTACCTGTTTGAACTCCCGTTCTATTCGATGGCGCTCACCCTGGCCGAGGGCGTAGCGCTGCTGTCCGCGCTGATCTACTGGCTGACGTCGCGCTTGTGGCACCTCGGCTCCTCGCTGCCGTTCATGTGGCGCGGCGGGGTGATTGATCTTTCGAGCATTCGTTGGGCGGACGCGCTTTCCTCCCGCTTCCTCCGTGGCTGCGGCGCTCTTTATCTTGTCTTTCTGGCGATCCGCTATGCGCTCGACCGCTACGGGCTCCTGCTGTCAACCCATGCGTTTCTCACCGGCATGGATTACGTGGATTCAAACGTGGTCCTGCCCCTGCTCTGGGTGCTCGCCGCCAGTTGCCTGATCGGCGCCGCCGGCCTCATGATGGGCCGGTTCCGCTGGCTGCTTCTTTTCCCGGCGGCGCTCCTGCTGCGCGCGATCGTGCCCGGCATCGTTGCGCAAACCTACGTGAAGCCGAGCGAGGTGTCGATCGAGCGTCCCTACATCCAACGCCACATCAATGCGACACGAACCGCCTTCGGGCTGGACCGGAAGACCAAAGAAGTCACCTTCGACGCCCGCACCGAATCGAAAATCGACATGGCGGCGAGCAAACCGCTGCTCGACAACGTCCGCCTGTGGGACTGGAGAGCGTTTCATGCCGCAGTGACCCAGTTGCAACCCCTGCGGCCCTACGTCTACACCTCCATCGACGCGGACCGCTACACCCTCGACGGCCAACTGCGCCAGGTGCTGCTCACACCGCGCGAAATCGACGTCGCCGCCCTCGGCGAGGCCGCCGGGCAGTGGATCAACCAGGCGTTCATCTATACCCACGGCTATGGCCTCGTAATGGCCGAAGCCAAAAGCATCGCGCCCGACGGCTCCCCGGTGCTGTTCATCAAGGACGCACCGCCGGTGGTCAGGGTCAGCGGCCTGAAATTGACTCGTCCGGAGATCTATTACGGAGAAACGGTGCACGAGCCGGTATTTGTCCGCACGGCGCAGCCCGAGTTCAACTACCCGGTGGGCAACGACGTGGTGCATACGCGCTACTCGGGCACCGGAGGCATCCCGGTCTCTTCCTTCGGCATGCGCGTGGCCGCATCGCTGGCCGAGGCCGACTGGAACATCCTGCTCACAAGCTATCTGACCCCGGAGAGCCGGATGATGATCCGCCGGAGCATCACAGACCGCCTGAACTCGCTCGCAGGATTCATCGCCTGGGATGGCGATCCGTATCTCGTGATCACCACCTCCGGCCGGCTGGCTTGGATTGTCGACGGCTACATGACTTCC
>DAIDIH010000311.1 GCA_027459465.1 Bryobacterales bacterium | reverse complement strand
AACACTCGCCCGAAGACCCTTACCAATTTCGTATAGCCCCAACACACCGGGAGAGCACTCGGCAACATACTGGTCGCCAAACACGTCGATCGCAGGATCCTCACTGATCAACATCCGACCCGTCTGGTACTCAACAGCGGCGGCGGGCCCCATCTCCCGATCGGGATCATAGGCGTGCTGTCCGAAGGGCCGAATGATTACGAATCGTGGGTTGGCCGCTCTCTCCAACGCACCGCGCGGCAGCTTGAACACACCCACCCGCTTCCCTTCCGGGAACTTCAGCAACGACCCCTTGACATCCGGAGAGTAGAACGACGAAGGGACATACGGAGCGATAACCATCTCGCCGGGCGCAACGAACACCATGTACCTTGCCGCCTGGACCCCTCGCAACTTCATGAACCTGCGCCGCGCAGAGTCCCACGCCAGAGCGTCGCCTTCGGCTCTCGCCGGAGAGGCCACGAAATACCGCCCGTCAGGAGAGAAACTCATTGAAGCCACGCCCGGCTCATCCACGGTATAGGGACTATACGGCATGCCGCCGAGAGAAAGCCACGTCGGATCGAACCAAAGCTCCGTCGCGAATT
Source organism: Bryobacterales bacterium (assembly GCA_027459465.1). Classification (GTDB taxonomy): domain Bacteria; phylum Acidobacteriota; class Terriglobia; order Bryobacterales; family Bryobacteraceae; genus JAJYKC01. Next base: position 17,360 of record DAIDIH010000311.1, on the reverse strand, counting down.
TCCGCCTCTCGAAAATGGGCAGCCCCCTCTCCACGTCGTAGAGCCGCAGCGTCCCTCCCGGATCGTCGCAGCCAATCTCGCCGCCGTCTGGAGAAACCGCCGCCGAACGGCAGTTGAGGATTGGTAGGAGGATCGAGCTGACCTGGCGCCCGCCCTCGACGCTCCATTGCTCCAGGCGCGGTGGCGAGTCGATCAGAACGTAGTTCGAATCGTCGGCCCGCAAGGCCCGTACCGAACGGACGAAGACGACCTTCTTCGAGTCCGGCGTGAAGTGCGCCAAGCCCGGGTTGGGGCACGGAGCGCGGAAAACCACCGAAAACCGGTCTGTCCGGAGCACGGACACCCCGCCGCTACCGACCGCGAGGACGAATTTTCCGTTCGGACTGAACCAGATGTCCTTAAACGAGCCGTGCCGACGTGCTTTTAAGACACCGAAACGTTGGTCCGAAGCCTGACCGCCTCGAAGCGGACTCTCAATCAACAGAGCTACGATCGCCAGTAGCGCCGCAGCCAACGCGATGATAAGAGCGCCGCGCCCCTCCACAGGAGGTACCCACGAAACCCGCGCATACGTCCTCACCCGCTGCCCATTCACGCCATTCACATAAAATCCCTTCGCCGCCGCCAAATCCTCCGCCGGAAGAATCGGTATCGCCTGTTCCATACTCCCGCCCAACATACACGCCGCCGCCCCGAAAAACAACGCCTTGACAACTCCTTACAACCCGTCCCCACTCCCCGCGCGTCCCACCATCGTGCCCACCCATTGGACATCCCCCAACTCCCAGGAGCACAATAATCCCATCCCGTGAGCAAGCCCAATCACTACCTCCTCATCGTTTTCGATAGCTGCCGCTACGACACCTTCCTCGCCGCACGCCCCAAAACCCTCCGCCGCCTCGGCCGCATCGAACGCCGCTGGTCCTACGCCTCCTGGACCTCGCCCTCCCACTTCAACCTCCTCACCGGCCTCATGCCCCACGCAAGCCCCCGCCGCGTCCTCGCCTCCGACTACCACCAGCACGAATTCGCCAAATTCAACACCCGCCTCGGCCTGGAATCCTTCAACTTCCGCGCTATGCTCCCCCGCCTCTACCTTCCCCCCGTCCTCCGCCACTTCGGCTGGTCCACCCACGCCATCGTCTCCATGCCCGTCCTCAACCCCGCCACCATCCTCAACACCGGCTTCGACTCCTACAAACTCATGGACCGCCACAACGACCTCCGCGCCATGCTCCCCCTCCTCGAGCTCCCCTCCCACCAACCCCACTTCTATCTCCTCAACACCGGCGAAACCCACTACCCCTACGCCCTCCCGCACGAACCGGAAAACTCCTGGCCCCGCATCCACGGCGTCCACGGCGTCCTCGGCCACCTCGAAGGCCAGGCCCCCGGCGCAAAACTGCGCCGCCGTACCCCCTTCACCTCGAGACAACTCGCCGAACTCCGTCTCCGCCAGGTCGAGGCCGTCCGCCACCTCGACACCGTCATCGAAGAGTTACTCGACTTAGTCCCCAAAAACACTTACATCACCGTAACCAGCGACCACGGCGAGTTATTCGGCGAAGACGGTTACTTCGGCCACGGACCCATCCAGCACGACAAAGTCTTCGAAGTCCCCTTCGTGGAGGGCAAAGTCCGTTGACTCTCCCCCTCGCCTACGTCGGCCCCGGCACAGGATTCGCCTTCCTCGGCTCCTTCTTGAGCCTCTTCCTCTCCGTCCTCGCCGGCGCAGCGTCCCTCTTCCTCTGGCCTTTCCGAGCCCTCCGCCGAGCCTTCCTCCGCCGCAAGACCTCCGCCCGCGCCCGCGTCAAGCGCGTCGTCTTCCTCGGACTCGACGGCCTCGACCCCCGCATCGCCGAACGCCTCATGGACGAAGGCAAACTCCCCAACCTCGCCCGCCTCAAGCAACTTGGCTCCTACCGCCGCCTCGCCACCACTTACCCCGCTCTCTCCCCCGTCGCCTGGTCCACTTTCTCGACCGGCGTCAACCCCGCCCGCCACAACATCTTCGACTTCCTCAATCGCGACCTCCTCACCTACGCCCCCACCCTCGCCGCTGCCCGCGTCCACCCCCCGCGACGCTATCTCTCCCTTGGCCGCCTCCGCATCCCGCTCTCTTCTCCCACCGTCGAAATGCGCCGCAAAAGCGAACCCTTCTGGAAAATCCTCGGCCGCTACGGCATCTCCAGCACCATCCTCCGCGTCCCCGTCACCTTCCCGCCCGACGAATTCCCCGGCCGCCAGCTCTCCGCCATGCCTACCCCGGACTTACTCGGCACCCAAGGCACTTACTCCTTCTTCACCACCCGCCCCGCCACCCACGCCGAAAACACTTACCCGCTCACCCGCCGCGACTCCTCCTATCAAGCCCACTTGCCGGGCCCCGCCGACCCCTTCCACCAAAACCACCCCCAACTTACTCTCCCCTTCACTCTCACACCTGCCGCCGAAACCTGGTCCCTCGAAATCTCCGGCGCCGCTTACTCGCTCCGCCCCAACGAATTCAGCCCCTGGGTCCACCTCCGCTTCCACCACGGACCAACCCCCGCCGTCCACGGCCTCGCCCGCTTCCTCCTCCGGCTCGATCCCTCCGGCCCCACCCTCTACGCAACCCCCATCCAGATCGACCCCGAACATCCCGCCCTCCCCATCAGCCATCCCCACTCCTTCTCCGTCTATCTCGCCAAGTTACTCGGCTCTTACTCCACCGCAGGCCTCGCCGAAGATACCTCGGCCATGAACGACGGCGTCCTCGACGAAGATGCCTTCCTCGCCCAGGCCTACTCCATCCAGCACGAGCGCGAAGCCATGTTCTTCTCCGCCCTCGACCGCACCCGCTCCGGCGCCGTCGCCTGCGTCTTCGATACCAGCGACCGCATCCAGCACATGTTCTTCCGCCACATGGACGGCCGCGCCCCGGACTCGCGCCATCGCGATACCATCGAGCGTATGTACCAGGACATGGACCGCCTCGCCGGAGAAACCATGTGCCGCATCGGCCCGGACACAGCCTTGTTCGTTCTCTCCGACCACGGCTTCCAGTCCTTCCGGCGCGGCGTCAATCTCAACTCCTGGCTCCATCGCCACGGCTATCTCGCTCTCCAACCCGGCCTCACCGAAGGCGCCGATTACCTCGGCGGCATCGACTGGTCCCGCACCCGCGCCTACTCGCTCGGCCTCGGCGGCATCTACATCAACCGCAAGGGCAGGGAAGCGCAAGGCCTCGTCGAACCCGATCACGCGCCCGCCCTCCGCGCCGAACTGATCGCCGCCCTCTCCGGCCTCCGCGATGAAGAAACCGGCTGCCTCGCCATCCGCCGCGTCTACTCCACCGCCGCCCTCTACAACGGCCCCTATCTCGACGCCGCCCCCGACTTACTCGCCGGTTACGCCGAAGGCTACCGTGTCTCCTGGGACGGCGCTAAAGGCCGCGTCACCCCCCGCATCTTCGAAGACAACGACAAAGCCTGGAGCGGCGACCACTGCGTCGACCCCGCCCTCGTCCCCGGCGTCCTCTTCTCCAACTTACCCATCGAAGCCGGCGAGCCCGGCATCGAAGACATGGCCCCAACCGCCCTCCACTTACTCGGCGTCCCACGTCCCGGCTGGATGGAAGGCCAATCGGTGATCCGCTATGCCTGACCGCGCCAAACTCGCTCTCGCCGCCATCGCCCTGGCCCTCGCCACCGCCTGCTCCCATCCGCCCGCGCGCAAAGTCATTGTCATCGGCGTCGATGGTATGGACCCCGCCTTCGTCGCAAGCCATTGGGACTCGCTCCCCCACTTGTCCGAACTCCGCCGCCGCGGCGCCTTCTCCCCTCTCTCCACCACCAACCCTCCCCAAAGCCCAGTCGCCTGGACCACCTTTATCACCGGCCTCGACCCCGGCCAGCACGGCGTCTTCGACTTCGTCCAACGCGACCCCTCCACCCTCGAACCCTATTCCTCCTTCGGCCACACCGTCGAAAGCCGCTTCCAACTTCCTCTCGGCCCCTACTTAATCCCTCTCTGGCCCGCCCGCGCCAAACGCTTCTACTCCGGCACACCGTTCTGGCAGTTCCTCGCCAATAGCGGCATCCCCGCCACCATCTACCACCTCCCCAATAACTACCCTCCCGTCCACGCCGGCCAAGCCCTCGCCGGCATGGGCACGCCCGACCTCCGCGGCACTCTCGGCACTTTCACTTACTTCACCTCCGACCCCGATCAACTCACTCACTCGGTCCCCGGTGGCGAATTCGTCCACATCGACCCGTTCCACGGCGAAGTTACCCTCACCCTCCAAGGCCCTCCGAATCCCCTCCGCGCGGACCACAAACCCGCCACCGCGGAAATCCAGGCCGACATCGACCCCGAAGACGCCGCCGCCCGCTTCATCTCCGGTAACCAGATGGCCGTCCTCCAGCCCGGCGAATGGTCCTCCTGGCTCACCGCCGAATTCTCCCTCATGCCCGGCTTCGCCTCCACCCGCGCCCTGTTCCGCATCTACGTCCTCGAACTTCACCCGTACTTCCGCGTCTACGTCTCGCCGCTCAATGCCGACCCCGCCGACTCCGCCCTCCCCATCTCTTACCCCACGAAATTCGCCCGCGGCATCGCTCGCCGCTTAGGCCCCTTCTACACCACCGGCATCCCCGAAGACACCGCCGCCCTCCGCCAAGGCGTCTTCAACTTACCTCAGTTCCTAAGTCAAACGAAGCTGGTCGCCGAAGACGAACACCGCCTCTTCACCGACGCCCTCAGCCAGTACCACGACGGCCTGCTCTTCTTCTACTTCTCCACCGTCGATCAAAACTCCCACGTCTTATTCGGAGTCCGTGACGACCAGTTACTCGAGACCTATCAATCCATCGACAACGCCATCGGCGAAGCCCTCCACGCTCACCCTGACGCCGATTTCATCGTTCTCTCCGACCACGGCTTCACCACCTTCAACCGCTCCGTCCACCTCAATCGCTGGCTCGCCGATCACGACTGGCTTGTAACTCACACCGCCACCGCGGCCGGGATCGACTGGTCCCGCACCCAGGCCTACGCCCTCGGCCTCAACGGCCTCTATCTCAACCTCGCCGGCCGCGAAGCCCACGGCATCGTCCACCCCGGACCCGAAGCCCGCCACTTACTCGACGAAATCCGCGCCGCCCTCCTCGCCTGGCGCGATCCCGCCGACGGCAACCCCATCGTCGAAACGGTCACTTCGCCCGATCCCGATTACTCCCAGGCGAACCGCGCCCCCGACCTCATCATCGGCTACGCCCCCGGCTACCGCGCCTCCTGGCAAACCGCCCTCGGCGACGCCCCCAACCGCGAGATCAAAGACAACACCGACCCTTGGCTCGCCGACCACTGCGTCAACCCCGCCCGCGTCCCTGGCGTCCTCTTCACCACCCTCCCCCTCCACGCCGCCAGCCCCGCCCTCAAGGACCTCCCCGTCTCCATCCTCCGCCTCTACGGCCTCACCCCGCCGCCCGCCATGCAGGGCAAGAATCTCTTCTGACGCTCGATCCCACCAGTCCGCGTATGATGACCCGTTACCGGGCCGCGCCCGCAAGGAAGCGTCCCCACGCCTCAAATCTCCAACTCCTCCGCGACGAACACAGCCATTTGCGCGCCCTGGTCCTCGACGACGTACCGGACGGCATTCCGTACGTCCTGGTCCTTCCATAGCGCACACGACAGCGAGCGGCGTGAGCCGCGCGGCCCCGTCGTGCGCGACGTAAGGGAAAGCCATCGCGTGCTCCCATGCCGCGCCCACCGCTTGCGATTCGGCTCATCGCGCGCCAGGCGGTTCAGTTCCCGGCTCGCGTGTGCCTTGAACTCGTTCATGACTCTCTCGGGTCGGGCTTCGGCCTCGACCACGGCGTGCGCGTGGTTGGATCTCGCCGTGAGCCGCCGGCAGGCTCCAACCCCGGTGCGCGCAATGGCTCCAAAGAGCCGCCACAACCACGCGGCGGCTCCCGGCCATATTGTGTCGATCCACCGGCCCCGATTCGTCACCGTGCGGCCGTCCGCCATAGCACGCGAAGGTGATCAGGTACCTCACCTGCATCCTCTCGCGTTCCGCCGTTCCAGGGCGCTATGATTTGCGGGATCGGCCGGCATCTCCTCTATGAACGTGGCCCTGCCGAGCCGCGCGCGCACGCAAGCGGCCCTCCAGTACACTAACAACGATGGCTAAAACCTCCATCAAAATCGACAAGACCCTCTACCGCCGCGCCGCCGAAGCCGCCGCCAACGCCGGCTACAGCTCCACCGAAGAGTTCATCGAACACTTGATCGAAAAGGAACTGGCGCGCACCGAAGACTCCGCCGACCCTTCCATCCTCGAAAAACTGAAAGGCCTCGGCTACCTCTCTTGAGCCTGTTGTTCTCCCGTCACGCCTTCCTCGTCCTCGCCCTCTCCGGCCTCCTCTGTGGCGCACTCTGCGTTGTCCTCTTCCGCCGCCTCGCCGACCTCGCCTCGCTCCGCCTTACCCTCCGCCGCATCACCGCCCACCTCCTCGAAATGCACGTCTATCTCGACGATCCCGTCATCGTCTTCCGCGCCCAGCGCCACTTACTCGCCGCCAACGCCCACTTACTCCGAGCCATTTTACTCCCCATCCTCATCCTCACCCCGCTCGTCTTCCTCACCACCGAAGCCCTCGCCGCCGCTTACTCCCACGCCCCTCTTTCCCCCGGCCAAACCGCCTTCCTCACCCTCGCCTGGAACGGCCCGCATGGCGAACAGCGCCCCTCGCTCCGCCCACCCTCCTGCCTCACCATCGAAACCCCCGGCATCCGCGCCCTCCGTACCGCCGAAGTCGTCTGGCGCGTCCGTGCCCTCGCCCACTGCGCCGCCAACCTCGAATTCACCAACGCCGGCCTCGTCACTTACTCGCCCGTCGCCGTCTCCGAAGGCCTCGCTACCCGCCGTCTCCGCGGCGGTCCCTTCGCCCGCCTGCTCGATCCCCTCCATGCCCCCATCCCCGATCCCAACATCGCCTTCGTCGACACCACTTACCCACGCGCCCGCATCCACGGCCTCCGCTGGTTCTCCTGGTTTACTCTCTTCTATCTCGCCGGCGCCGTCCTTCCCCTCATACCCCGTCCCCGCCACACCGCTCTCATCGCGGCCCTTCTGCTAACCCTCCCCGCCCGAGCCGCCGCGCCCCAAACCCCCGTCATCCTCATCTCCATCGACACCCTCCGCGCCGATCATCTCAGCGCCTACGGCTACACCCGCATCCACACCCCCGCCATCGATTCCTTCGCTGGGACCCTCTTTGAAAACGCCCTCTGCCAGATCCCACTTACTCTCCCGTCCCACACTACGTTATTTACCTCCACTTACCCATTCCAGAACGGCGTGGAAGAAAACGCCGTACGCGTCCCCGGCGGCCTCACCGCCCTCGCCTCCATCCTTCAAGCCCACGGTTACCGCACCGCCGCGTTCATCGGAAGCGCCATGCTCGGCCGCCAGTTCCACCTCGACACCGGCTTCGATCTCTACGACAGCCCGTTTGAATCCGCCGCAACGGCTAACCCGGCCTCCCTGCGCGTCCGCCGCGACGGTGCCCTCGTCCTCCGCTCCGCCCTCCAATGGCTGAATTCCCAACAGAACGCCCCCGTCTTCGCCTTCATCCACTTATTCGACCTCCACACCCCTTACCCGTCCGGCCGCATGGAGCCGGAAACCGCCGCCTACGACCGCCAGTTACTCTACTTGGATCACCTCACCGGCCTCCTTCGCGCCGCGCTCGTTCGCGACGGCCTCTGGCGCCGCTCCATCGTCATCTTACTTGGCGATCACGGCGAAGGCCTCGGCGACCACGGCGAACTCAGTCACGGTTACTTCATCTACGCGAGCACCGTCCGCGTCCCGCTGCTCATCCACTGGCCGGAAGGCGCGCCCTCTCACCCCGCCCGCATCACCGCGCCCGTCGGCTTAATCGATGTCGCGCCCACCCTCCTCGCCGCTCTCGGCTTGCCGTCGCCCATAACATTTCAAGGCCGTGATGTTCTGTCCTCCCGGACTATCGCCCCTGTCTACACCGAAAGCGTCTACGCCCGCGATCAGTTCCACTGGGCGCCCCTCCGCTCGCTCGACGTAGGCAATCTCCGCTACATCGAAGCCCCCAAGCCCGAGTTATACGATCTTACGCGCGACCCCTCCGAAACCCATAACCTTGCCGCTCTCCGCCGCAACGACGTAGACCGTCTCCGTGCCCAACTTACCCAGTTACTCTCCACCGCTCGCCGCGCCGCCGTCCTGGCGCCCTCCGCGGACAATCGTGCGCTTCTCGAATCCCTCGGCTATCTCTCCGGCGCCGGAGCCGCCGCCCGCCCTTCCAACATCGACCCCAAGGATCGCCTCGCCGAATATAACCGCTTCGAACAAGCCCTCGGCCAGATGTACTCCGGCCGCCTCCGCGAAGCCGCGGCTAACTTCGAAGCCATCCTGACAAAGGACCCTGAAAATGTTCCGGCCCGCGGTGACTTAGGCGAATGTTACTCGCGCGCCGGACGCCTCGCCGCCGCCGCCCTTGCGTGGCAAACCGCCCTGCACGACGATCCCCGCTACGCCCCAGCCGCCGAAGCCCTCGGCGAACTCTACTTGAAACAGAAGAACTACCCCAAGGCCCGCCAGGCCTTCGAAAAACTCACCGAACTCGACGGCCACTCCTACGTCGCCGAGTACGGCCTCGCCCTCGCCGACCTCCACCTCGGCCTCACCGCCGAAGCCCGCCTTCACCTCACCAACGCCTGCCGCCTCGCCCCCGCCCACCGCGCCGCCTGCGAATCCCAACTCCGCGCCCTCGACGCCCAACACTGAATCTATCTACCACGATCCCCGCGGCGCCCAGCGGCGGCCACAAGGAGAGCATCCCAATAAGGAAACTGGCTGCTGTCCGCCAACTGCCAGGCTTCGCGGACCGGGGCGAGAGAAGAGTCAACAGACCGCCAATGCCACAGGTCTTCGATGACCTGCCGCGCGCAGAGGCTTCCCACCTTTGACCCGCTCGACGTGGCAGAGCTGGAGGTTGAAGTCGACGATAAACATCTCAGCGGCGCTCACGGACCTCGTCACGCCTCGTCCGCTCTGCCACCCCCGAGGCCGCCGTTGGGTGATGGAGTTCCCAATGCTCAATTGCAGGCCGGTAAGAATCGCTCAGCCGCATTCCGCGCTCAAGCATCGCTCCTATCGGCTTGGACACCGAAGGATTTTCCTTGGCCGCCTTCCGTCGCACCCACTCCGCCGTTCCATCACGCAGCGTAATCGTGACTCTCCTGGGTACGAAGCGTCCCTCACCCCAGCACCCGCTCCACCAAATTCCCCACCACGTCCGTCAACCGGAAATGCCGCCCCAGCCCGCAGCCCCGCCCGCGAATCCCAACTCCGCCCCGGCCGCCGTTCGCTTCAGAACATCAACTTCGCCCCGACATCGATCGTCCGCGCTCCGCCTGCTCCCGTTACTCGTCCGAACGTAGAGGCGCCCAGCGTGGTGTTTGGATTGTTGAACTGGGGCGTATTTGTCACGCTGAACCAGTCCGACCGGAACTCCAGGGTGAATCGTTCCGTAAGCCGGAAGTCGCGGAATAGCGCGCCGTCCAGATCGAACATGCCCGGTCCGGACAGTATGTTCCGGCCCACATCGCCAAACGTCGGCTTGCCAAACAGCACCGACGGATCGGCAAACGCCGACCTGTTGAACCAGTAGTTCGTGTTGACCCCGTACAACGTCTGGAACGGAGCTACTAACTCGGGCGACTGGCTGTTTCCGGGGGTGTTGATCGAAGTGCAATTGCAGCCGAAACCCAACGGCAACCCGGTCATCAGCGTCCAGATCCCCGTAACTTCCCAGCCCCCCAAAATCCAGTTCCCAATGCCTCTCTGGAAGTGCTTCTGCCCTTTGCCGAACGGCAAGTCGTATACGAAGCTCTGATTAAACATCTGGGTCCGGTCGAAGTCCGTGCGCGCGTAGTTTCTTTGGAAATCGATGTAATACGGCACGCCGCTCGAGTTCTCTCCGTTCTCTCCCACGAACCCCAAGGCCTTGCCATAGGTGTAAGACGTCGTGATCGACACACCCGCCGCGAAGTGCCGGTTCAATGTCACTTGAAGGGCATTGTAGTTGGAGGAAACCTGAGCAAAGAACATATTAATACCGGCTGTCTGTCCATAGGCTTGATAATAAGGCTGGCCGGCCGCTCCTAGCCCCATATAAGCGGGATTGGTGACCGCATTCTGGTTGTACTGTGCGGGCAGGTGAACCCCATGATTCCCAACATACGCAACGTCTAGCACCAGTTGTCCAGGCAGCGCCCTCTCATACGTCATGTTCCAGGACTCGATGTACGGATCGACGTAATTCTTCGGAATCACGAAATACGACTGGTTCCTGAGTAGCGGCGTGTTCACTGGAATGATGCCGTTGGCGGGCACCGTGGCCACTAATGGCGGCGGAAAGCCTTGCTCCAGTGTCGCCGGGTTGCCGCCCGGAAGAAGAGCGGGACCGAAACCGCTAAGTGAATTGAAGGCATTGTTCTGCTTTACGGGAAAGTTGTACGCATATGTGTTGTCTTCAAACGGCTGGTAACTCATTCCGAAGCCGCCCCGGATCACGTCTTTGTCGGTCAGCCGGTATGCCAGCCCCACGCGCGGCGCGAAGTCGTGATACTTCTCCATCATGCCGAGGTTCATTGGATTTCCGCCTACGCCGGCGATGACCAGGCTGTTCGTCGCGCCGTCATAGTTCGAAAATCCGCCCGGAAACTGCGGCGTCGCTGGAGGGTAAAACTCCCAGCGCAGTCCCAGCGTCATCGTCAATTTCGGGGTGACCTGCCATTTGTCTCCTGCATACAGGAACACCTGCCATGCGCGGTAAGCGGGAAAATAAGTGTTCAGATCCCGCCCCACCGTGCCCGGTACATCGAGCATCACGCTCGCGAAATTATTGGCGAAACTCGGACTTGGCCCCCCGTTCAGAGCCGTCTGGTCCGGCCCGAACGACCACAATCCGCGCGGGCTGAAGGTCTGCTCCTGCAGCAAATCGTCGCGGATTCGGATCAGGTTACCCCCAAACTCGAACGTGTGATTCCCCACGATCTTCGTCCAGTTGCTCACTACCTCAATGTCCGTCTCCGCGCGTATCCACGGCATGCTCGGCGAGTATCCCACCATCGGATCGGAAAATCCCGTTCCCGTGATGCCCGTGATGCCGCTCGTGAACGCGCCCACGTTCACGCCGGGAATCCCAAACTGCGTCGACGCGTTCGTTCCGTAGTCCGAATTATTCGCCACGTTCCGGTACCGGTTTAAGCCGATGCGGGTCTGCGTGAGAAACGTCGGCGAAAAGATGTGGCTCCAGTTGATGCCCGCCGAGTAAGTCGCGTCAGTCCCCGTCCCTTCGAACCCGCCGCCCACCGGCCCGCCAAGCACCGCGCCATAAGCCGGATCCTGAATCGAGGTCGGATTCATGTAGCTAAGCCGCACCGAGATGTGATCCTTGTCTCCGGCGTTCTCGTCCACCTTCGCGTCATAGCTGGTGTTGTCCTGCAGGAACCCCGTCGTTTCAAGAAAGTTGTTCGTATACTTTTCCCGGCCTGGCAACGTCAAATTCGCGTTCGGAAGCGGAACCAGCGCCATCAGTTTGACCATGATTGGATCGAGCCGGTTGGAGGGAATGATGTTCCCCGGAAACGGAACTCGCCCCTTGCCGCACTTGGACGCGTTCCCGCCCGGAAGGCAGTCCGCCGTGTCGCCCGTTGTGGGGTCGTAGATCGTCGTAAGCGCCGGGTCGGAGAAATTGCCGGCCTTCATCGCCGCCGTCGGCACGCTCAGCCGCTGGAACTGCCCCTCATGGTCCGAAGTCCACAGCACGTCGAAGAAGAAAAATGTCTTGTTCTTCACCACCGGCCCGCCGATCGTGCCGCCGTAGTAGTTCGACACCAGCGGCGGCTTCACAAACGGCTGCCCATTCGTCCCGAAATCGAAGAAGTTCCGCGCATCGAGGCGGTCGCCGCGCCAGATCTCGTACCCCGATCCATGAAACTGATTCGTCCCGGACTTGAACATGACGTTGGTCACCGCGCCGAGAGCTGTCCCCTGTTCCGGATCGTAGTTACTCGTCGTCACGTTCACTTCCTGAATGGCCTCGATCGGCGGGATGTAGACTTGCAACAACCCCGTCCGCTCGTTGTCGTTCACCCCTTCGAACTGGAAGTTGTTCGCCAGGCTCGACGTCCCGTTCACCTCGCTGTTCAGGCTGTTCTGCGGATTGAAAAACCGCGAGTGATTGAATTGCGCCGGCGTCGAGCCCGGAACCAGGTTCAGCAGATTCTGAAAGTTTCGGTTCGTGCCCAGCGGCAACTGCTCCGCTTGCACCGAGGTCAACGTGCTTCCCGTCTTCGCGGTATCCGTCTGCAGCAGGGGGATGGTGCTTTCGACGCTTATCGTCTGCGTCACCTGCCCTGGCGCCAACTCTACATCCACGCGCACCGTGCTGTTCACCATCACCGGAACCTCGGGCCGCTGCACCGTCGCAAACCCGGTCTTCTCCACCCGCACCCGGTACGTCGATGGAGGCAGCGCCGGAAACGAATAATAGCCGGACGCATCCGTGGTCGCCGACCGGCTGACGTTCGTGTTGACGTCGGTGATCGTCACCTGCGCCTGCGGCACCGTCCCGCCGGTCGAATCCGTCACCGTCCCTACCACCGTGCCGTTTACGGCCTGCGTGTAACCCAGTCGACACAGTACTAACGCAAAGATAGTAGCTACACACAACTTCCACATGAGTCTCATAATTGCCCCTATCCCCGATGCCCTGAAGCATCGCAGCCCGACCCTATCACAGATGTGACAAAAAGTCAAGTAGAGGTTGAATCGAGTCAAGATAAAGAAAAAGTGCGGCCCAGGCCGCGTGGTCCCCTACCCCAACACCCGCTCCACCACATTCCCCGCCACGTCCGTCAACCTGAAATGCCGCCCCAACCCACCGCCCCGCCTGCGAATCCCAACTCGGCCCCGGCCACCGTTCGCCTCAGAACATCAGCTTCGCCCCGACATCGATCGTCCGCGCTCCACCCGCTCCCGTCACGCGCCCGAACGTTGAGTCGCCCAGCGTGGTGTTCGGATTGTTGAACTGGGGCGTATTCGTCACGCTGAACCAGTCCGACCGGAACTCCAGGGTGAACCGTTCCGTAAGCCGGAAGTCGCGGAACAGCGCGCCGTCCAGATCGAACATGCCCGGCCCGTTCAGTATGTACCGGCCCACATCGCCAAAGGTCGGCTTGCCAAACAGCACCGACGGATCCGCAAACGCTGACCGGTTGAACCAGTAATTCGTATTCACACCGTACAACGTTTGGAAGGGAGCCACTAACTCGGGCGACTGGCCGTTTCCGGGAGTGTTGATCGAAGTGCAATCGCAGCCGAAACCCAACGGCAACCCGGTCATCAGCGACCAGATGCCCGTAACTTCCCAGCCTCCCAAAATCCAGCTCCCGGCGCCGCTCCGCAAGTACTTATGCCCCTTGCCGAAGGGCAAGTCGTAAACAAAGCTTTGATTGAACATCTGGGTCCGGTCGAAGTCCGTGCGCGCGTAATTTCGTTGGAAATCGATGTAATATGGCACGCCGCCGGAGTTCTCTCCGCTCTCCCCCACGAATCCCATGGCCTTGCCGTACGAGTACGACGTGGTCAAGGACAGCCCCGACGTGAAGTGCCGGTTCAAGGTCACCTGAAGGGCATTGTAGTTGGAGGAAACCTGCGCAAAGAACATATTGACGGCGGCCGTCTGCTTGTAGGCTTGATAGTATGGCTGGCCCGCCGCTCCCAGTCCCATGTACGCCGCGTTGGTGACCGCATTCTGGTTATACTGTGCGGGCAAATGTACGCCATGATTCCCGACATACGCGACGTCCAGCACCAGTTGCCCAGGCAGCGCCCGCTCATAAGTCAGGTTCCACGATTCGAGATACGGATCGACGTAGTTCTGCGGAATCACGAAGTATGACTGGTTCTTCAGCAGCGGCGTGTTCACCGGAATGATGCCATTGGCAGGCACCGTGGCCACCAGCGGCGCCGGAAAGCCCTGCTCAAGCGTCGCGGGATTCCCTCCGGGAAGAAGTGCCGGGCCGAAACCGCTCAGCGAACTGAATGCATTGTTCTGCTTTACAGGAAAGTTATAGGCATAGGTGTTATCTTCAAACGGCTGATAAGTCATCCCAAACCCGCCGCGGAGCACGTCCTTGTCGGTCAGCCGGTAGGCCAGCCCCAAGCGCGGAGCAAAGTCGTGATACTTCTGCATCATGCCCAGGTTCATCGGATTTCCGCCTACGCCGGCGATGACGAGGCTGTTGGTCGCGCCGTCATAGTTCGAAAAGCCGCCCGGAAACTGGGGCGTCGCGGGCGGATAAAACTCCCATCGCAGTCCGAGTGTCATGGTCAATTTCGGGGTTACCTGCCACTTATCCCCTGCATAGAGGAAAGCCTGCCAGGCCCGATAAGCCGGAAAGTATGTGTTCAGATCCCGGCCCACTGATCCCGGTGCATCCAGCAGTACGCTGGCGAAGTTATTCGCGAAACTCGGACTGGGGCCACCGTTCAGCGCGGTCTGGTTCGGCCCGAACGACCACAATCCGCGCGGGCTGAACGTCTGCTCCTGCAGCAAATCGTCGCGGATGCGGATCAGGTTGCCTCCGAACTCGAACGTGTGATTCCCCACAATCTTTGTCCAGTTGCTCACCACCTCAATGTCCGTCTCCGCCCGGATCCAAGGCATGCTCGCCGAGTATCCGACCATCGGGTCGGAGAATCCCGTCCCCGTGATGCCCGTGATGCCGCTCGTGAACGCGCCGACGTTCACGCCCGGAATGCCAAAGGTGGCCGACGAGTTCGTCCCGTAATCCGAGTTGGTCGCCACGTTCCGGTAACGGTTCAAGCCAATGCGGGTCTGAGTGAGAAAGGTCGGTGAAAAGATGTGGCTCCAGTTAATGCCCGCCGAGTAAGTGGCGTCTGTGCCGGTCCCTTCAAACCCACCGCCCACAGGCCCGCCAAGCACCGCGCCATAGGCCGGATCTTGGATTGAGGTCGGATTCATGTAGCTAAGCCGCACCGAGATGTGATCCTTGTCTCCGGCGTTCTCGTCCACCTTCGCGTCATAGCTGGTGTTGTCCTGCAGGAACCCCGTCGTTTCGAGAAAGTTGTTCGTGTACTTCTCCCGGCCTGGCAATGTCAAATTCGCGTTCGGAAGCGGAACCAGCGCCATCAGTTTGGCCATGATTGGGTCGAGCCGGTTAGAGGGAATTAAGTTCCCCGGAAACGGAACTCGCCCCTTGCCGCATTTGGACGCGTTCCCGCCCGGAAGGCAGTCCGCCGTGTCGCCCGTTGTGGGGTCGTAGATCGTCGTAAGCGCCGTGTCGGAGAAATTGCCGGCCTTCATCGCCGCCGTCGGCACGCTCAGTCGCTGGAACTGCCCCTCATGGTCCGACGTCCGCAGCACGTCGAAGAAGAAAAATGTCTTGTTCTTCACGACCGGTCCACCGATCGTGCCGCCATAGTAGTTCGACACCAGCCGCGGCTTCACAAATGGCTGCCCATTCGTCCCGAAATCGAAGAAATTCCGTGCATCAAGGCGGTCGCCGCGCCAGATCTCGTACCCCGATCCATGAAACTCATTCGTCCCGGACTTGAATATGACGTTGGTCACCGCTCCGAGCGCCGTCCCCTGTTCCGGATCGTAGTTACTCGTCGTCACGTTCACTTCCTGAATGGCCTCGATCGGCGGGATGTAAACCTGCAACAACCCCGTCCGCTCGTTGTCGTTCACCCCTTCGAACTGGAAATTGTTCGCCAGGCTCGACGTCCCGTTCACCTGGTTGTTCAGGCTGTTCTGCGGATTGAAAAACCGCGAGTGATTGAACTGCGCCGGGGTCGAGCCCGGAACCAGGTTCAGCAGATTCTGAAAGTTGCGGTTGGTGCCAAGCGGCAACTGCTCCGCTTGCACCGAGGTCAACGTGCTTCCCGTCTTCGCGGTATCCGTCTGCAGCAGCGGGATGGTGCTTTCGACGCTTATCGTCTGCGTCACCTGCCCCGGCGCCAACTCTACGTCCACGCGCACCGTGCTGTTTACCGTCACCGGAACCTCGGGCCGCTGCACCGTCGCGAAGCCGGTCTTCTCCACCCGCACCCGATACGTCCCCGGAACCAACGCCGGAAAGGAATAAAAGCCAGAGGTATCAGTAGTCGCCGACCGGCTGAGGTTCGTACTGACCTCGGTGATCGTCACCTGCGCGCCTTGTACCGTCCCGCCGGTCGAATCCGTCACCGTGCCTACCACCGTGCCGTTTACGGCCTGCGTGTAACCCAGTCGAGACAGTACTAACGCAAAGATAGTAGCTACACACAACTTCCACATGAGTCTCATAATTGCCCCTATCCCCGATGCCCTGGAGCATCGCAGCCCGACCCTATCACAGATGTGCTAAAAAGTCAAGTAGAGGTTGAACCGAGTCAAGATGAAGAAAAAGTGCCGCCAAAGCCGCGCCGGAGGCAGACCAAATGTTGAAACGCGGCAGATGATGTCCCCGCCCGCATCTGGCCGCCGTCGGGATGTCGTGCGCTGCCATGACACAGGGAAGCGTCACGAAAGGAGTACGTGGCAGCGTGGACGTAATCCCATGCGGCATGTTGACTCTGAATCAAGTGCACGTCATTCTCACCCCAGCACCCGCTCCACCGCATTTCCCTCAACGTCCGTCAGCCGGAAGTGCCGGCCCTGGGCCTTGTAAGTCAGCCGCTTGTGGTCTATCCCCAAACAGCGCAGAATCGTCGCCTGTAAGTCGTGAATGTCCACCGGGTCCTTCACGATGTTGTAACAGTAGTCGTCCGTCTCGCCCATCGTAATGCCCGGCTTGATCCCACCGCCGGCCAGCCACACCGTGAAGCACCGCGGATGATGGTCCCGCCCGTAGTCGTCCGCCGTCAGCCGCCCCTGGCAGTACACCGTCCGCCCGAACTCGCCGCCCCAGATCACCAGCGTGTCGTCCAGCATCCCGCGCTGCTTCAAATCCGTAATCAGCGCCGCCGCCGGCTGATCCACTTCCTTGCACCGCTTCGGCAACCCCTCGGGCAGCTTCGAATGATGGTCCCAGTCGCGATGGAACAACTGGATGAACCGCACGCCCCGCTCGGCCAGCCGCCGCGCTAAAACACAATTGGACGCAAATGTTCCGGGCTTCTTCGCCTCCTCTCCATACAGCGCGAACGTGCTCTCCGGCTCCTTCGACACATCCGCCAGCTCCGGCACCGAAGCCTGCATCCGGAACGCCAGCTCATACTGCGAAATCCGCGTCTCGATCTCCGGATCCCC
>DAIDIH010000310.1 GCA_027459465.1 Bryobacterales bacterium | reverse complement strand
CTTCGTCCGGGCGCACCCCCGACCACCGGCGCGACCTACCGCTGTATGGATCAATCCGCCGCCTGAGCGGGCGGCGAGCGAACAGGAGCAACACTAATTTATGCGGGCGGGTGTCTCAAAGTGATTGACAAATTCCGCGCTTCCGGCTCGGCCGCGAAAGCGCTCTTATTCCCTTTAGTGATATACTCAAACACAGTCACCCGGACGGGCCTGTGGCGCAGTTGGGCGCGCGCTTCCATGGCATGGAAGAGGTCGTGAGTTCGAATCTCACCAGGTCCACCAAAACATTTCAAACACTTACAGCCAACCACAACATCAGAACCACTCCCGCGGTGCCAGTTTGGTGTCCAAAACACTTCGGGCGGCGTGGGCAGCAGTCGTTTCGCATCGCGCCCAACCGGAGGACGCGCCAGTGGCACGCTTGGGCAGCACGGCAGCATGGGCGGCACGGTTTGCGTCGATTCTCTCGCTGAGAAAAACGGCCTTGCGCCTATACAGGATGCCGCCCACGCGCTTGGGTCCTACCGGGCCAAAAACTCCGGCGCGCTGAACGATTGCACGCCTTCTCTACTGTCAGGCGAAAAAAGAGGTGGTCAGCGATTATCCGATGAACTGCCTGAAACATAACGGTGGCGATTTGTGATAATACGATTGCGGGCCGGAGACTGCCTTTATGCCTGGCGACGAGGTTTACGAGCTTTACATCGACGCGCTGACCCTGACGACCATCTCGATGGCGCGGCTGGCGGAGTACATGGCCGACTTCGCGGAACTCCTTGGCCACCAGGAGCACGTCCATTTTGAAGCGGTTAAGCCGGGGAGCTTATCGCTGGCCTCTCGGGTGGAGCCTATCGCCCAGAACAAGGTGCGGCGCCGGGTGGACGAAGTCCGCTACGGCAACGGTCCCAGGGCAGCGGTGAAGGCGTATCAGTCTCTCGACAACCGGCTGGCTGAGGACAATGCGGTGGGCCGGATTGTTCACCGCGCTGCGAAAGTCATTGAGTTCCCCGGTCGGACGCGAGTACAGGAGCGTAGTATGGGGCCGGTTGAGCAGGCGGGTACCCTGGACGGCGAGGTCATCCAGATTGGCGGGCGCGACGAAACGATCAACGTGCATCTGAAGGCCGGCGACGACGTGGTGCACTGCATCACTACGAAGGCCATCGCGCGGCGACTGGCCCACCACATGTTTGGGCCACCCGTGCGGCTGAGCGGTGTTGGCATGTGGTCCAGATCTGAGTCCGGTAAATGGTCCCTCCGCAGTTTCACCGTCCGCGACTTTGAGACGTTGGACCAGACGCCCCTGCCCAAGCTATTTGAGAATCTCAGGGCCAAGCTCGCGCCTGGTCCCAATGGCCGACCGAATCCCGTGACCTTTCTGCGCGAGTTGCGAGAGGAACAGTAATGGTCGCGTTCGATAACACGATCTTGTCGGTGCTCTTGTTTCCGGATGCCGAACTTCAGGAAGGGCCGGATGCCACACCCGTTGAGCGCGCCCGAGAGCGCGTCAACGCCCTCGTCCAAGAGATCGCGGACGGCGGTGAACAGGTATTGGTGCCATCTCCTGCCCGTGCGGAGGTCCTGGCCACACCTGACTGCGATATGGAAGAGGTGCTGAGCACGCTGCGGGTATCGGCGTTCATCCGCATCGGTGACTTCGACCAACGCGCCGCAGTTGAACTCGCCATCCGGCTACGGAATGCTGCTGCGGCCGGTGACATACGCGAGGGTCTGAAGACCACGAAAACCAAGATGAAGTTCGACCGGCAGATCGTGGCGATCGCTCTCACGAATGGAGCGCGCGTCCTGTACTCCGATGACGAAGGCGTTAGGAAGTTCGGGGAAGGCTCTGGGCTTAAGGTAAAGCGCACTTCAGAGTTGCCGATCCCGGCCATCCAGCAGGACTTATTCGAAGGCGGCAAGCCCGCCCAAGCGGTACCACTGGGATCTTCGGACGCCGACACGTCAGCGGCACCAGAACCGAAGCCGGAATAGTTCAGGTTGAACGAGACGACCGCAAAAATGCCGCCACCCAGATGGATGGCGGCGGAGATCGGCGCGGCTGGCTGGCCCTACTTCACCCTGTAGACCCGCTCGCCCTGCTCGTTGCGGACGGATTCGACCGCGAGTTTCATCTTCTTCGAGATCGTGCCGGAGATGAAGCCCCTGATCGAATGCGCCTGCCACTTGGTGACCTTGGCGATCTCGGCCGCGGTTGCCCCCTCCTTACGCCGGAGCAATTCGATTACGGCGCTCTTCTTCGATCCGTCCCGCGCCTCCGGCTTCCGGGCCTTGGCGGCGGGCTTGGCTTGCTTGGGGGCCGGGGCCGACTTCGCGGCGGCGGGCTTCGCGCCGGTTTTGGCCTTGAGCGCGGCCTTCTTCTGGCTGGCCTTGGTGGTCGCCTTGGCGGTCCCGGGCGCAACAGCGGCGCCCTGTGGAGTAACGGCGGCGGTTCCTGCGGCGGTGGTGGCTTCTGCGTTCGTCATGGTTGTATGTCCTTTCGTCGGCTCCGTTTGGAGCACCCCATTCATCGAGCGGGTTGCCACGAAAGGCAAGCGGAAGATCGCTTATACCAGAACATTTCAGTATAACACTCAGTTATACTTATATAAGGTTCTGTTATGAGCAACGTCCCAGCCGAGGTCAGCGCCTACTTCAGCAAGATCGCCAAGGACGGCGCACAGAGTCTCTCTCCGGAGGCGCGGCGCCTGCGGGCGCAGGGCGCTGCCGAAGCGCGTTGGGCGCGGGCGCGCGCTCAAGCCAGGATCGATTCCGTCGCGGACCAGATTCGCGGTCAGCACCCGCACCTGTCCTACGCCCAAGCCGTCGCGGGGGCGTTGAAGCAGGATCTTCGCCAGCCCGCCGATCAGTGGAGGAACCGCCCATCGACACAATCGACCGGCTTCAACGGGTGCGCACCCGACTCGCTGCGTCTCGAACCGGGCATGGGGATGATGCATCCGATAACGGCACGGCGCTTGCTCGCTGCTGCCGTCGATGACGCCGCTCGGCCGCAATGGGCGACATTTGATTTAGCCTGCCGCTGATTGGCAGTGATTCTGCCCGTATAGAGAAAACTCTTGTCCTCGTCTCCTGTTTCAGGAAACGGTGAGGAATTCGGAAGGGCGGTTCGACGGCGCGCGTGCGCGATGCATGTGGGATTCCACGTGAGGTCCAGGCCGCAACCATACCTGTCAGAACTTGGACCTTTCGAGGTCCAGACACCCATGGAAGAGCGCATGGGGTCCAAATGAGGTCCAAATCGCCGTCGCGCAACTCTTTTGTTTTCCGCGTCGTTCTTTGTAAGTGATTGATTTTGCAACCATGGCATCTCAGGTGAACTTCAGCTAAAACCGAGTGTCGTAATCCACTGATGCTGAAATGCTTAGATCCTTATTTCGACCGCAAACTGCATGCGCGCTTCCATAGGCCTGAGGTCCAAAGCCGAAATTCGCATGGAAGAGCGCATCGCCGGCGGCATGACCCTGGCGTGCCATACGGCATAGCCGTATAATAGTCTCGTGAGACGCATCATCCGAAGCAGCCGCTACGAACGGGCCGCCGCCCGGCTCCTGCCGCCTTCGATGTAACAGGAGATGGAGGAAGCGATCACCGTGGAACCCGAGCGCCATCCGCTGATCCCTGGCACGGGCGGGTTTCGAAAAGCACGGTGGCGCCGGCCCGGCAGTGGCAAGACCGGCGGCGTGCGCGTGATCTACTATTTCATGATCCGCCCAGACCTGATCTTCCTCGCCGACCTGTACGCCAAGAACGAGAAGGAGAATCTGACCCATGCGCAAAGAAACGAGCTCCAGAAAATCGCCGCGGAAATCCAGCGGGAGTTCGGTGGCTAAGCCAGGCCGCCGGACCGAAGCCTCGCTTGGGGAACGCCTGCTCGAGTCGATGAAAGAACTGCGGGCGCATCTGCGCGGTGAGATTCACCTGAGCGAGACGGTTTACCACGTACCGCCCGAGACGGACGTGAGGGCGCTGCGGGAGAAGCTTGGGCTGTCACAATCGGATTTCGCCGCGCTGTTCGGCTTCAACGTGCGGTCGCTGCAGGACTGGGAACAGGGCCGCCGGCGGCCGGAGATCCCCATCCGTGCCTACCTGGCCGTGATCCAACGCGACCCGGAGGCGGTGATCCGCGCTTTGCGCGCCGCCTGACCACATGCTCGGCGGGGAACTGGGGGCCACGGGATTCTGCAATATAAGGAGACCCTTTTCTTCGTCCTGCACGAGGAATCGGAAGGGCGGCCTCGACCGCGCGCGTGTGTGGCACGTGAGCCGCCCCGAGCTTGGTGCACTATCGCGACCGGACGGTTTTGAGGTCCACGGTGAGGTCCAGACCGCCATGGAAGAGCGCATGGGATCCAAATGATGTCCAAATCGCGCGACCGTAACTCTTTTAAAATTCGCGAATTCGCGCTTAAGAGATTGATGTCGAGACCATGGCATGGAAGAGTTCGTGAGTTCGAATCTCACCAGGTCCACCAAAACACCCCCAAACAGGGCATAAGACTCACCGCGTAATTCCCTCGAGGTGGAATCGGGTCGCGGACCTCACGCCGGCGCGAGCCTGCTCGTAGGTGTCGCCTTCGCCGACGACGGTCCTTTTCATCCCCAGCGGGTAGGCCACCGATCCATCGGCATACTTCTCCACGATGATTTTGAATTGCCGCGTCCCTATCCCGGCCTGGAGTCTCCCGCCGGACACGCTTTGGTGGGCGCCCACAGCCGGTTCTGGCCCGTTTGGGTTTGAGCCAACTCTATCGGGCTGAGCGTAGATAGCTCCGACATCGGATGATGCCAGCATGCGGCGCCGGAAATCAGATACCCGGCGACAGTCCGGGAGGCTCTCGCATCGCTGTTCTAAGCCACTGTTCCGAAGAGCGCGCCGACGCCCGCGGTCACGGCCATGGCGAGTGCGCCCCAAAACGTGACGCGTATGGTGCCTACCGTTACGCCGGCGCCCCCGACGTGCGCAGCCACGCCTCCCAGGAGCGCGAGGAAAACCAGGGAGGTTCCCGAGACGAGGAAGATCAGGCTCGCCTCCGGGACGATGGCAGTGACCAGCAGAGGCAGGGCTGCGCCGACAGCGAAGCTACCGGCCGACGCAAAGGCAGCCTGAATCGGACGCGCGCTGAGAGTCTTCGAGATGCCGAGTTCGTCGCGGGCATGCGCGTCCAGCGCGTCATGGGCCATCAACTGTTGGGCGACCTGCTTGGCGAGGGCGGGATCGAGACCGCGAGCGACATAGATCGCCGCAAGCTCATTGTGCTCGCCCTGGTCGTCTGCTTTGAGCTCCTTGCGCTCCCGTTCGAGGTCGGCCTGTTCCGTGTCGGCTTGGGAGTGCACGGACACGTATTCGCCGGCGGCCATCGACATAGCGCCGGCGACCAAGCCGGCCACACCCGCAACCAGTACGTTGCTGTGACTCGCATGCGCCGCGGCGACGCCCAGCACCAGACTGGCCGTCGAAACGATCCCGTCGTTAGCGCCCAATACCGCCGCGCGCAACCAGCCAATGCGGTCCGTGCGGTGGCGTTCCCTGTGACGTGCCGGCATGTGTGTGCTCCTTGTCCAATCCAGTAGATCTCGAAAGATCCTTCCCTATGCCGCCGGGCTAGACGCAAAGGTGGCCGTTCTTCGGCGGGCCTATCGAGCCGAAGCGGCAGGCGTAGGCTCGCGTGAATTCGGCGCCAAAAAAGAGCACCTGCGCCGAATAATATACCCATACCAACGCAATGACGAGCGAGCCCGCCGCTCCGTAAGTATCCTTAAAGCCCGCCTTGCCGAGATACACGCCCAACAGGAACTTTCCGGCAGCGAACAGCAACGAGGTGACGACGGCGCCAAGGCCGACATCGCCCCACTGCAGCGGGACGCGCGGCAGAACTTTAAATATGAGCGCGAACAGAACCGTGATGACAACGAAGGAGACCAGCCAATCGGTGGTTTGAACCATAGCCTCCGGCGGAGCGGCGCCCGAGGTCAGAAACTTGCCTGCCGAAAAAATCCATGCGTCCACAATCAGAGATACCACCAGGAACAAACCGGAAGCCAGCACCAGAACAAAGCTAAGAAGCCGCTCTTTCACCAGATTGAAGATGCTGCGGACGGTGCTGGAAGTCGTGTCTTCGGGAACCCTCCAAATCGTGTTCATCGCGTCCCTCAGTTCACTGACCACCGCCGAAGACGCGAAGAATACCGTGACCAGCCCAAGCAGGGTAGCGGCAATGCCTTTCGACGAGTGGCCCGCTCCCTCGATCATGGCCTGAACGGCCCTCGCTCCTTCGTATCCCACGAAGCCTTGGATCTGAGCCACCAAACGCCCCTCGGCGGCCTGAGCGCCGAGCGCCAAACTGGCGATGGAAAGCAGGATCAACACAGTCGGCGCCAACGAAAGGGCAATGTAATAAGCAAGCGCCGCTCCCATGCGCGGCGCCTTGTCAGTTTGCCAGTTCTGGAAAGCGACTCTACCGAGCGGCGCGATCTCTTTGAACGGGATGAGATTCATCGGTGCCAATCAACTCCTGGAACTCAGTCAGGCCAGGCTCAGCCGATGGGACGCGCTGCATGGCCACTGTGCGGCATTCTATCTAGTAAATCGTTTGCGAATCCTCTCCAGCGCAAACCGGCGCCCGCGATGGGATTTCGGATAGGCCATTCTTAGCGCCTCGCGCGGGTCGACAATGACGCCCGACCGGAGCTTGTCAACGAATTTGAGACACCTGCCGGCATAAATTCGTGAGTTTCACCTCCCTCCATCGGACGGGGTTTGGGAGGGTTGAGCCAGACGGCGGCCGGGAGCGGCGCGGGCGTCTTGCCGCGAGCCGGAGCGGCCCGGAATCGCCGGGTTTCAAGGCCAGCGTCTTGCTGGTCATGTGCGGCCCGTTGCCGGCGTGGAGGTGGAGATGGCCGGGCGAGACGCCCTGTTTGGAGATGCTCTCCGGGATCAGTTTCCTGGCCAGTTTCGCACCCTCTCCGGGAGCCGCCATCCAGCTTCGGCCGGGGGCCCGTAGTTCCGGCCTCTGGCAGGCCGGGTGCCGGAGTCGATCGCACCTCTCCCGCACTTCGCCGTGCTCTTCCAGCAGCCGGTACATCGTGCGCGGCGAGCAGACGTAGAATGCAGATGCGTGTAGAACGAGGCCCGCGGCAGATCCAGAGCGCGGCAGGCCGCCGCACAGCCGGCCGGCGCCGGCAGTCGCGTGCCTGCCGTCACGGGTTGCCCTCGTCCCGGCCCGTCTCCGGCAGTTCCGATAGCGCGTAGTCCGCTCGCGACCCGTCCCCACCTACCAGGTCCACGAGCCGGCGACTACGCGTCCAGTTGGATTCTTATGCTTAACAAGGCCAATGGCTACCTTCCCGGTTCATACCGCATGGCAACCGCCCCCGAGCCAAACTCGAGCCGGCTCACGAGCCTCAAGTCGACATACTTCGATAGCCCCGCGAACAACGTCGGCCCGTGGCCCACTAGCCTGGGGTGCACCACGAACTCGTACTCATCAATCAATCCCAGCTCCGCCAATGCCAGCGGGAGCTTCACGCCGCCCGTGAACAGTCCCTTACCCGGCTCCCGCTTGAGCTGCTGAACGGCCTTCTCTAGATCTCCGCGCACGAGCTCGGCGTTCCAATCGACCCGGTCCAGGGTGCTCGACACGACGTACTTTTTTGCCGCGCTGATCGTCCGGGCGAAGGGTTCCATCCATGCAGGCCTCGCTCCCGTCCCCGCCGGCGGCCGCCACGCTGCCTCCATCATTTCGTAAATCACCCGGCAAAAGAGGAGGGCGTCGGCTCGCTCGAAGTTCTCGATCGCGTGACGGTGCAACTCTTCGTCCGCGGGTATTGCACGATGATCGCAGCACCCGTCCAAAGTCACGTTGATGGAATAGCGAAGCGGCCGCATTACGCAAGAATACCGCCGGCGAGGGACTTCAGCAGGTCAACTACCGCCTGCGCTCGATGGGCGGCAACCGTAACGACGGCGAGCATTACGTCGCGCCCGAAGAACCGCGGCCGATCTTCCTGCCCCGCTTGTGCCGGTAGACGGGCTATCAATACGGTATCGCCCGCCGGTCATGGGGACTTGTCGTCCACACCGTCGGCTAGGCCGACGGCCGAACTCTTCCAGGTTCTTCCGCCGGGCCGGCCTTGCCGGCATCGATGGTATGTCCGGGCACAAATCCCCGTTTCATGCGGGGGCGCTTGCCGTGAATCGCCATCAAGTCTCGCCGAGACCAGAATCCGAAGGTCCTCGGAAACAGTCACGGCCCCACGGTCAAACGCCTGATGAGTGTTGCTGCACCACGCCAGGCCGTTGTCGGTCGTGTCGGGCCCGCCGTATTGGCGCCCGCGAATGTGTGCGGCCTCCGGTCCCAGGCCGGAGTTGTCCAGCCGCACGCCATACCCGCAGAACGGGCACCGGTGTCCCCACGCCGGCACGATCCCTGCGCGGAACTCCGCATCGCGACGGTAGGCTCTGGTGGTGGATTCCAGATCGAGGCCGGTCACGGCCGCCTCCTCCTCATCACCCCCGCAAAGCCTGCACCACCAGCGTCCCGCCCACACAAGCCAGCCCCGCGTACACATACCGCAGAAATCCGGCGCCATCCATCCGGTGATTCAGCACCCTCCCCAGCAGGATCGCCGGAACCACGACCGGCAGCGAGATCAGGTAATAGTGCGTTACCGCGGGCACCCACAGCCCCTTCGCCCAATAGCCCGCCATCCCCAGCAGGCTCGCCGGCAAAAAATACCCCTGCAGCGTCGCCCGGAAGTGCTGCGCCGTCCACCGCCGCATCGCGCCGTAAATCACCAGCGGCGGACCGTTCATCCCGTACGCCCCGCCCAGCACCCCCGCCGCCAGCCCGCAGCCCATCAGCCACCCCAGGTGATCGCGCCGCAACTCCGGCGGCTTCCGCCCCAGCAGCGCATACACCGCGAACGCCACAATCAGCAGACCCAGCGCCACCCGCGCCGCCGTCTGATGGCTGCTCGCCAGCAACTCCAACCCCAGCGGAATGCCGAACAGCGTCGCAAACATCAGCCAACCCACGCTCCGCACATGAATCTTCCGCCAGTCCTGCGCCACCACAAACCCCGCGATCGTGATCGACAGCAGCACCGCCACCGGCGCCGCCATCCCCAGCGGCAGACGCAGCGCCAGCAGCGGCACCGCGAACAGCGCCTCGCCGAAGCCAAACGCGGAGCGGATCAGGGAAGCCGCAAATACCACTGCCAGCACGTATACCGTCACAGGCTCCATCAACCCGCCCATTCTAATATGCCCCTCCGCCTTTCCCGGCCCCGCCGTCGTGCCACACTAGGTCCGTGCCGTCCTTCCCACTGCGCTTCCAGGACTCCGCCCGCTTTCACGCTCTTCGCGAAGCCCTGCAGGCCGCCGGCTACACGGAACCCGCCCTCTGTTCGCGGTTGGGAATCGCCCGCCTCTCGGAACTCCGCGCCGTCGGCGAAGGACGCGACCCCGAACCCCTCGGCTCCGCATCGAGCGTCCTCACCCACCTCCTGCTCGACCGCGAATCCGCCCCGTCAGACCTCGTCAGCCGCCGCCTCGGCGCGCCGCTGTTTTCCCTCCTCGAAGACTTCAACCTGCTTCGCCCCCATCCCACCGAAACCGGCCAGGTCCTCACCACCGCCATGCTCTACCCCGTCCGTGGCGTCTATGTCGCCAGCGATCGCGACTGGGAACCCGAATCCGGCCGCGGCCGCTTACCCCGGCCGGACGCCGTCTTCCTCGGCATCACGCCCGACGCATACCGTTTCCTCGATTCCCTACCCATCTCCCCCTGCGACCGCTTTCTCGACCTCTGCGCCGGCGCCGGTATCGCGGGCCTTCTGGCAGCCGGCCATGCCCGCTCCGTTTTAGCCTGCGACATCGCCCCCCGCGCCGTCGAATACTCGCGCTGGAACGCCAGGCTCAACGGCATCGAACATTTCCAGGCCGCCGCCGGCGATCTCTACGACCCCGTCGCCGGCCTGCAGTTCGACCGCATCGCGGCCCACCCTCCCTTCGTCCCCGCCGCCGAAGATTCCTACGTCTTTCGCGACGCCGGTCCCGACGGCGAACGCGTCACCCGGCGCATCATCCAGGGTCTGCCTTCCGCCCTCGCGCCCGGCGGCCAATGCTACCTCACCGCCACCTTCGCCGAATCCGGACCCACGCCGGTCGAGCAGCGCCTCCGCGCCTCGCTCGGCCCCGCCAGCAACGATCTCGACGTCTTCCTCGCCGTCCGGCAACGCTTCACTCCCACCGAGCTGCTCGCTTCAACCACGGCGGAGGATCTCCGTGCCGGCCTCCTCGCCGCCCAGGCGGCCGGCGTCGAATCCTTCGTCTATGCCACTGTCGTCTTCCAACGCCGCACCTCGGGCCGCGCCGTCTTCACCCAGCACCGCGAACTCCCCAACCCCGCCGGCCCGGTCCTCGAATGGATCGTCCGCTGGGAGGCCCTCCGCCGCGAACCCGGCTTCGACAACCACCTTCTCGATCAAGCCCTCACGGTCAGCCCCCACATCCGCCTGATGGTCAACCACTCTTTCCAGGACGGCCAGTGGACCCCGGTCACCGCCAAACTCACCACGCACCATCCGGTCCCCGCCGAAATGGCCTGTCCCCCCTGGCTCGATCAAACCCTCCGCCTCCTCGACGGCCACCGCCCGGCCCGCGACGTTTTCCGCACCCTTCGCGAACAGGGCGCCATCCCCGAAACCGCCTCCGACGCCGAGTTCGTTCAACTCGCCACCACTCTTCTCTCGGCCGGTTTGGCCCAGATCCCAACGCACCCCCTCCCACCCGCCTGAGCCCGGGCATCCGTTTACTTTCGTCGGCCATCCTGCTTTAATTGACTACGCTGTCGTTAGAAGTCAATCCCAAACAGAGGGGACAAAACATCCCATGTGGAAAGAATTCAAGGCGTTCATCGCGCGCGGTAGCGTTCTCGACCTCGCCATCGGCATCGTCATCGGCGCCGCTTTCGGGGCCATCGTCAACTCCTTCGTCAAAGACATCCTGATGCCGCCGATCGGCATGCTCCTGAGCGGCGTCGATTTCAGCAACCTCTTCGTCGTGCTCAAAGGCGACGTGCCGCCCGGCGACACGCTGCTCCAGGCCAAAGCCATCAAGGGCGTCGTCACCCTGAACTACGGCACCTTCCTCAACGAGGTGATCAACTTCCTGATCATCGCCTTCGCCGTGTTCCTGGTCGTCAAGGCCGCCAACAAGATCCTGCCCAAACCAGCGCCGGCGCCCGAGCCGCCCAAAACCAAGGACTGCCCATTCTGCTGCAGCGCCATCGCCCTTGCCGCGACCCGCTGCCCGAACTGCACCTCAACGCTGTAGCACTCTCCCGGGCGAATCTCCGTCGAGGCTAAAGGAATTCGCCTCGTGTCCGATATATGCCTAGGAGATTCGCCTATGTTCCGATCCATTCTCATCTGCCCGGATTCCGACCTCCGCCGGCAATGCCGCGACGAACTGGCCCGTACGCCGCTGGTCGAAGTCGCCCGCGAGGTGGATTACTATCCCGAGAAGTTGGATCTGGTTCGAATCCTTCGCGCTCACGCCCCGAAAATCGTCTTCCTCAGCGTCGAGAGGTTGAGCGAAGCCCTCGCCGTCACCGCCGAAATTGAACGCTCCGCCCCCGGCACTCAGATCGTCGGCCTCGGAAAAAACACGGAGCCGGACGTGCTTCTGCAATGCATGCGCGCCGGCATCCGCGAATTCGCCGCGGCCCCACTCCAGATCGCCGCGCTCGAAGAGTCGCTCCTCCGTCTCAGCGAGAGCCTCGAAGCACGCCCCGCCAACGCACCGCAAGCCACCGGTAAGGTCTTCGCCTTCCTCCCCGCGAAAGGAGGCGTCGGCTCTACCACCGTCGCCGTCAACATCGCCGCCGCGATCTCCAAGGATGATCCCGGCTCCGTCCTTCTCGCCGATCTCGACACCTCCGGCGGCCTCATCCGCTTCCTCCTCAAGGCCAACGGCTCCGGCGACGCCAAGGAAGCGCTCGATCGCGCCACCCAACTCGATGAGCAACTCTGGTCTCACCTCATTTCCCGCACCGGCTCCTTCGATGTCCTCCCCTCCGGCGGGATCCATCCCGGCCTGAACTACGATGCCATCCAGGTACACGCCTTGATGGAATTCGCCCGCCGGAACTACCACACCATCTGCCTGGACCTTTCCGGCCGTCTCGAAGCCCTCGAAATGGAACTGCTCGCCGAAGCCAACAGGATCTTCCTCGTGTCCACGCCCGAAGCCCCCTCGCTTCACATGGGGCGCGAAAAATTGAAGTATCTCGAACAATTTCACTTGTCTCAAGGCGCCCAGGTCATCCTCAATCGCACGCCGCGCCGCCTCGTGCTGAGCGCGGCCGAACTCGAGCGCGTCCTCGGCAAACCCGTCTTCGCCAGCCTCGCCAACGACTACGTGGCCGTGCAGAAAGCCCTCCACGACGCTACCTTCGTCGCCCCGGATACCGAACTCGGCAAAGGGCTCCGCGTGCTCGCCAACCACCTCGTCGAGCGGAACACGAAAGGGTCCGCCGAACCCCGCAAACGCCTCATCGAGTACTTCTCCGTCCGCTCCCCGCGTTTCCCCAGCGCCGGCACGCTCGAAAAACCCGCAATCTAACTCCGGCCCCCTTTTTGCTACCCTCGTCGTCGTAGAACGTCGTCGGGCAAGGAGGGTTTACCATGCCGGCAACGATCGCCAGTCCGGCCCTGCTCCAGACTGTCCAGGCCGCCCAGGCGGCCGCATCCCGAGGCAAAACGAAGCTGGTGGCCGTCAACGGCACACACGTTCAAATCCCCTACCCCTTCCCCTCGCCCGGCGATTGGCGCGACTGCTGGATCTACTTCCTCATGCTCGACCGCTTCGCCAACCCGTCGGCCTCCCCGCGCGGTCCGGCCTGGAATCAGGCGTTCTCCCACCGGCACGGAGGTACGTTCCGCGGTGTCCAGTCCCAACTCCCCTACCTGGCCGACTTAGGCGTCAAAGCCATCTGGCTTTCCCCTGTGCTGAAGAACTCCCGCCCGGATTTCAATTACAACTATCACGGCTACGAGACGCAGGATTTCTTGAACGTCGACGAGCGCTTCGCAAGCGACGGTACGTGCCCCACCGCCGAGCGCGAACTCGCCGAACTGATCGACGAAGCCCACGCCCGCGGCCTCTACATCATCGTTGACATCGTGCTTAACCACGCGGGCCGCGTCTTCGACTACGTCCGCAATGGCGGCGTTGTCTCGATGTTCGCCGACCCCGGCATCATGGATGCCCCCCTTGGCAGCGAACCACCCATCGAGTGGCTCAACGGCTTCGGCGTTCCCCGCGCGGACTGGCGCGATCAACTCCCCGCTCCCGCCTCGCTCTCCGCCGACGACGCCGTCTGGCCCGCCGATCTGCAGAACCCCGCCTTCTTCCGCCGCCGCGGCTCCAAGCTCACCGACGCCCCCGACGCCTCCGGCTTCGTCCGCGGCGACTTCGGCGACATGCGCCAACTCGTCGCCGAATATGACTCCACCGTCGCCGGCCAGGAAGCTCTCCGCGCCCGATACGGCATCGCGCCGGTCATGTCCATCCTCATCCGCGCCTACCAATACCTGATCGCCCGCTACGACATCGACGGCTACCGCATCGACACCGTAAAATACGTGTTCCCCGACGCCGTCCGCAACTTCGGCAACGCCATGCGCGAATTCGGCCTCAGCGCCGGAAAAAAGAACTTCTTCACCTTCGGCGAAATCTACGACAACGAGCAGACCATCGCCGAATTCGTCGGTCGCCCCACCTCCGGCGGAGAGGGCTTCGGCATCGACGCCGCCCTCGACTTCCCGCTGTTCTACAAACTGCCCGCCGTCGCCAAGGGTTTCGCCCCGGTCGAAACCCTCCGCGCCGTCTTCGAAACCCGCAAGGCCGCCGAACTCGGCCGCCTCAGCTCCCACGGCGAAGCCGGCCGCTACTTCGTCAGCTTCCTCGACAATCACGACCAGCACGAGCGCATCCAGCACCCCGCCACTCCTCCGGACCAGGTCACGCTGGCTCTCGCGCTTCTGTTCTCCCTTCAGGGCATTCCGTGTGTCTACTACGGCACCGAACAGGGCCTCTCCGGAACCATCGCTCCCGACGGCTCGCCCGATCTGAACTCGAACGAATCCACGCGCGAGGCGCTCTGGGGCAAGCCTTCCGCCTTCGATCCCGGCCATCCCAAGCTCGCCGCCATCCGCGCGCTCGCCGCGCTGCGCCAGGACGAACCTGCTCTCTCCTACGGCCGCCTCTACTTCCGCGAAGTCTCCGGCAACGGCGCCGGCTTCGGCCACTCGAACGGCACCGGCGGCATCGTCGCCTTCTCGCGCATCCTCGTCGACCGCGAAGTCCTCGTCGCCGCCAACACCTCAACCAAAGACCCGTTCTCCGGCTTCGTCCTCGTCGATCGCGACCTCAACGCCACTCCGCGCCAAATGCGCGTCGCCTTCAGCAACCGCGGCACTTCCGGCACGGGCACGGTGCAGCAAATCCCCGCCGCCCGTTTCTACGCAGGCGGCGCCGTCTCCACCGGTCCAGCCGCCGCGCTCCCCGTCGTACTGGCTCCCAGCGAAGTCCAGATCCTGACACCCATCTAGCCGCCCTCTCACGGCTCGTCCCTTATCATCAAAGGGACTCCCGTGACCAAACTTCAGGCGCAGTTCGGCGCCATCGACATCTACCTGTTCGATCAAATCCTCCGCGGCCGCATCGCGCCCGGCATGCGCATCCTCGACATGGGTTGCGGCGCCGGCCGCAACCTCGTCTACTTCCTGCGCGAGGGCTACGAAGTCTTCGCCGCCGACTCAGAGCCTGCCGCCATCCACGCGGTCCGCACCATCGCCGCCTCCCTCGCCCCGGCACTGCCCGCCGCGAACTTCCACCGCGAGCCGATCGAGGCCGCGTCCTTCCCGGACGCCTTCTCCGATGTCGTGCTCTCGAGCGCCGTGCTCCACTTCGCCCGCGACGACGCCCACTTCCGCGCCATGCTCGAAGGCTCCTGGCGCGTGCTCAAGCCCAACGGCCTCTTCTTCTGCCGCCTGGCTTCCACCATCGGCATCGAGACGCAAGTCAAGCCGCTCGAAGGCCGCCGGTACCTCTTGCCCGACGGCTCCGAGCGCTATCTTGTCGACGAAGCGATGTTAGTCGAGCTTACCCGCCAACTTCGCGGCCAGTTACTCGATCCACTCAAAACCACCGTGGTCCAGAACCACCGCTCCATGACCACCTGGGTCTTGCGAAAACTCGCCTAACTCTTGATCGTCTTCGAAGCTTCGTCCCAGTAAACCGGCTTACTGCGGAAGTAAGACTGATTCGCCATGTGGCAGGCGATCGCCGCATGATTGCCGAATACCGCATCCTCCGTCACCGGCTTCCGCGACTTCACCGCCTGGAAGAAATTCCACAGGTGCGGCGACACGTCGTCCCAGTCGTGCCCGTGGTACACCGTGCTCTCCGTCATCGGCTCGTGGCCGAGCTTCGGATCGTGCTTCTCGTGCCACTCGCGCTCGTACTGCTCCCTCATCTCGCGCGGGAACCCGCCGGCGTAGTAACTCGGCGCCGTGTCGACACCCGCCTGCGGCGAGTAAGTCAGTTCGAACTCACCCGCATCCAGAATCCCCTTCGGACCCATGAACCGCGCCAGTTCCGGCGTCTCCGTCCCCAGTCCCAGCCGCACGTAAACCGGGATGCCGTGATAGTCGAACAGCACGGTGTGGATGTCCGGCATGTTCCGGCCATCCTTCCAGCGGAAGATGCCGCCGAGGGCCTGCGCCGACCGCGGCGCCTCGTTCCAGCCGAGTGTGAACATCATCCCGCTGATCAGGTGCACCATCAGGTCCCCGCCCACGCCCGTGCCGTATTCCCGAAAGCATCGCCACCGCGCGAACTTATACTTATCGAACGGGATCTTCGGCGCGTCATTTAGCCAGGTCTCCCAGTCGATGGTCTGCGGAGAAGCGTCGAACGGCGGCGGATAAATCCACGCCCCCGTCGGATCGTTGCGCCCCAGCGAAAGCTCGACGTTCTCCACCTCGCCGATCGCGCCGCTGTGATACATCTCCCGGGCCCGCGCGCACAGCGCTGAACTCACCCGCTGCGACCCGATCTGCACAATGCGGTCATTGCGCTGCGCCGCCTCCACCATCTCGAACCCCTGCTCGGCGGCGTGCGACATCGGCTTCTCGCAATAAATGTCCTTGCCCGCGTTGCAGGCGTCCACCACCACCCGCTTATGCCAGTGGTCCGGCACCGCCGCCACGATGCAATCGATGTCCTTGCGCTCCAGCAGGTCGTGGTACCGCCGCGAAACCGGCAGGTCCGCCTTACCTGTGATCTGCCGGGCCAGCAGGTGCCGGCCGTCGTAAAGATCGGCCGCGCCCACGCACTCGATGCCCGGCAGTTGGATCGAAGCGCCCAGCAAACCCGAGCCTTGCATCCCGATGCCGATCATCCCGAAGCGCACCCGGTCGCTCGGCGCCACGGCCTGCGGCGCGCCTCCGCCCATCGGCGACGGGTCGAGCATCACCTCCTTGGCGGCTACCAACGAACCGGCGGCAAACGCCCCGGCCTGCAAAAATCCACGGCGTGGTATTCGTTTCATAGTTTCGATTGAGATTGTATCCCTTTTGGACGCGCACCCTTTCCCCCGCCATTCACTCCACCCGCAGCCATCCCTCAAGACTCCGGCCCACCGTCCCTTCGAGCTTCCCTATATCCTCCCTGTAGAAATCAACCAGCATCGCCCGGTCCCGCGCTTCCATCGGCACCGTCCCCGGCCGCCGCGTCAACGCCTTCCGCAAAACCGGCCGTACCCTGGCCGGCACAACCCGCGCCGCCCGCTCCCAAACTCCGCTCCATTTCATCCACCCCACGCCGGGCAACCGGGGCGGCTCCGCCTCGTTATACCGGCGTGTGAAATCCATCGGAACGTCATCCCTTACGCCCACCAGGCGGCAGATGTCCGCGAACACCTCCGCCGGCCGTTCGCGAAAGTCATCATAAAAGCCGATCCAGACGTTCTTTCCGAACCGCTTGCGGTATCGCTCCACCTGTCCCGCATATAAGCCAAACTCGAGAAATGGAAAGTGCGCCGACATCTGTCCCGACTTATCCCGAAGGCACCGCTGGATCTGCTCCCGGAAACTACACCGGATGGAGCCGTTACTTATTCCCTGTAAATACTCGGAATACGCCCGCTCGGCGGGATCGCGCAGCAGCATAAGTATCTTCGCCTGCGGTATCTTCTCGGCGATCCGCTCAGCCGCCGTAGCCGACCACAAGTAACATACGCTCGCCTCGCCCGCGGCCTTCTTCTCGCCCGCGCCCGAAAACAGCCTTAAGTAGTCCTCCCATTCCGTGACAATCCCCCCCGCGCGTCTCTCCAAAACCGGCGCATCCAGATACTTTCGGAAATTCCGCTGCGTTCGCTCGACCCACCGCCGCAAGCCCGGCTCGAAATTCTCCTCCCGAATCTCAAGCGCAAAGTAGTTCGGCTCCTTAACCGGACTCATCCAAACGTCCGGATGATCTTTCAGAAACCGCCAAAGCGCCGTCGTCCCCGCCTTCGGCGCGCCAACAAGAAAAAACTCCGGCAGCCTCGCCATCTACCGGACTCCCGCCGGTCTGTCAGTACACATCCAGATCATGCGCCGAAACCACCGCACCCGAGTAACCCGCCCGTACTTGCCGGAGTAACTCTCCCTCCGTCTCGCCATGAAACACCTGATGGTACAAAACCAGTAACTTCGGCTTCGCCCGCGCGGCAATCCCTGCTAACTCCGCCGTCGATGTATGAAACGCCGCGAAATACTCGCGCCCCGGTTGGTTCCCCGCCGCGCCCGGCCCCCATGTGTAAACCTCGTGCAGCAGCACATCGCATCCGTCGCACGCCTTCACCACCGCGTCCGTTGGCGCCGTGTCGCCGGAAATCACAATCGTCCGGTCCGCGCTCTCAAACCGGTACCCGAACGACTCATCCCAACTCCCATGCTTCACCGCGAACGCCTTCACCGTCACGTTCGCGTCCTTGTAAACCACCCCCGGCGCAATCTCATGCACGTCCACCCGGTACCCCGTCGCGTTCCCCTGCTCCAACCCCTCCGTCCGCACCGCGATGTCCTTCTTCCAAGCCGCCAGAATGTTGGTCGTCATCTCCGCAAGTCCCCGTGGCCCGTATGCCGCCAGGTGCTCCGTCCGCCCCAGCACCCACGGCGTGAAGATCAGGTCCGGATACCCCAGTGTATGGTCCGAATGCAGATGCGTAAGGAACACCCTGGTCAGTTCCGGCATTCGCAACCCCGGCACGCCCTTCCGCATCGCCGCCGCCGCCCGCCGCACCACCCCCGGCCCGCAGTCCACCAGATAACTCCGCCCGTTCACGATCACCGCCACCGCCGGCCCCGACCGGTCCGGATCCGCATTCGGCGTCCCCGAGCCCAGCACGACCACATCGGCCCCGTGCGGAACACTCTGTCCGAACGCCATCGCTCCGCACAAGAGGCCGATCGCCAAAACTTTCATGTCTCCTCCCCCATCTCCCTACTCTCTCTCCCCACCGCACCACGCTAAAATAGCAAGGTGGGCTTTCGCCGTCATACGGAGTGCTTTCTCTTGCTTGCGATTTCTTTCGCGAACGCCGCCCCGAACACCCCGCCCCAAGCCCAGGCCAACGACCCTCTCTCCCGCGCTACCGACGAATTCAAAATCCTCACCCGCGAGCAGGGCATGCGCGCCGATAGCGCTACCACAGCCACCCACCACGGCCCCAAACCCGCCTATCACGGCCGGGTCTACGAAAACTTCCGCAACGACATCCTCGACGCCATCCCCCACGAGATCAAGCAGAACAACCAGCAAAACGCCGTCCTCCACCGCAACCAGTTCGGTTTCAACCTGGGCGGTCCACTTATCATCCCGCACGTTCTGCCCAACAACAACTCCACCTTCTTCTCCATTTCTTACGAAGGCGTCCGTGAAAGCATCTCACGCGCCTCGCTTCACACCATTCCCACCATGCTCGAACGTACCGGCAATTACTCCAAAACCGTCGACCAGGCCGGCAACGTCATCCCTGTGTACGACCCCACCACCACCAGCACCAACCCCAACTATAACCCTGCTCTTCCGCTTTCCCTCACCAATCTTCAGTACAACCGCGACCCGTTTCCGGGCAACATCGTTCCCGCCTCCCGCCTCTCACCCCTCGCCCTAAAACAACTTGGTTACTATCCCGCCCCCAACACCGACATCGGGCCCTTCTTTCAGAACAATTACTTCGTCAACGCCCCGGAAACCGACATCGCCGACGGCGTCATCGCTAACTTCGACCGCTCCTTCGGTTCCAAGCACCGCCTCACCTGGAACAGCACCTACTCCAACGGCTTCCTCGGCTCGGCAAAATACTTCAATAACATCGCCGACCCCGCCGCCCCGGACCAGACGTACGGAACCAAACGCGGCGAACTCGACTATATCTACTCCGCCAGCCCCGAAACCGTCAATACCGCCGCCATCTTCGCCTCCTCCTCCACCTTCCAGGCCGGCGACGGAGGCGCGCCCTTCCCGCTCTACACTTTCGATAACTATCTGTCCATGGGCGCCGGCCACCCCAACTCCCACCGCGCCCGCAACCACTTCCAGTACCGCGACGGTCTCACCACGCGCAAGGGCAAGCACTCACTTACCTTCGGCGCGCAATACGACCAATTCCAGGTCAACACTTACTGGCCCGCCTATCCCTCCGGCGATTACCAGTTCTCTTATCCTATTACCAGCCTTCCCGGCATCGCCGACACGGGTTACTCCTTCGCCAGCTTCATGCTCGGCCTCGCTCAATACGGCAATAACACCATCGTCACCGCGCCGTCTTACTTCCGCGAATCCCGTCTCGCCTTTTCCTTTCGCGACCGCTATGAGTGGTCCAAGGACCTCACCGTCACCGTCGGCGCCACCGCCTACGACATGAGCCCGCGCACGGAAAAATACAACCGCCAGAGCGTCATCGAACCATCGCTCACCGACCCCGCTTCCGGCACGCCCGGCGGCCTCGGATTCGCCGGCGTCAACGGCGTCCCCGACGGACTCGGCCCCACCGTCTACACGCTCGACCCCACTCTCGGTATCGCCTGGAACGCCTTCGGAAGTTCCGCCACCATCGTCCGCGCCTCTTACAGCCGCTATCACACCCAACTTCCCCTTTACAACGGCCAATTCGGCACCCAGGGCTTCAACGCCCGCCAGGCTCTTACCACCACCAACAGCCAACTCCAGCCGGCGCTCACTCTCGACGCCGGCTTCCCTGCCCTCCCCTTCACGCTCCCCAGCCTCGACCCCTCGTTTTCCAACGGCAACATCGCCGACTATATGAACCTCACCGGTGCCGTCCCCACCTACCAAACCGCCAGCTTCTCCGTCGAACGGGATCTCCCGCTCTCCATGGTCGTCACCGCTTCCCTCGCCTACACGGGCGCCCGCAACCTCTTCATCGGCTCCGCGGCCGCCAATCCGAACGCCGTCAATCCCTCCTACCTTACTTACGGGAACCAGCTCTACGACCTCGCCTTCCGCGAAACCCTCCAGCGCTTCCCGCAATATCCCGGCGTCAGCCTCGGCTCCATCTACCCGCAAGGCCGGTATCAACGCGACGCCGCCGCCCTGCGTCTGGAAAAACGCGCCTCCTTCGGCCTCTCCTTCGTGCTGAACTACACTTACTCGCGCCAGTGGGACGATTACTCGGCGCCCTACGGCGAGCAGGACTTCTATAACTCGCGTAACAACTGGTCGCTCTCTTACTACAACCCGCCCCAGTATCTCCAACTTACCTGTATCTTCGAACTTCCCTTCGGTTCCAACAAACCGCTCCTGAATTACTCCGACTGGCGCAAGCCCTTCATCGACGGCTGGTCCATCTCCAGTTCCGCTTACTGGAACGGAGGCACGCCCCTCTACCTCCACCCCGAATACAACATCACCGGCGACGTCATCAAC
>DAIDIH010000309.1 GCA_027459465.1 Bryobacterales bacterium | reverse complement strand
GACGTGACGCTGGACGAGGTGCGCGCGCTGGCCGCGTGGATGACGTGGAAGTGCGCGGTGGTGAACATCCCGTTCGGCGGCGCCAAGGGCGGCATTATCTGCGATCCCTCGCTGCTCAGCCAGGGAGAACTGGAGCGGATCACGCGGCGCTACACCGCCGAGATTGTCGAGATTCTCGGGCCGGAGCGCGACGTGCCGGCGCCGGACATGAACACGAACGAGCAGACGATGGCGTGGATCATGGACACGTACTCGATGCACATGCGGCATACGAGCACGGCGGTGGTGACGGGTAAGCCGCTCGAATTGGGTGGTTCGCGGGGACGGCCGGAAGCGACGGGCCGAGGTTGCATGATCGTCACCGGGCAGGCCCTGCGCAAGCTGGGGCTGGATCCTTCGTCGGCGCGGGTGGTGATTCAGGGGTTCGGCAACGTCGGCGGGATGGCCGCGCGACTGATGGCGCGGGCCGGGTTCCGCATTGTGTGCATCGCCGAGTACGACGGAGCGGTGTACAACCGGCACGGGCTTGATATTGAAGCGCTGATGAAGTTCCGGAAGGACACCGGCTCGATTGTGGGGTTCCCGGAGTCGGAGCCGATCGATCGCGACGAAGCGCTGTTCCTGGAGTGTGAGGTTCTGCTGCCGGCGGCCAAGGAGAACGTGATCACGTCGGAGAATGCCGCCCGCATCCGCGCGCGAATTCTGTGCGAGGGCGCCAACGGACCGACGACGTTTGTGGCCGACCGTATTCTGGCGGAGAACCGGGTGTTCGTGATTCCGGACATCCTGGCGAACGCGGGTGGCGTCACCGTATCCTATTTCGAGTGGGTTCAGGACCGGCAAGGCTATTTCTGGAACGAGGCGCTGGTGAACGGGCGGCTCGAAGAGATCATGGTAAACAGCTTCCGCGACGTGGTGAGCTACGCGGAGAAGCACAGCGTGCACAACCGCACGGCGGCCTACATGGTTGCGCTCGATCGCGTGGGCTCGGCCATTCGCCTGCGCGGCCTCTACGCATGACGCAGGGCGGCGCGGGCCGCGGAATTCCAATCGAGCCGGCGTTGGCTTATGGCGTCTAGCGCCGGTACGCCGCTGATGCGGCAGTATCACGCGGTGAAACAGCAGGCGCCGCATGCTCTACTGCTGTTTCGCATGGGTGATTTCTACGAATTGTTCTACGAGGACGCGATCACCGGGGCGCGCGAACTCGAGATCACGCTCACCTCGCGCAACAAAGAGCAGGGACAGCCGATCCCGATGTGCGGCGTGCCGTATCATGCGGCGGAAAGCTACATTGCGCGGCTGATCCAGAAGGGCTACCGGGTGGCCATCTGCGAGCAGATGGAAGAGCCGGGGCCGGGGAAGAAGCTGGTCCGGCGCGAGATCACACGGGTGGTGACGCCGGGTACAGTTGCCGGTCTGCCGGTGCTGCGCGCCAAGGAGAACAACTACCTTGCCGCGGCGGTTTTCCAGGGACCCCGGGTAGGGCTTGCGCACGTGGATGTTTCAACCGGCGAATTCCGCTGCACGGAAGCGGCGGCGAACGAAGCGGCGGCGCTGCTGGAAGGATTGAACGTGCGTGAGGTGTTGACGGCGGCTTCTGCGCCGGAGCTGCCTGGGCTGCGCACGCCGATCGAGGACTGGGTCTTCGAGCCGGGCCACGCCGCGCAGTTGCTGATGGGCCATTTCCGGCTGCTCACGCTCGACGGCTGCGGACTGGCTGGGCGTCCACTGGCGACGGCCGCCGCGGGCGCCGTGCTGCACTATCTGCGGGAGACGCAGAAGAGCGCGCTCGAGCACCTGGACCGCCCGGCGTACTACGACCGCTCGGACGCGATGATTCTGGACGCGGTTACGGTGCGGAACCTCGAACTGCTCGAACCGTTGTTCGCGGGCGAGTCGCGCGAGTCGACGCTGATTCACGCGATCGATGAAACCAAGACGGCGATGGGCGGGCGGATGCTGCGGCAGAGGCTGCTGCGCCCGAGCCTTTCGCGCGAGGAGATCGAGGCGCGGCTGGACGCGGTGGCGGAGTTGCTGGGCTTGACGATCGCGCGCACGGAGATCCGCGCGCTGCTCGAGCGCGTGCTCGATACCGAGCGGCTGATCGGGCGGCTGGCGCTCGGCGCGGCGGGCCCGCGCGAGATGCTGGCGCTGGGCAGATCGCTGGCGCTGATTCCGAATATCAAGAAATACACGGCGGGACTGCGCTCGCCGCGTCTGATGAGCGTGCACGAGCGGCTGGATGAGCTGGCCGAGTTGCGGGACGCGATCCTGCAAGCGCTGACGGATGAGCCGCCGGCGCATCTCGCCGACGGGGGAACGATCCGCGATGGCTACAACAAGGAACTGGATGAGCTGCGCGACATCAGCCGGAACAGCCGGCAGTATCTGGCGCAGATCGAGACGCGGGAGCGCGCGCGGACGACGATTCAGTCGCTGAAAGTGCGGTTCAACAATATCTTCGGCTACTACATCGAGGTGTCGAAGCCGAATCTGCCCTTGGTCCCTGCCGACTACGAGCGGAAGCAGACGCTGGTGAACGCGGAGCGGTTCACGACGCCGGAACTGAAGGAACTGGAGAGCAAAATTCTGGCGGCGGAGGAGAAGATCCTCGATCTGGAGCGGACGATATTCGAGCAACTGCGGTCGTTGGCGGCGAGCTATGCGGCGCGTCTGCGGGCGATGTCGGCTGCGGTGGCCGAACTCGATGTGGCTGCCGCTTGCGGGCAGACGGCGGCGGCGCAGCGGTACACGCGGCCTTCGTTCAGCGCGGATGGCGAAATGCGCATCGAGGCGGGGAGGCATCCGGTGATCGAGCAACTGTCGGCGCGCGATGGGGGACGGTTCATTCCGAACGATCTGTACTTCGCGCCGCCAGGGGCGGGAGAGACGAGCGAAGGAGGGTTCATCGCGGTCATAACTGGGCCGAACATGGGCGGCAAGTCGACGTATCTCCGGCAGGCGGCTCTGATCGCGGTTCTGGCGCAGGCGGGGTGTTTCGTGCCCGTGGCATCGGCGCGGCTGCCGATTCTCGATCGGGTGTTCACGCGCATCGGCGCGGCGGACAATCTGGCGCGAGGGCGGTCGACGTTCATGGTGGAGATGACGGAGACTGCGGTAATTCTAAACACGGCGACGGCGAACAGCCTGATTGTGCTCGACGAGATCGGCCGCGGCACGTCGACCTACGACGGACTGGCGCTGGCCTGGGCGGTGGTGGAGTTCATTCACGAACGCATCCGCGCGCGCACGCTGTTTGCGACGCACTACCATGAGCTGACGGCGATGGCGGGGCAGTTCGGCGGCGTCAGAAATCTGCATGTTTCGGTGAAGGAGTCCGGCGACCAGGTGGTGTTCCTGCGGCGCGTCGAGCC
Source organism: Bryobacterales bacterium (assembly GCA_027459465.1). Classification (GTDB taxonomy): domain Bacteria; phylum Acidobacteriota; class Terriglobia; order Bryobacterales; family Bryobacteraceae; genus JAJYKC01. Next base: position 12,246 of record DAIDIH010000309.1, on the reverse strand, counting down.
GGGCCCGGCCGACCGCAGCTACGGCATCGAGGTGGCGCGACTGGCGGGGCTTCCGTTGACGGTGATCGAGCGGGCGCGCGAAGTGCTGAAGCTGCACGAAAAGAGCGAGGAGGAAGTGACGACGGAGCTGATTCCGCAGCAGAGTGGTCCGGTCCAGATCCGGCTGTTCGAGCCGCTGCATCACGATCTGGCGGAGCGGATCCGGAATCTCAAGATCGACGAGCTTCGGCCGATCGACGCATTGCAGCTCCTCCATCAGCTTCAGGCGGAGTTGAAGCAGCCGTGAGAGTGGCGGGTTTGTTGAGTGGGACGTCCGCCGATGGGGTGGATGTCGCGATCGTCGACTTCGACGGCGCCGCGCTGCAGACGGTGGCGCACGGGGTGGTTCCATATGCTTCGGATGTGCGCGAGGCGATTTTGGGTGCTTCGAACGCGGTGACGCACACGGCGGAGTTGGCGCGGCTCAATGTGTTGCTGGGAGAGATCTTCGCCGACGCGCTGGCCGAAGCGTGCCGGAAGCACCGGATCCCGATGGCTTCGATTTCGCTGATCGGCTCGCACGGGCAGACGGTGTATCACCAGGGCGATGCGGCTATGTTCCACGGGCGTGCGATCGCGGCGACGCTGCAAATCGGCGAGGCGGCGGTGCTGCGCGAGCGAACGGGAATTCCGGTGGTGAGCGATTTTCGTACGGCCGACGTCGCCGCCGGGGGGCAAGGGGCACCGCTGGTCCCGTTTCTCGATTACCGGCTGTTTCGCTCGGAGACCGAAGGGCGCGCGGCGCTGAACATCGGCGGCATCGCGAACGTCACGATTCTTCCGCCGGGAGCACGGCTCGACGACGTGGTCGCGTTTGACACCGGTCCGGGGAACATGGTGATGGACGCGCTTGTGCCGCCGTTTGACCGCGACGGGGCGCAGGCGCGGGCGGGCCAGGTGAACGAAGAGTTGCTCGAGCGGTTGCTGAGCGATCCGTTCTACCACCGGGCACCGCCCAAGAGCGCGGGCCGGGAGCAGTATGGCGAGGAGTTTGTCCGCGAGACGGGCATTGAGATTGCGACCGCGTGTGAGTTGACGGCGCGCACGATCGCGATGGGCGTGAGGCGGTTCGATGGAATTGGCGAGGTAATCGTCAGCGGCGGGGGGGCGCACAACGGCTATCTGCTGGAGCGGTTGCGCGTGCTGATTCCGGCTCGCATCGTGACGTCGGACGAGTACGGAGTCGATATCGACGCGAAAGAGGCGGTGCTGTTCGCGCTTCTGGCGTACGAGAGGTGGCACGGACGTCCGGCGAACGTGCCGTCGGCGACCGGTGCACGGAGGCCGGTACTGCTGGGGAAGATCAGCGCTTAATGTCGGTGCGTCCGGCGAGCGGGCGAATGGAGACGGCGCCGCAGACGCCGACGCCGGTGTTGAGCAGCGCGTTCAGAAAATTGAAGAGCACCGAGTAAACGGTCTGCTCGCTCATCTGCTGCTTGCCCGGAAGGCGGAAGGTGGCGGGAAGCTCCTTGGAGATCTGCACACGGATGGCGTACGGGAGGACGCGGCCGGCGCGGTCCTTGACATTGGACAACGCCATCGGCGTTTGCAGCACGGCGCCGCTTCGGCCGTCCACATAGAACTGGCAGCGCGAGAACCAGCCCAAGTTGCCGGGGTCGGCGGCGTCGAAGAGCAGAAGCGGAGTCTTGCGATCCGGCACGGCGAGGTCGAGGCTGAGACTGCGGCTCAAGTCGTCGAGACGGAACTCGAAGCCGGCCTGCTTGACGGCGTTGGCCACGAGTTCGTGGTCGAGCTCGAGGAGCAGGAATTTATGATCACCGGCCTGGACGACCTGCATAAGTTCCTATTCTACCGTTGGCGGATGGGGGTTCCGGGACGGCGATTCTGCTTAAGGTTTTTTCGGGCGCTTTCTCAGCGGAATCTTCAATTTCGCAGCGCGTGGTGCGGTGATGTTATGGAGTCTGGGGTGTAGTCGCATGGCTGGAACCGCATCGCCTGAGGAGAGGGGACGTCGGAAAGACGCGACGTTCGGACAGGAGCGGCTGTGCCTCGGGTGGATTCCGTATGGCCGGCGCCGCGAGGCGGGCTTTGTGCTGATTACGATGGCCGCTTCGGCGATCGCGCTGATTGCGGTACTCGGCCTGGCGGTCGACGTTGGGCGGATGTTCATCGCCAAGAATGAGGCGCAGGCTTACTGCGACGCCGCGGCGCTGGCGGGTGCTCTAAAACTGGACGGGACGACGACTGGGATAGCGAATGCGACAACGGCGGCGCAGAGTGTGCCGGATAAATGGAACCTGAATTCGACTAGCGTCAGCAGCCCGACGATCCAGTTCGGCACGTCGATTTCGGGGCCGTGGGTGTCGAGTCCCAGTCCGGCAACCGGTTACACCTATGTCCAGGTCAGCGCGAGCGTGCCATTAAGCCTCCTTTTTTTGCCGATGGTGGTGGCCCAGTCTACGTCCAACATCACGGCCCATGCGATTGCGGCCCAGGTCTCGACGAACACGATCGCTCAGGGTCTGGCGCCGTATTCGGCGGTGAGCACGAACACGACCGGGCCGAACTTTGGGATGGTGGTTGGAAATTCTTATGACCTCCAATGGCCGCAGTTTAATGGTTCACGGGGCGGATGCGGCCCGAGCAATCCTGCTCGCTGCTTTAATTCGCCTCCGTGTTCGGGCGATCCAGTGTCGTCCCAGATGGCCGTTGTCAACAATTGGTCGTCGTCGAATAACGGTTACTGGGGGAGCAATTCGAACAGTGTGATCGGGCAGGAACTGCTGGACAACATCCAGATGCAGATGCTGAGCGTAGGCACCAACATAGCGCCGGTGCTAACCAACGGGAATAAACACAGCCAAGACAGTTATCTGGACGAGCGCGCCAGTCAGGACATTAACGGCACGGACAACACCGTGGCGGGTTACTTCACCGATCCGAACAACGGCAGGCGGCTAATCGCCGTACCGATTGTCGATCCCACCAGTACTACGACTACGACGGTGCTGGGTTATGGTTCGTTTCTGCTTTACACCAATGGCCTGCCGAGCAGTTACTACGAATCGAACACAAACGGAAATTCGCCGTTTTGCGCCATCTATGCGGGTCCGTACAACGCGGGCGGAGGGGTCGGTACTGGCGGCTCGAATGGCGCCACGTATGTGAGGTTGATGCAATGAGGCGCAGGTTCAAGTCGATTCTGCGCCGCCCGCGCGGGCGCGACGGAAACGCCTTGCTCGAGTTCGCGATCGGTTCGAGCCTGCTGATCGCGGCCTTTGGCGGGACGTTCCAATTCGGCTACACGTTTCTGCAGTACAACAACCTGGAAAACGCGGTGGCGCGTGGAGCGCGGTACGCTTCTCTCATTCCCTATGATTCGGCGACGACGAGTCCCGCGTCGGACTTCCAGACGGCGGTTCAAAACGTGGTGCTCTACGGAAACCCGAACGGCGGCACGACGACGGTTCTCCCGGGTCTTACCGCATCCAACGTCAACTTGACTGTCACCTTCACGAACGGTGTGCCGAGCGCGATGACGGTATCCATCACCGGCTACACCATCAATTCCATCTTTGCCGCTACGACACTGAGTCTGAAACCAAGCGTCACGTACGCATATCAGGGAGTGTGGTCACCCGTATGATGAGCTTCGCGTCCGTTCAAGTCTCGGCTCGCCGCCGGGCGAGAAGCCAGGGAAGCACGCTCATCGAGACGTCGCTCGTACTTCTGGCGTTTGTGATGATGCTGATCGGCGCATTCGACTTCGGCCAGTTTCTCTTCATCCAGCAGGCTCTGGTGGAGCGCGCCCGCTATGCTGCCCGCTGGGGCGCAATTAATAATCCAACGGACTCGACGTCGATCACCAATATGATCCTCTACGACCAGGCCACCGCGCCTCAGCAAGGCACTTCGAGTTACTTCAACCTGACTGCGGCCAACGTCTCCGTGAGTAACCCCGATACGGGGACGAACAATAATCGGCTCGTGGTTACGATCTCGGGTTACACATATAACGTCGTCTCGCCCTACATCGCCGGAACTTATACCGGCCCCCCGATTGTGGTTTCAGTTCCGCTCGGCATTTACGACTGACCGGACCCACGGGCCTTTAGCCGTCGTGGCGGTGCGCAGCAGGCATCTTTTTCGCCTGTCATAGTAGAGGCGGGGGCCTGATGGCAGACGCAGGCAAGGCCGGTGCGGCGCCGCGATGGCGACGCTGTGCTCTCTATGCTCTGGCTGCGGTATACGCGGCGTTTATCCTCACCTACAGCGTCCTTTGGATGCTGACGTTCCGGCCGAGCCGGTTGCCGGTCGAACTGGGTTATGGCAGCGACTTCCGGGCGGCGAGGCGGGCGCTGGTGGTGAACTCGGTTCAGACGAACGGCCCGGCCGAGCGGGCTGGGCTGCGTCCCGGTGACCGTATCGTCGCGGTGAACGGCGTTCGCATTGAGAACGAAAGTTCGACGGACGCCATCTGGACTCGTTCGAAGCCGGGAGACGCAGTGGAGTTGACAATCGAGCGCCCGGGGGAAGCGGCGCCGATTGTTTTGCACGCGGTTTTTCGGGCGCGCCACAGGGAGGGACCGGCGCTAGCGGGGCGGATCGCCACGACATATCCGGTACCTTTTGTATTGGTTGGCCTCGCGGCGCTCTTCCTTCGAATCGAGGATCCGCACGTCTGGCTGCTGGCCCTGCTTTTCGGTAGCTTTCCCTCCAGCCCCGGTTTTCCCAGCGGGCTGAGTGCCGTGCCGGCCACGGCCCGGGAATTTCTCATCACCGGCCGGAACCTATTGGTCAGCGTATTCGGACCGCTGTTCTATTCTTTCTTCGCCGTATTCCCGGCGCGCTCGCCGATGGACCGGCGCTGGCCTTGGCTTAAGTGGGCAGCGCTTCCGGCCGGCCTGTCCCTGGCGATCCCGCCATGGCGCGCAAGTGGATTACGCCCTCTGCCGCCGCTGCCGGTCCTACTGGGAGAAGCGGTCGCCCGGAGGATTCCTTTTCTCTTTGTCGTTGGACTGCTGGCGCTGGGTTTGGTCTCACTGGGAACGAATTTCTTCGGCAACCCCGACGAGCAGGCCCGGCGCAAAATCCGCGTAATGTTCTGGGCGACGCTGGTGGGAATGATTCCGGGATCGGTGCACGCGGGGCTGGTCAACCTCACGAACCTACAGCCGCCGCCCTGGCTTTCGGTGGTCGCGGTGATGTTCTCCTTCCTCGTCCCGCTTGGATTCGCTTACGCAGTTGTGAAGCACCGCGTGCTCGATATCCCGTTGCTACTGAAGCGAAGCGCGCGGTACCTGATGGTGCAACGGGGCTTCACGTTTCTGCTTTCGGGATTGAGCCTCGCGCTGATGCTGGTGTTGGCGCGACTGGCGCCCGCTGAGGCGCCATTGGGCGTCGCGCTCGGAGCGGTTTTTGGGGTGACGCTGTTCTGGGGAGGCTCGCGGCTTCACCAGAAAGTAAGCGCCAAAATTGACAGGGTCTTTTTCCGCGGCGCTTATGACGCGCGCTTGCTGCTGGAGGATCTGGCGGAAAAGAGCCGGACGACGACGGCGCGGGACGAACTCGCCCAATTGCTTTACCGGCATCTGAACGAGGCACTGCATCCGAGTTTTCTCTTCGTGTATCTGCGGGACGGCGAGGGTAGACTGGTGGCCGAGGCCGGCGATGCGCCCCGGGAACTCGAACAACTTCCGGCGGATAGGCGACCGCGAGACGCCGCCGCCTCTTCAGCTTGCATCTGGGAAATTCCGGAAGGGGCCGCAGAGGATTCCGTGTTCTCATCGCTTCATCCAGAATGCGCGGTGCAGATGCTCGGCTCCGACGGAGCACTGGCCGGCCTGCTTGTGCTTGGAGCGCGTCTTTCGGAGGAGCCCTATTCGGGAGAAGATAAGCGGCTGCTCGCGTCGGTGGCAAGTCAGGCGGGCACGGCGCTCGACAATATCCGGCTGGGAGAACAGATCGCAGCGAAGATCGAGGCTGAGCGAAGGACTGCGCGCGAGATGGAGATCGCCCGGCAGGTGCAGCTTCGGTTGTTGCCGCAGCGGACACCGGAATTACGGACGCTGGAAGTGGCGGCGCGGTGCATTCAGGCTCGGTCGGTGGGAGGCGATTATTATGATTTTCTTGATTTCGGTGAAAGCCGCGCCGGGCTCGTGCTCGCCGACGTGTCCGGCAAGGGCGTCCACGCCGCGCTGCTGGTGGCCAATCTTCAGGCGAGTCTGCGCAGTCTCGCGGCCGCGATGACAGACGATCCGGCGCGGATGCTCGAGCAGGTGAATCGGACGCTGTGGAGTTCGACGGCAGCACAGCACTACGCCACGATGTTCTTTGCGATCTACAACGACGCGGTACGGGAACTGATTTACTCGAACTGCGGCCACAACCCACCCATGCTTGTGCGCCAAGGCGGCGCGGTGGAGAGGCTGGAAGCTACGGCGACTGTCGTCGGCCTGTTTGAGCGTTGGATATGTGATACCGGACGAGTGCGAATGGCGCCGGGGGACCTGCTCGCTGTGTTCAGCGACGGGGTCAGCGAAGCCATGCGGGGAGAGGAGGAATTCGGTGAAGCGCGGCTGCTCGAAGCGTTACGTTCCGAGATTGGCCGTCCAGCCGGCGAGATGGTGGAACGTATCCTCGCCCAGGTGCAAGAGTTCAGCGCCGGAGTGCTCTCCGACGACCTGACGCTTCTGATCGCACGGGCCCGGCCGGTACACTAAAAGCTTGAACTCCGCCCGAGCTCTGGTACTGTTCGACATCGACGGGACTCTGATCCGTAAGGCCGGTGGGCATCACCGTGCCGCTCTGGAGGACGCCGTGTATCGGGTGACGGGGCTAAGGGTGAGCACTGCTGATGTGCCGGTGGCGGGCATGCTGGACCGTGACATCATTACCGCGATGATGCGGGCTCACGGCGCCAGCGCGCGGCGGATTCGGGAACAGATGCCAGCCATCGCCGCGTCGGCGCAACGGCTGTATGTGCGGCGCTGCCCCGATCTTCGAGGTAAGGTCTGCCCCGGCGTGCGCCCGCTGTTGCGACGGCTGCGCCGTTCGGGGGCGGTGCTTGGTCTGGTGACCGGGAACCTCAGCCGCATCGGATGGAAGAAGATGGAGCGCTCGGGATTGCGGGAGGCATTCTCGCTCGGAGCATTTTCTGAGATGGCGCGGGATCGGGCGGGGCTCGTACGCATCGCGATGCGCGAAGCGCGGCGGCTTGGCCTGGCCTCGCCTGGCGCGCGTGTTTCACTCATCGGCGATCACGCCAATGACATTCGAGCGGCGCGGTTGAGCGGCGTCCAGGCCATAGCTGTCGCCACCGGCATCCTCAGCCTCGCGGAACTCTCGGCACACTCGCCGGATCTGCTCCTGCCGGACCTTCGCGCGCTGCCGATTGAAGCCGTTACGGGCGCGTGACTACGGCTGCCGCTGCGGGGGCGGCGCGGCCTGCGGTTGTTTCGTATGTTCGATCGTGTACTCCTGCACGATGCGCCGCAACTCCGGGTACACCCCCGCCATCTGCTGCTGCGCCAGGGCCATGCTCTTCGACGCGAGTATCGGCATCTTGGTTAGCATCGCCTGCCCCGCCGGCGATTTGTAAAACGCCAGCATTCCGTCGATTTCGTCTTCCGTGAAGGCGTCGGAGTAGAGCTTGGTGAAGCCGGGCTTCATTTTCTCCCAGCTCAGCCGGGAAGAGAGATAGTCGAGGATCCGCGTCTGCAGTTCGTCGCTCATCTCATGCGGATCGCCTGGCACGCCCATCTGCTGCTCGACCGAAGGCAGCACGGCCTTCATCTGGTCCATCATCTGTTTTTGCACCTGGTCCACCTTCGTCAGGCGGAAGATCTCGTCGATCTTGGCGCTTTTCGTCGCATCGTCGGCCCACACCGACGGGATAAAGAGGATCGCGCCGGCGCACGCGGCGAGAATACGAATCGGACTCAAGAGGCCCTCCTACCTGAAAGTGTAGAACGCGATGGGTCATTGGCACGGCTCGCGTGCTAGCCTCGAAGGGAACGGACTTGGGCGCCAATCTCGAGGCAGCCATTCTGGCTCACATTTCGAAGCAGCCGCATGGGCGTGCGTCCCTGAAACAGCTTTACCGGGAACTCGGTGCCCACGGAGGGGAGCGGCGCCACCTCGATCTCGCGCTGGCGCGGTTGACGGCGCGGGGCGAACTGGTCGAGCCTCGGCCCGGCCAATACCTTTCGCCAGCCCGAAGCACGGAATACGTCGCTGGGCGCCTTCGCATGCACCGCGACGGATTCGGCTTCGTTATCGCGGACCATCCGCCAACGGGCATCGCAGGGGACATCTACATCCCGCGCGAGGACGCGACGCGCGCCATGCACGGCGATCGAGTGTTGGTACGGCTTGGGCGCATCGAAAGCGACGGCCGCGCGTCGGGCTCGATCGTCAAGGTGCTGACTCGCGCGCACGCGACCGTGGTCGGCGAATTTCGCGTCACACGGCGAGGGTGCGCGGTTGTGCCCCACGACGACCGTATTCGGCAATGGATACGCATTCCCGAGGGACAGGAACTGCCGCGGGAGACGCTTGCGGCGGACCGCGTAGGCGCGACGGCGGCTGCGCCGGTCTCGGCCGAGGATCTCGATGGCGCGATCGTCAACGTCGAGATCCTGGAGTTCCCCGAAGATGGCGAACCTGGCGTGGGGCGAGTGATCGAACTACTCGGGTTTCCAGACGAATTCGGAGTCGATGTCGAGATCATCATCCGCAAGCACCATATCCCGCACCGGTTCCCGCCGGAGGTGCTCGCCGAAGCCGCGGCGGCGCCGGTTGAAGTCGTTGAAGCCGAGGCGCGAGACCGGCGCGATTTCCGCGCCTTTGACATTGTGACCATCGATGGGGAAACGGCGCGGGATTTCGACGACGCGGTGTGGGTGGATCGCCTTCCCAACGGGAACTTCGAGCTTCACGTCCACATCGCCGATGTCAGCCACTACGTCGCACCCGAATCGGCGATTGACCGCGAGGCGCGCCTGCGGGGTACGAGCGTCTATTTCCCGGACCGCGCCGTGCCAATGCTTCCGGTCGAGTTGTCGACCGGAATCTGCTCGCTCAAGCCGACGGTAGACCGGCTTGTGGTTTCCGCGTTGCTCGAAATTGACCCGCACGGCGACCTGGTTTCGCAGGAATTCACACGGGGCATCATCCGGAGCGCCGCGCGAATGACCTACACCGCGGTTCACGCGCTGCTTGAAGGCGACGCGGCACTGCGCGAACAATACGCCGTGCTGACGCCTCGGTTTGAGCTGATGCGCGAACTTGCACTCGCGTTGAACCGAAAACGAACGCGGCGCGGTTCAATCGATTTCGACCTGCCGGAGCCGCTGATTGAGTTCGACGAATTCGGCGAGATGACCGGCGTCATTCGCGGCCCGCGCAACATCGCGCACCGCATCATCGAGGAATTCATGCTGGCGGCGAATGAAGCCGTGGCCAGTCACCTGGAGCATCTGGGCCGGGCGCTGCTGTTCCGAATTCACGAGCCTCCCGACCCGCGGCGCGTAGCGGAGTTTGACGAATCCGCCGCGCAATTTGGCTATTCGCTCGGTGTCGGGTCCGCGCCGCGCCGCCGGAGTCCGGCGACGCGCGAGCCTGCGGCGAGTGAAGTCACATCGCGTACGTATCAGCGGCTGATCCGAAAGTTCGAGGGCAAGCCGGAGGAGCGCATCCTGAGCTATCTGATGCTCCGGTCTCTCAAGCAGGCCCGCTACAGCGAGCAGAACCACGGCCACTTCGCCCTCGCGGCCACAAGCTACACGCATTTCACGTCGCCGATCCGGCGTTATCCGGACTTGATCGTCCACCGCGCGCTTACCGCGGCGCTCGATCTCTCCGGCGAACCTTACGCTCTGTTCGACCTCCGCGCGATCGCCCAGGAGTCGTCGGAGGCCGAGCGCCGCGCCGCCGAAGCCGAGCGCGATCTGGTCGAGTGGAAGAAAGCGAGGTTCATGGAGGATCGCGTTGGCGAGGAGTTTTCCGCGATGATCCTGAACACGGCGAAATTCGGGTTCTTCGTCGAGCTCCAGGATCTGTTCATCGAGGGTCTGGTTCCGATCGACACGCTGCCGGGCGAGCGGTTTCATTTTCACGAGGCGACGCGGAAAATCGTCGGGCCCCGCAGCCGAATTACGTATTCGGCCGGGGACCGGGTGACGGTGAGGCTGGACCGCATCGACCCGATCGACCACAAGCTCACCTTCGCCGTCGTCCCTCCCCCCTCCGCACGGCGCCGCAAGAAGAAGTAACCTGTTTCTCATGGGTTTTGTGAAGGGAGCCTTCACCGTCCTCCTCGCGACGTGGGTGTGCTTCGTGGCGCTCATCTACCATCAGATGCTCCAGCCACCCGCCGTTTTCGCGTCGTTCATGGCGAAAATGCCGGGCTTGGTTTTCCTCGTGCTTCCGTTTGAGACGCTATGGACGCAGGCGCGGGCGGGCAGTGCGTCAGTGGACACAATGGCGCCCGATTTTACGCTTGCTCCGCTCCGCGGCGGCCCGCCGGTTCATCTGGCCTCGCTTCGCGGCGTGCGTCCGGTTGTGCTGGTTTTTGGGAGCTACACTTGACCGCCCTTCCGGCGGGAGGTTCCCGTCCTGAACGAGATGTATCGGAAGTACAAGGATCGCGTAGCGTTCTACATCGTCTATATTCAGGAGGCCCATGCGAGCGACTTCTGGCAGATGCCGGACAACATTCGGCAGGGAGTGATTTTTTCAAATCCGACGACACTGCTTGCTCGCCAGACCGTGGCTGATAGCTGTGTGCGCAAATTGCACATCGCGATTCCCGCGCTGCTCGACGGCATGGACAACCGGGTGGAGGCGGAGTACAAAGGATGGCCGGACCGGCTATACCTGATCGACACCCAGGGGCGTATTGTTTTCCGGAGCAAGCCCGGCCCGTTCGGTTTCCATCCGCGCGACATGGAGCCGCTGCTCGACCACGTGGCCGGGCAGAATTTAAGCCTTGGGATGCGCCCGGTCGTATTCGGCCATCAGGTCGGTGAGCGAGAGTTGGGTGTAGCGCTGGGTGGTGGACAGGCTGGCGTGGCCGAGTAACTCTTGAATCGCGCGTAAATCGGCGCCGTCGGCGAGTAAGTGTGTCGCATAGGCGTGGCGAAAGCTGTGCGGATGGAGCGAGGGATCGCCGCTGAGGGCGATCGCGTAGAGCTTCACGATTCCGCGGGCGCCACGGTCTGTCAGCCTTCCGCCGCGGGCGTTCAGCAACAGAGCCCGCTCGGCGGGGTCGCGCGACTGCCGGGTCTCCAGGTACCGCACCAGAGCTTCCTCAACCTTCGCGCCGTAGGGCACCTCGCGCTCCTTGTTGCCCTTGCCGCGGACGCGCAGCCAGCGCTCGCCGCGGTCGAAGTCTTCGAGCTTCAGGCCTGCCAACTCGCTAATTCGCAGACCGCAGCCGTAGAGCAACTCGAACAGCAGACGGTCGCGGGCAGGGAAGGGGCGTTCGAGTTTGTCCGCGGTCACGGCGTCGATGAGCTGATTGGTGGTTTCGGCGTTCGGCACGCTGGGAGCAAGTTTGGGCGCGCGCGGCGTCCGCACTCTCTTGGCGGCGTTTGTGGGAATCTCGCCGCGGCGATGGAGGAAGCCGAAGAGTCCTCGCACGGCGGCAAGCTTGCGGCGGATGGTGATGGGGCTCAGGCCCTGGGCGTGCAGGTTGCCCATCCACTCGCGAAACTCGAGCGTGCCGAAGGCGGCCGGCGCGGGCGGGTCGCCCTCGGGCGGAGAGAAGTAGGTCAAAAACTCGCGCAGGTCCGCGCCGTAGTTGCGCACGGTGTGGGCCGAGGCGTTGCGCCGGCGGAGTTCGTCGAGATACGCCTCGATGGACTGGCTCAGCGGGCTCATCGGACCCCGGCGGAAAGCATCGTATCGAGGCTTTCGAGCGCCCTCCGGCAGATCGCCTCGTGACGAGCGCGCCGGTCGCGTCCGAGCTTGATCCGCTCCGCTTCTTCGAGCGGTGGCAGCAGGTCGAAGGTGATGTTGGCGGGCTGATAGTTCGATGAGTCTGCCCCCGAGACATAAGCGCACAGCGAGCCGAGGGCGGTTTCGCGCGGAAAGGGAACCACTGGTTCCTCCTGCGCTAGCGCCGCCGCGCTCCGCCCGGCGATGAGTCCGGTGGCGATGGATTCGACGTACCCTTCGACGCCGGAGATCTGGCCGGCGAAGAAAACTTCCGGCCGGGAGCGCAGTTGCAGCGTGGGCTTGAGC
>DAIDIH010000308.1 GCA_027459465.1 Bryobacterales bacterium | reverse complement strand
GGAGTTCCACCTGCCCACCGCTGTGTTGCTCGTGCGATGTACGGCGGGAACCTATGTGAGGGCCATCGCGCATGAATTGGGGCAGAAACTGGGCTGCGGTGGGGTGCTGGAGGAACTGCGGCGTACCGTCTCCGGGCCATTTGAACAAAGCCAGTCTCACACCCTGGACGCTCTCGCCGAAATGGCAGAGGCCGGCAGGCTCGCCGATGCCGTCCTGCCCTGCTCCGGCCTTCTTCCCGAATTTCCTGCCGAAGTGATTGACGCTCTGACGGAAAATCACATCCGGCAAGGCAGGAATTTTCGCATTTCTCCCTTCCGCGCTCAAGCCGGGGCGCGCTTTGTCAAGGCTTTGACCCACGATGGCGATCTGGTCGCGATCGGCGAAGCGCAGGCTCCGAATTTTTACCACCCTGTTGTGGTTTTTCACAAATAGTAAGCAATACCTCTAAAAACTTAAGCATTCGTAACCGATAAGAGGGGTGATGCCGACGCTTACCTCCCCTGCGTCCGCGCCTGGAGTGGCCGGCGAAGACGGGCTGTCGATGCCTCGAATCCTTGCCGCGTTCTCCTACGCGCTCGACTTAACCGAGGGCCAACCTGTCGGGCACGCGGAGCGCTGTTGCGTCGCCGGCATGAACATCGGCCGGGAGATGGGTCTGCCTGAGCCCGAACTCCAGGACCTGTATTACGCCCTCTTAATGAAGGACTTGGGCTGCAGCGCCAACTCCTCGAAGATGTACCACCTGCTGGGCAGTGACGACATCGCCGCCAAGCGGGACATCAGGACAACCGACTGGACTCGCGCCAACTGGGAGTCCTTCGAGTACGCGCTGACCCACTTGCGCCGGGGCGGCACATTCCTTGCCCGCGTCAGCGCGCTGGCCGAGATGGGCGCCGGCCGAATCCGGACCGCGCGCAGCCTTGTCCAGCTACGCTGCGAGCGCGGCGCCAGCATCGCCAGGCGGATCGGCCTCTCGGAAGCCGCGGCCGAGGCTATCTACAGCCTGGACGAGATGTGGAATGGAAGCGGGCATCCCCAAGGCCGGCGAGGAGAGGAGATCCCGCGGCTGTCGCGAATCATGTCGCTCGCGCAGAGCCTCGACGTGTTCTACGTCACCCGAGGCGCATTTGCCGCCGAAGAGATGGCGCGCCGCCGCCGGGGGCGCTGGTTCGATCCGGAGGTGGTCAAGGCGTTTCAATCCCTTGTCGCGCGAGGAAGGTTCTGGGAACAGATGGACCGTGCCCGGGAAAACGCCGCCGAACTCTCTCCGCGCGCCGCCTCTCGACCGGCCGGCGAGGCCCAGATCGAAAACCTCTGCCTCGCCTTCGCAGACGTCGTCGACGCGAAAACCCCCTTCACTTACCGCCACTCGGCCGGTGTCGCGGGCGCCGCCGTCGCCATGGCGCAAACCTTGGGGATGGATGAACGCGACATCACCCTCATCCGCCGCGCCGCGCTGCTTCACGACCTCGGCAAGCTAAGCGTGTCGAACGCCATCCTCGAAAAACCCGGCCAACTCGATCCGGCCGAGTGGAACATGGTTAAGCGGCACCCTTACTATACCTACGAGATCCTTCATCGGATCCCTCAGTTCGAACTTCTCGCCGAAATCGCGGCATCCCATCACGAAAAGCTCGACGGCAGCGGCTACTTCCGCGGCTATCAGGCCGAACAGCTTCCTCTCGCAGCCCGTATCCTCGCCGTCGCCGACATCTACGACGCACTCGCCGCCAGACGGCCATATCGCGACGCGATGCCGATCGAGAAAGTCTTCCGTGTTATGGAAAACGAAACACCCGCGAAAATCGACGGCCGTTGCGTCGACGCCCTGAAGCACAGTCACCCGCAGGCGCAGGCATTCACATCGGATCTGCTTCGCCTCTCATCGAGTGTCGCCTCGCACCGGCAACCCAGCCCGGCCACCAAACCAGCGCACACCGCATCCGGCTGAGCATCAATCTCCCGGCTGCTTCTGTTTTTTCCGCTCCACCCACCCGGGTTTCACCACTTGATGAGCCCGGCCCAGCGCCAGCGACCCGGCGGGAACGTCTTCGGTAATAACGGACCCCGCGCCGATGTAACTCCCTTCCCCAACCGTAACGGGCGCTACGAGCGTCGAGTTACTCCCGATGAACGACCCGCCCTCGATCGTGGTGCGGTGCTTATTCACGCCGTCGTAGTTACAGGTAATCGTACCGGCGCCCACGTTGACCCGTTCGCCGATCTGCGCGTCACCGAGATAAGCCAGGTGATTCGCCTTGGCCCCCGCGCCGAGATGGGTATTCTTCAGTTCCACGAAGTTGCCCACGTGCGTCCCCGGTCCGAGGTCAGCGCCTTGGCGAAGGCGGGAAAACGGGCCCACGCGCGCGTCGTCGTGGATCACCGCATGGGAGATATGAGTCAGCGCCGCCACATGGACACGGTCCCCGATCCGGGACGACTCGATCACCGAGCCGGCGCCGATGCGGCAGTCCTCGCCGATGACCGTCGCGCCCACCAGCCGTGTAAATGGTTCGAGGATCGAGTCCGGTCCGACTTTTACATGCGCATCGATCGTCACCGTCTCCGGCTTTTCGATCGTGACGCCGTCCAGCATAAGCTGCCGCGCCTTGCGGTCGCGGATGATTTTGTCCACCACGGATAAGTCGACCCGCGTGTTGATTCCGAGCAGTTCCGGCGAGTCCTTGACTTCCATCGACTGCACCGCGTGACCATGCCGGTTGAGGATCGACACAATGTCGGTCAGGTAATACTCATTCGCCGGGTTATCCGGACGAATCTCGCCGATGTACTTCCAGAGCAGGCGCGCCTCAAAGCAGTAAATTCCCGAGTTAATCGTATGAATACCGAGTTGGTGCGGCGTGGCGGCCTTCTGTTCCACGATCGAGCGCACATGGCCCTGGTCGTCGACAATCACCCGTCCATAGCCCGTCGGGTCTTCCAGATGGGTCGTAATAAGTGTGGCTGCTGCGTGGTGGCGCCGTTGCCGCTCCACCAGGCGCTCCAGCGTGGCGGGAGAAAGCAGCGGCGTGTCGCCGTACAAAACCATGAGCATGCCACCGGCTTCGTGGAGCGCTTCCCGGCACGTAAGCAGCGCATGCCCCGTCCCTTGCTGCTGCTCCTGAAGAATGAAGTTGGTTCCCAGGGGCGCCAGTTCCGTCCGCACTTCGTCGGACTGGTGCCCGATCACCACGGTGATATTGGAAGGAGGTGTGACATGACAAGCGGCCCGCACGACATGCTCGGCAAGGCTCATTCCGCCCACACGGTGAAGCACCTTGGCGAGCTTCGATTTCATGCGCGTGCCGAGGCCGGCTGCGAGAATGACAACGTGTATGGGGCTGTTGTCGTCGGCGGTGATGTGGATCATGTTAGGATCTTCTGTCTTATTTGTTCCCTGCCCTTCCGGGCCAGGTTCATCGCAATCTGCGCGGTGGCCAGCGGGTCGTGCCGCACCGTTCCGGATTCAAGTAACAAATTGGCCGAGGCTGTCTTGACACCCATAGCATGAAGCCGTTCGATATCGGCTTCCACGGGCTCGGCGGCATCCGCCTCGTACTTCCGCAGCAGTTCCGGCGAGATCGGAGTCGTATTGACCACCGCCACGTCGACTAGGGGAAGCCGGGCATGACGGTGAATCGCCTCAACGTGGTCGGAAGCACGGAAACCGATCGTCTCACCCGGCTGCCACATAAGGTTCACGAAGTACGCCTTCAAGGCCTTCGACCGGGAAATTGCCTCGGGAATTCCCTCGACAAGCAGGTTCGGCACAACGCTTGTGAACAAGGACCCGGGCCCCAGCGAGATGAGGTCGGCCCGTTCGATCGCGTCTAACGTCTCCGGCAGCGGCTCGCATCGCTCGGGGCGCAGCCGCACTTGGCGAATCCGCGCCGTGCTGCCGCTGATTCGGGTTTCTCCTTCGAGTAGCGTACCGTCTTCCAGAACGGCTTCGAGCGTCACATTCCGGGCGGTCGAAGGGAAAATGCGGCCGCGGCTGGCGAGCACTTCACTCGACAGCTTCACCGCCCTCGCAAAGTCCCCGGTCAGGTGCGTGAGTGCGGTCAGAAACAAATTCCCGAAGCTGTGCCCTTTCAGCCCCTCGCCGTCCTGGAAGCGGTACTGGAAAAGCCGCGACAAAAGCGCCTCTTCCTCCGACAGGGCCACCATACAATTTCGGATATCCCCTGGCGGCAACACGTCGAATTCCCTCCGCAGCCGGCCCGAACTTCCTCCATCGTCGGTCACCGTCACAATCGCGGTGATTTCCGCCTCCGCGGGCGGCGCGGCGTAAGCCTTCAACCCGCGCAGCAGGCTCGATAATCCCGTGCCCCCGCCGATCGCTACAATTCGCAGACGACGCATGCTCCTCCCGCTATCATCGCGCACGCCGGGGGCGGCAAATCGGAAGGCTAGCGCTTCGGAGGATTGTCGGGTTCCTCGTCTTCGTCGTAAACAGGAACCGTCTCGAGATCTTCGGCCTCGTAGACTTGGTCGCAATCAAGACACCGGACATAGTCAACACCATCACGCCGGGTCAGGATTTCGGTACGGTGATGCTCACAGGGCTGCATATGGAAAGTCAGAAGCGATTACCCTTATTCTAAGCGCGGTCAACGGCTTGTCAAGAACTATTCGGGGCCCGATTCCGGTCCGGAAAACGACATCTCACCCCAGTCCCCCGGGAGGACAAAACTACGGATTACTTACCACAAGGCTTGGCTGTCGCCGACGCCGCTCTGGCCCCTGACATTCCCGCGGTCTTCGCCATCCGGGCCGGAGACCAATCCGTCTATTTGGCCCGAACCTCGGTGCTCGGCCGGCGCTTGCGGCGCGTTCTGAAACTCTGGAACCTGGCCCAGGGGGCGACCGTGATCGAATACTGGCCGACGCACTCCCGGCTCGAGGCTGTGCTCTATCACTATTACGCCGCGCGCCGTCTTTACGGAGACGACTACCAGCGGCGAATCAAGCTTCGCTCCCCGGCCTACGTCAAGCTTCTGCTCGGCAACCGATTCCCCCGGCTACAGGTCACCTCGCGCCTCACCGGCGGACGGTCGCTTTACTACGGTCCCTTCCGCACCCGCGCTGCCGCTGAAACGTTTGAAACGGCTTGTCTCGACTTGTTCCAGCTACGCCGCTGCCAGGAGGATCTCGTTCCCTCGCCCGATCACCCCGGCTGCGTCTACGGGGAGATGAATCTCTGCCTCCGGCCTTGCCAGCAAGTATGTAGCGAAGAGGAATACTCGAGCGAAGCGGCGCGAGTGGCGGATTTTCTCCACACCGACGGGGCGGCCCTGCTACGGTCAGCGCGCTCGGCGCGCGATCGCCTCAGTGAGGAGATGAATTTCGAAGAGGCCGCGCGCCAGCACCGGCGGGTGGAAAACATCGAGTCCACCCTCGCCCTCCGGGGCGAGTTAGCCCGCGACCTCAGCCGCCTGCACGGCGTCGCGATTCTCCCCGGCGAGGGTGAGGCTGTGAAACTATGGTTCATGGTCGACGGCTGGTGGCAAACGCCCCGCGAACTCCGGTTCCTCGAAGCCGGCCTGCCCGTAGACACACAGCTCAAGCAGGCCACAACTTCGCTCTCCCCCGTCGAAGGCACGCTCGTCGAACGCCAGGAGCACCTCGCCATTCTCGCCGGCTGGCGCTTTTCCAGTTGGACAGACGGCGAATGGCTTCCCTTCGACGACTTCGGTTCTCTCCCATACCGCCGCTTCGCCAACGCCGTCGCGCGAGTGCGAAAAGGAGCGGTTTGAGCCGCGGCATCACCTGCTATCTTGGGTATGAGTACCCTCAAAAATGATCGAAACAGAAAGCACCACGCGGCAGGACGCCAACCCGCAGGAAACCGTCGAATGGCTGGAAGCTCTGGATGAAGTCATCGGTGACGCCGGCGAGGAACGGGCCAAGTACCTTCTCGAACGGCTGGTAGACCGCGCCGGCTCTTACGGCATTCAGGCATACGGTAAACTCAACACGCCCTATATAAATACGATTCCAGTAGAGGAAGAAGAATCCTATCCCGGCGACCGCGAAATCGAACGGCGCATCAAAGCCATCATCCGCTGGAACGCTGCCGCCATGGTCGTGCGCGCCAATAAGCACGACAACGCCATCGGTGGGCACATCGCCACTTACCAGTCTCTCGCCTCGATCCAGGAAGTCGCCCACCATCATTTCTTCCACGGCAGCTATGGCGACCAGCCCGGCGACCTCGTCTATTTTCAGGGTCACGCCTCGCCCGGCGTGTATGCCCGCGCCTTCCTCGAAGGCCGGCTCACCGAGCAGGATCTCGACAACTTCCGGCACGAACTTCGCGACAAGCCGGGCCTCTCCTCCTATCCGCATCCGTGGCTGATGCCCTGGCTGTGGCAGTTCCCCACCGTTTCGATGGGACTCGGTCCGATCAACTCGATCTACCAGGCCCGCTTCATGCGCTATCTCGAGAACCGCGGCCTGATCCCAGTCACCGGACGCAAAGTCTGGGCCTTCTTAGGCGATGGCGAAACGGATGAACCGGAAACGCTCGGCGCCATCACGCTCGCCTCCCGCGAAAAGCTCGACAACCTGATCTTCATGGTCAACTGCAACCTGCAGCGCCTCGACGGCCCGGTTCGCGGCAACGGCAAGATCATCCAGGAACTCGAGGCCGCCTTCCGCGGCGCCGGTTGGAACGTCATCAAGGTCATCTGGGGCAGCAATTGGGATCCGCTTCTCGCCCAGGACTCGCACGGCTTCCTCAAGCGCCTGATGATGGAATGCGTCGACGGCGAATACCAGAGCTTCAAGGCCAAAGGCGGCGCTTACGTCCGGAAGAATTTCTTCGGCAAGTACCCCGAAACCGCGAAGATGGTCGAGAACATGACCGACGAGCAGGTGTTCGAGCTCCGCCGCGGCGGGCATGACCCGCAGAAAATCTATAACGCCCTCCGCCGCGCTTACGAACATAAAGGTGGCCCCACAGTCGTGTTGTTTAAGACAATCAAGGGCTACGGCATGGGCGAAGGCGGCGAGGCCAGCAATCCCGCTCACCAGCAGAAGAAACTCAGCGAGGAGCAGTTGCGCTACTTCACCAAGCGGCTCGACATCCCGGTGCCGGAGGAGTGCATCAGCTCCATCTCGTTCTACAAACCGCCGGAAGACAGCCCGGAGATGCGCTACCTGAAGTCGCGTCTCGAAGCCATGGGCGGTCCCCTGCCGGCGCGCAACCCGAAGCCGATCACCCTCAAGGCGCCCTCGCTCGATCTGTTCCAGGAGTCCCTGTCCGGTTCGCAGGGCCGAGAAGTATCCAGCACCATGGCTTTCGTCCGCGTGCTCACCCTGCTTCTCAAGGACCACAACCTTGGCAAATACGTCGTGCCGATCGTCCCCGACGAGGCGCGCACCTTCGGCATGGAGAGCCTGTTCCGCCAGATCGGCATCTATGCGAGCCAGGGCCAGCTTTATAAGCCGGTCGACTCCGAAATGTTCCTCTATTATAAGGAGTCCAAAGACGGCCAGATTCTCGAAGAAGGGATCACCGAAGCCGGATCCATGGCCTCCTTCACCGCCGCCGGCACCGCCTACTCAAACTACGGGGTGCCGATGATTCCGTTCTTCATCTACTACTCCATGTTCGGCTTCCAGCGCGTGGGCGACCTCGTCTGGGCGTTCGCCGACGCGCGCGGCAAAGGCTTCCTCATCGGCGGCACCGCCGGCCGGACCACCCTGCTCGGCGAAGGTCTGCAGCACCAGGACGGCCATAGCCTGGTGCTCGCCAGCACCATTCCGACGCTGGCCTGCTACGATCCCGCCTACGCTTACGAAATCGCGGTGATCGTCCGCGAAGGCATCCGCCGCATGTACGAAAACGGCGAGAACCGTTTCTACTACCTGACCGCCTACAACGAAAACTACGCCCAACCGACGATGCCCGAGGGTGTCCACGACGGCATCCTGAAAGGCATCTACCGGTTCCAACCCGCCGAGAACGGTCCGGCGCAGGCGCACCTGTTCGGGAGCGGCACCATCCTCGGTGAAGCCCTCAAGGCGCAGACGCTTCTCGCCGGCCGATTCGGTGTTTCCACCGATGTCTGGAGCGTCACAAGCTACAACGAACTTCGCCGGGACGCACTCGCCGTCGAGCGCTGGAATCGGCTGCATCCGGCCGAACCGGCTCGAAAGCCCTACATCAACCAGGCCCTGGAAGGCATTGACGGCCCCATCGTCGCGGCCACCGACTTCATGAAGATCGTGCCGGATCAGATCGCCCCGTGGCTGCCGGGACGCCTGGTTTCCCTCGGCACGGACGGCTTCGGCCGCAGCGACAACCGCGAGCATCTCCGCAAGCATTTTGAGGTGAGCGCGGAGGCGATCGCCGCGGCGACGCTCGCCCGTCTGGCCCGGGAAGGCAAGTACGACGCCGCTAAAGCCGAAGCGGCAATTCGCGAACTCGGAATCGACCCCGAGCGCGCCGATCCGGTGACGCTGTAGTCCCGCCGGGATCACCATGCTCTATCTCACCGAGGCGGACGTGCGCTCGCTTCTCCCGATGCGGGAAGCGATCGGCCGCGTCCGCGAGGGGTTCCAGGAATTCGCCGCCGGCCGCGCGCAAAACCAACCCCGCCGCCGGCTCATCCTGCCGGAAGGCTCCGTCCTGCACAGCATGGCCGGATCCTTCGGCGCCTATTTCGGCACGAAGATTTATTCCACCCATCGCCAGCACGGCGCCCACTTCTTCTTTCTTCTCTTCGATGCGTCCACGGCCGCTCCCTTGGCGATGATGGAAGCGAACTACCTCGGCCAGATCCGCACCGGCGCCGCCTCCGGCTACGCGACCGACCTGCTCGCCGCGCCGCAGGCGTCCATCCTGGGCGTCATCGGGACCGGATTCCAGGCAGAATCCCAGATCGAAGCAGTGCGGGCGGTACGTCCCATCCGTGAGGTACGCGTTTGGGGCCGGGATGCCGCCCGGCGTCAGCGTTTCGCCGAAAAGGTAAACGCCGTGGCGACAACCACTACCCAGGAGGCCGTGCGCGGCGCCCACATCGTCATCACGGCGACGAATGCCCGGGATCCGGTGCTTGCCTCCGATTGGGTCGCCCCCGGCACCCACGTCAACGCCGTGGGCTCAAACGTCGCCAACCGCCGGGAGTTACCCGCGGATCTGATCGCCCGTGCGGGCCTGATCGCCGCGGACTCGGTGGAGCAGGCGCGCATCGAAGCCGGCGATTTGATCCTCGCCAGCGATTGGTCCCGCGTCGTCGAGTTACGCGACACTCCACGCGGCCACCAACCGGACCGCATCACAATTTTCAAATCGGTCGGACTGGGACTGGAAGACGTCGCCTGCGGCGGATGGATTTATGAAAAAGCCTTCCAACAAGGCCTCAGCCGTAAGATGGCTTACTCCTGAGAAGCGGCCTGCGTGTCACTGTCCCGCCAGGCGCTGATTTTCAGGCGCCGGCAGACCCAGCACAGCCCCTCCGTCGAGGTGGGAGCGCACGGACTTCCGCAGATAACACACTTCGCCGGTGGGGGGGCCGGCTTCTCGATCATGCGACGCGCTTTGCGCCGTATCTCCGGGTCGATAATCACGTCGCTTGTCGGGATAACCTTCTTTTTCATTCCTGCCTCCACACTACCATAGCGGCGAGGCCCCACACCGGCCGCAGCGCCGCCGATCAAGCGGCCCGGTTGAGCGAAAGCACCTTGCCCGGCGCCAGCGACGCCGAGCAGCGCGGGCACTTCTGGTCCGGCCGCACCCATACCTGCCTGCCGCGGCTCAATACCTCCGCCGGGACTGTGTGCGTGCAAATCGGACAATAAACCGTCGCTGAGGCGCTGATCATCGGCGCCGGCTTCGGTTGCTGGTTGATGAATGTTCTCTCGTGCACCATGTTCGCGTTCGCCCTTCGCTCCATTGGACGCAGAAACTGGCGGAAAGAGTCGAATAATTTTGTAACGTTGCGGAAAGACTCCCTGCCCCTGTCTCCTGGCTCGTTTCTCCCCGAAGTCCGCGGTCTCGCCACCCGGGTTTGTCCCTATAATCAGAAGTAGGTTTCGCCGCCCAAGAAAAGGAATCTGGCTCCATGCGCTTGTTTGACCGAATGAGACAGCAGAAGGTGCTCTCCATCAGCCTCCTGCTGGCCACGCTGTCCATTGGGATCCTCATCGGAACCCTCATCAACACGGGTGTCAACGCGGCGCGGGGAGCGCAGGTGGCGCCTGACGCAACGCCGCTGGTGATCCCGGCGGCGGTCCAGACCGGCACTGAGTTCACCAAGTTAGCCAAGCGTCTTGGTCCATCGGTGGTAAACATCACGGCGGA
This sequence comes from Bryobacterales bacterium, assembly GCA_027459465.1. Classification (GTDB taxonomy): domain Bacteria; phylum Acidobacteriota; class Terriglobia; order Bryobacterales; family Bryobacteraceae; genus JAJYKC01. The sequence continues at coordinate 1,970 of DAIDIH010000308.1, read as the reverse complement.
CTACATCCCGAAGGAGGCCTCCAGCAATCGTCGCGGCCAGCCTCAGGAAGGCGGCGATGGCGGCGATAGCTCGGACCTGTTCCGCCGCTTCTTCCACGACAATCCGATGAGCGGTGACGACGATCCGCGTATGTTCCGCCGCGAGCAGTCCGGCAGTGGCTTCATCGTCGACAAGAACGGCTACATCCTCACGAACAACCACGTCGTCGACAAAGTGGACAAGATCAAAGTCCGCTTGCACGGCGACGACACGGACTATCGGGCGCGCCTCATCGGCTACGACCGCGAAACCGACCTGGCGGTGATCAAGATTGACCCGACCCGGCCCCTCGTGCCGGTAACCATCGGCAACTCCGACGGCATAGAAGTCGGAGATTGGGTCGTCGCCATCGGTTCTCCGTTCGGCCTCGAAGCGTCGGTGACCGCCGGGATCGTCAGCGCCACCGGCCGCTACATTCCCGGCGCCCAGCAGTTCCAGCGCTTCATCCAGACAGACGCCGCCATCAATCCCGGCAATAGCGGCGGCCCGCTGGCCGACATCCGCGGGGACGTCATCGGCGTCAATACCATGATCGCCACCCAGACCGGCGGCTACCAGGGCATCGGCTTCGCCCTGCCGATGAATATCGCCGTTAAAGTCTACAACGACATCATCCGCACCGGCCGCGTCGCCCGCGGCTCTCTCGGCATCGGCTGGAGCAAGGCCAACGAGAAGCCGGAACTTTTCGAGGCCCTCGGCACCCGGCATGGCGTGATGGTCAGTGAAGTCACCAAGGGCGGCCCGGCTGACAAGGCCGGCATCAAGCCCGACGACATCATCGTGGCTCTGAACGGGCGCCCGGTGCAGGACGGCGACGACCTGGTCGCGCGTGTCGCCGATCTCCCGATCGGCTCGCAGGCCACGGTTTCGGTCGACCGGGGCGGCAAGAAGATGGATATGAAGGTCGCCATCCTCGATCGCGCGGAAGTCTTTAAAGACGATCCCCGCTTCGCGCTCGACCAGCCCGAGGCGCCTTCCCAGCCTTCCAAGACCGCGCCGCAGCCCAAGTTCGGCATGAAGATTCGCGATCTCGCCGACGCGGACCGCGTGGGAGCGGGAATCAAAGATAAATCCGGTGTCATCATCACCAGCGTCGATCCGGACTCCTTCGCCGACGATCTCGGCCTGCAGGAGCGCGACGTGATCGTCGCCATCAACCGCGAGGCCGTAAAATCGGTCGACGACCTGCGCCGAATTCAGGCATCGCTCAAACCGGGTGATCCTCTCGCGCTGCACATCTACCGGCCCATGCCAGCCGGCCGCAACTCAGTCCAGTGGACCTCGATGTATCTTTCCGGTAAACTCCCTGGAAACTAACATGACTCTTCGATGGATGATGTTCCTCGCCTCGCTCGTCGCCAGCCTTAACCTGATGGCCGCTCCTCGCCGGAAAAAGGCAAAAACACACACCAATCACCGCTCTGCCTTGACAAACCATCAACGCGCGAAACGGGGCGTCGGCCACCCTCCTTCCCGCCCCACGGGACACCGCGGAGCCAAAGCCTCCAAGCGGCGCCGCGCCTATCAACAGGCCCCAACGCCGGAACGCTACGCGCAGATCCAGCAGGCTCTCGCCGACAGAGGCTACTACCACGGCACGCCGAACGGTCAGTGGGGCTCCGACTCGGTGCAGGCGCTGCGCAAATATCAACAGGACCACCAGCTTGACGGAGACGGCAAGATCAATTCCCTCTCCTTGATCGGCCTCGGCCTCGGACCCAAACGTGCCCTCACCGCGCAGGCAGCGCCTCAACCGGCGGCGCCGCCCATCCCCAGGTCCAACGTGCTACAACCGGCCCCCGCCAATCTTCCCCCGATTCAACCGCAACAAAACGGACCCACGGAGCAATAACCATGATTCTTGGAGTACCGAAGGAAGTAAAAGACCACGAAACCCGCGTCGGCATGGTGCCGGCCAACATTACCGCGT
>DAIDIH010000307.1 GCA_027459465.1 Bryobacterales bacterium | reverse complement strand
GCCGGCGGCGCGATGCCTGCCCGCGCGCAGCGCCGCGATGCCGACATCCTGCGCAAGGAACTGAAAATCAATCTCGTCCGTACCTCGCACTATCCTCAATCTCCCGCCTTCCTGGACCGCTGCGACGAAATCGGACTCCTGGTGCTCGAAGAAATTCCCGGCTGGCAGCACATCGGCGAGCAGGACTGGCAGGATCTCTCGGTCCGCAACGTGGGTGACATGATCCGCCGGGATTGGAACCACCCCTCCATCATCCTCTGGGGCGTGCGCATCAACGAGTCGCAGGACGACCACATCTTCTACACGCGGACAAACCAGGTCGCACATTCGCTTGACGACTCCCGGCAAACGGGCGGGATCCGCTACCTCTACAACTCCGAACTGCTCGAAGACGTATTCACCATGAACGACTTCGGCTTCCCCCTTCGCCCGCCGAACCACCCCCTGTACCTCAACACGGAATTCAACGGCCACATGTTCTCGACCAAGAGCTTCGACCAGGTGGAACGGGTGGCCGAGCACACGCTGCGCCACGCGCGCGTGCACAACCAACTTGCCTCGGACCCGCGCTACGCCGGGGGCATCGGCTGGTGCGCGTTCGACTACAACACCCATGCGAACTTCGGCTCCGGCGACCGCATCTGTTACCACGGCGTAAGTGATATCTTCCGCATACCCAAGGCCGCGGCGGGCTTCTATAAATCCCAGTGCGACCCGGAAGAAGAAATCGTGATTGAACCCGGGTTCTTCTGGTCGCAAGGCGACCACTCGACGGCAGGCGGCGCCGGCACGGTCCCGATCTGCTCTAACTGCGATCATCTGAAGATCTATGTGGCCGATCGGCTGCACACGGAAGCCGATCCGGACCGGGCCACTTACGGCCATCTGAAGTATCCTCCGTTCGTGGTCAGAATCACCGACCGGCCGGCGTGGGGAGATCTGAAGATCGAGGGCTACATAGCCGGCAAGTTAGTAAAGACCGTGACGCTGTCGGGCGCCGGCGTTGACGCGGCGCTGCAAGTTTTGCCCGACGACCAGGAACTTGCCGCCGATGGCCGGGATTGCACGCGCGTTGTGCTGCGCTTGACGGACGAGTTCGGCAACCCCCGCCGAATGTCCAGCGGAGCGGTGAGCTTTCACCTCGAAGGCCCGGGCGAGATCATCGGCGACAACCCATTCGCGTTGAGCGGCGGCGCGGGCGCGATCTGGATCCGGGCGCAACAGACCCCCGGAGTCATTCGACTGAGAGCGGAACTCCAACACGTCAAACCGCAGGAGATCAGCATCAACGTGCTAGCTGCCGAGTCCGAAGCGGTTTGAACTGGCGCCCCAGGCAGTAGTCCGCGAGATCCATCGCTATCCTTCACTGTTCAGGCGAGTTAGTCGTGCCGACGCGTCTGCGGTAGTCTTTTTCCCTTATTGACCCTGCCTACATGATCGGATAGTTTCACTAAGACACATCTCTGAATTCAGTCGCAGTCGGCCCGCACGGGATAGGTAGCTCTTTCCAATAGTTGGCTCGATGCGGATTCAGACATAGGGGAACGCCATTGTCTGTTCTTCGATCAAGCAAGTCGACGTGTGTCGAGTTGCGATTTGCTGATGGTTTATTCCGGCCTGGCGGAACCTCCGCAACTCGGTTGGCGCGCGGAATCTCTTGCGGCCTTCCCATCGCCATCGTCCTGCCGTTGCTCGTGTCGGCGCCGTCCCGGTTAAACGGCGACCTCCATACGGGCTTTCCCCCTTCCAACCTCGCCCCGGCCCTCTTATTCGTCGAAGCGCCCATCACGACCGCAGTTCCGATCACGCAACGCTTTCCCAAAGGCAGCCGCCTGGTATCCTGGCAACCGGGCCAACCGCCGAGCACCGCGGCGAATCTCTCTCCCCGTTTCTTCGCCGCCGCGGACCCTGACGTTTCCCCCTCCGGCGAAAAGATACTTTTCTCCGCCAAAACTACTCTTGACTCGCCCTGGCAAGTCTGGGAGATGAACTCCGACGGCACGGCGCAGCATCAACTCACGCATTGCCCGGACAACTGTCTGAAGGCCGCCTACCTGCCCGAAAATCAGTTTGTTTACACGCGCGTCTCCGCGCCATACGGTGAGTCGTTCCTGTGCGTCGCCCGTATCGACGGCTCGGATTCGCGTCGAATCACGTTCGGCCCCGGGCGGTTCGAACTGGAAACCGTGCTTCAAGATGGACGCCTTCTTGCTTCCGCCGAACGCTCGCTTGCTCGAACCGGCGGCCATCCGCAGCCTCGCGCCCTCTTCACCCTACGTCCCGACGGTTCCGGACTGGCTTCATTCGGCGAGGACCAGCCTTCGCCGTTGAGCCAGAACTCTGCCTCTGAGCTTGACGATGGAACGGTCGTCTTCACGCAACGCGACCCGGCAAGAAACTCAGAACCCGGGGGCGTGCTTGCATTCGTCCGCCCCGGGTCGCTTCGCGTTACAACCTGTAACTCACCACAGCCCTTGGTGCAATCCGTCCACGAGTTGAACGGCGGCCACGTACTGGTTTCCCGGCAGGACTCGGCCTCCTCATCCGTCCATTACTCAGCCTATGAGCTGGACTTATCCGGAGACATGCCTCCCCGGCTAATCTATCGCGATCCTTCGGTCTCCGTTGTCCAAGCAGTTCCGCTGCGTCCCCACCCTGCCCAGGCTGTTTACAGGTCCATTCTGCATCTTGAGCGAAATAACGGACGCTTCATCTGCCTCAATGCCCGCCGCGCAGGCAGCGCCAAGGGCGGCACGTTGTCCGCCGCCATCGCCCAAGTGCGGGTCTTCCTTCAAAAAGACGACCAGGGCAGCGAGCAACTACTCGGCCAGGCCCCGGTCGCCGCCGATGGATCCTTCTACATTGCAGTGCCGGCCGACCGTCCCGTTCGATTCGATCTGGTCGCGGCAAACGGTAACTTAGTAGCCTCGCAGCGAAGTTGGATCTGGGTGCGTCCGGGAGAAGACCGTGGATGCATCGGCTGTCACGAGGACAAAGCCGAGTCACCGCAAAACCACTGGCCGTTGGCCCTGACCATGCCTGGGATGCCGGCCCGGATGGGGCTTCCGCCCCAAAAGACTCTTCACTGAACGGACCAGGATGCGCATTCCACTCAAACTCGTTCTCAGTCTAATCCTCGCCTTCTGCGTGCCGGCTGTCTTCCGCCTTGCGGCTCAATCTCCCGGCGGACCGCAGTCCCATGCCTTGCCTCAGTTCGAAGATGTCACCGCGAAGGCCGGCATTGACTTCCAGCACTCCTTCGGCGAAAAGGAACTTAGCTCCATCGTCGAGGCGACGGGTTCGGGCTGCGGCTGGCTCGACTACAACAACGACGGCCTCATCGATCTCTATGTCCTAAGCGGCCGCCATGTCGATGGGCTGACCGACATCTCGTCGCCGGTCCGCACCCCCGCCACCAATCACCTGTACCGGAACAACGGCGATGGCACCTTTACCGACGTGACCGCCAAGGCGGGCCTCGAAGGAAATGGTTTCGCCATGGGGCTGACCATCGGCGACTTTGACAACGATGGAAACGAAGATATCTACGTCACTAACTACAACTCATCGATTCTTTATCACAACAACGGCAACGGAACTTTTACCGACGTAACCGCCGCGGCCCATGTCGGGAATCCGTTCTTCGGCACCGGCGCCGCCTTCCTCGATTACGACCGTGACGGCCGGCTCGATCTCTTCGTCGGCAACTATCTCCAGTACGATCCTTCCTACCGGCACTTTTACTCAGCCAACCACTACCCCGGGCCGTTGGACTACGGTCCCCAACTGAATCGGCTCTTTCACAACAACGGCGACGGCACATTTACCGACGTGTCGCGCCCTTCGGGCATCGCGGCCACGCCCGGCCGCGCCATGGGAGTCGCCGCCGGCGACTTCGACAACGACGGCTGGCCCGATATCTACGTCGCCAACGACACGATGGCAAGCTACCTCTACCACAACAACCGCGACGGCACATTCACCAACATCGCGGAGGAGGTTAACGCCGCCTACGGACAAAATGGCGAGGCGACCACCGCGATGGGACCGGTCTTCGGCGATTTCGACAACGACGGCTGGATGGACCTATTCGTCTCCGATGCGCGTTACCACCGTCTGATGCACAACATGTTTCACAATTCCGGCAAATCCGGCGGTTACTACTTCGCCGACGCAACCGATGGCGCGGGAGTGGGAGCGCCCTCTGCACAATACGTCGGCTGGGGCGACGGGTTCTTCGATTTCGACAACGACGGTTGGAAGGACCTCTTCATCGTCAACGGCGGCCTCAGTTGGCTGATCCCCATGGAAGACACTCTGCTGCACAACAACGGCAACGGCAAATTTACCGACGTCTCGAACGCCGCGGGCGCCTTCTTCAAAACGCGTCATGTCAGCCGGGGCGCTTGCTTTGCCGACTACGACAATGACGGCTACGTCGACGCCTTCATCGTCGTACTCGGTGGCCGGGGAATTCTCCTTCATAACAATCCCCCTGCCCGGCAGCGAAATCATTGGCTGACGATCCGCCTTGTCGGTACGCGCAGCAACCGCGACGCCTACGGGGCAACTGTCGAAGCCATTGCAGGCGACCTGCACCAATACGTGCAAATAACATCGGCCAGCGGCTACCTCTCGCAGAATGATCCGCGGCCGCACTTCGGGCTCGCGCAACATACGAAGGTCGACACCCTCATCATTCACTGGCCTGATGGAGGGATGCAGACGCTCAATCACGTTCCGGCGGACCAGGTGCTGACGGTGACAGAGCCCGCTGCCACACACGCGCAAGGCGGCAGAGCTTCTTCCAGCGCACACTGAGATGGCCGCCGCTTCGCTCATCCGCCGCCCGCTTCGGACCCCGTCCATCCTGCTTGCGTTCCTTTTGCCGCTCGCCTTACACGCCGCCGTTCTTCAAGACACGCGCGATCCCGGACGCACGTATCTGAGTCCCGTCGATCTCGCCATCTCGCCGAACGGAGCCCAACTCTATGTCGTGTGTGAAGACGCCAATCTCGTCCTCGCCGTCGACACCCGCTCGAACAGAGTTATCGAACGCATCGCCGTGGGCCGTCAACCGAAAGCGATCGCCTTGTCGCCGGACGGAAGCACGATTTACGTGTCGAACGAACTCGATAACTCCGTAAGCGAGATCGATGCCGCCTCGCTCAAAGTTCGCCGGACGATTGGCGCGGGATGGGGACCCGCCGGTGTTGCCGCAGGCCGCCGCGGGAACACCCTGTACGTTGCAAACACGTTGGGCAATGACGTCTCCGTTCTTGACGCGGTCACCGGCCGGAACCTGCGAAGCCTGCCCGCCGGGACGTTTCCCGAATACCTCGCCGTCTCTCCGGATGGCGCGCGAGTATACGTATCAAACCTCCTGGCCGCGCCCGGCCGCTTCGATCAGCCCCCGGTCTCGCAGATTACGGTAATCGATGCCGAGTCAAACCAAATCGCCGAACGCGTCTCAATCCCCGGGGTAGTCCAGCTCCGCCATATTGCTCAAGTCCGAACGACGGACGGAAGTTACCTGCTCGTCCCGTTCCTGCGTCCGAAAAACCTGAATCCGCTCGTGCAAATCGAGCAAGGGTGGTACCTCACGCATGGAGTTGCTGTCATCCGGACGCCCGGCTCCCGTCAAGCCGATCCACAGACCAGCCGCGTCGACGAAGTTCTGCTTGATGACGTTGACCGTTACTTCGCCGATGGTTTCGGCGCGGCGGCATCGAGCGACGGCACGCTCGCCCTGGTGACAGCCTCAGGCTGTGACACGGTTTCGATCCTCGACACCCGTAAGCTCGATCGCCTTCTTCAAACCGTTGAGCCGGGCAACCCCGAGGCGCTGGCGAACCGCCTCGACTCCGCCCGCCACTTTGTCACCGCGCGCTTAGCCACCGGCAAGAATCCGACTTCCGCCGTGATCGCTCCGGGCGACTCCCTTGCCTACATCGCCAACCGCATGGACGACACGATTACCGTCATTGATCTCCACCGCCGGGCCGTGACCGCCACCATCGACCTCGGCGGCCCGCGACAAGTTACACCCGAGCGTCACGGACAGCAGTTGTTCTACGACGCAACTTACTGCTTCGAACACCAGATGGCCTGCGCCACCTGTCATCCGCACAAGGGCCTCTCCGACGGACTTGCCTGGAGCCTCGAGACACCCGAACTCGGCCGGGACGTCGTCGAAAACCGTACGCTGCGCGCCATCTCGCAGACCGGCCCATTCAAGTGGAACGGCAACAACCCGGATCTGGAAACTCAGGCCGGTCCGCGAACCGCGATGTACATTTTCCGCTCCCAGGGCTTCAGTGACTCACAGGTCCGCTACCTCACGGCTTTCATTCGTTCGCTCACCTTGCCGCCAAGTCCCCGCCGAAACGCGAACGCGGACCTCACCGAAGCGCAGGAACGCGGCCGGCATATCTTCTTCCGCACAATCACCAATACCGGCGAAATCATTCCGCCTCAAAGCCGCTGTTACTTCTGCCATCCGCCCCAGACGCACTACACAGCCCGCGTACACATGGACGTCGGGACGAAGACCCGCTATGACACCAATGCGTCCTTCGATATTCCTCAACTCGAAGGCCTCTACATGCGCGCTCCCTACCTCCACAACGGAGAGGCCCTGACGCTCGAAGAAATCTGGACGAAGTACAGTCCCGAAGACAAACACGGGATCACTTCCGATATGGATAAGGTCCAGTTGAACGATCTTATCGAGTTCCTGAAGACACTATGACGAAACTGCCATGCTGGCTCTGCCTTGCCGCCGCCCTCGGGCCATTGCTGCCGGCCGGCGGAGCGGTCGCAATCCCGGCCTGGTCCCCTCTCTATACCAAGTGGACTAACTACACCGGAGCAAACGGATTCCCGCCGGGCAAAGTCTACTGCGTCAAGGTGGACGGCGACCGTGTCTGGGCCGGAACCGGGCACGGTCTGGTGCTGATCGAGCACGGGCAGGTCAAACGCGTTTTCACGCCCGCCGACGGCCTCGCGGGCCGCGCCGTCATGTCCATCGCCGTCGACCATCAGACCGGCGACCTCTGGATCGGCGCCTTCGGAGGCCTCAGCCGTTACTCCGGCGGACAGTTCAAGACCTACACGAATCTGTCGAGCGGCCTGGCGAACGACCTCGTCTACGGCGTCGCCGTCAAGAACGGGGAGGTATGGGTAGCGACGGCGGCCGGGGTAAATCGCTTCGATACCCGTACGGAGTCCTGGTCCATCTTCAACGAGAAGAACGGTCCTTTTGAAGAACCCTGGTCCTATTCCATCGCCTTCGGCAACGGGAATGTCTACATGGGCGTATGGGGCGGCGGTGTCATCGTTTATAACCCGGCCACGCGCTCGTGGCGGCCCTACACCGACCCTGACGGCGAAATGGAAATCGTGTTGTATCGAAACCAGGGGTTAATCCATAACATCGTCAGCAGCGTAGCCTACAACGAGAGCACCGGCATGTTCTGGGCCTCGACTTACTTCGGCCTGAGCGGTTACGACGGCCGGAACTGGCACAACTATCTCACCAAGGATAGCGGCCTTGCCTCCGACTTCATCAACGCGGTCCAGTCGAGAGGCGACCTGGTATGGGCGTGTACAGACAAAGGGCTCAGTTGCCTGAACTACAAATCGAACGTCTGGACGACCTACCGGACACTCGGAACGGACGGCCGCGGAGAGATTGAGATTACCGGACCCGAAGGCCACAAAAGCAAAACAGTAACCCCTTCGGCGCTCGCCCATAGCTACACGTTGAATCTCGATTTTCAAGGAGACGACGTGTGGGTCGCCACGGGAAACGGACTTAGTCACGGCATATGCCAACTTACGAAATAGGAGTGCAATGATGAATCAGCTAAATACCGAGATACAGATGCCCGCTTCCGGGGCGGAGGGATACACGCCGATTGAAAAGAAGGCGATCACCGCTCCCACCGCCCTCAATGAGGCCTACCACTACGCCAAGCCGTCGTCGTTCTCCCGCGGACTCCGGCTTAACATCAAGGGCGTCACGTTCCTCCTGATTTCCGGCACCGCGAGCATCGGCGATCAGGGCGAGACGCTCTATCCCGGTGATTTCCGCGCCCAATTGTGGCGTACCTACGAGAACATCACCGCCTTGCTCGCCTCCGAGGGTGCTACGTGGAAAGACATCGTCCGGACCACTTGCTATCTTCGCGACATCGAGCGGGACTATGCGGCGTTCAACGAAATCCGCACGGCATTCTTCGCCGAAATGGGCTTGGATCCCTTGCCCGCCTCAACCGGAATACAGGCAATCTTGTGCCGTCCGGACTTACTGGTCGAAATCGAGGCCATGGCGATTTTCGAGTCGAATGCGACAAACGCCTGACAAACGGCGATGCCGCCGAACGCCGGCCATGCGCATCCTGATTCCTCTGCTCGCCACCGCGACCCTTCTGGTTACGCGCGGGCTGTCTCAGTCCGCGCCGCCGGCCGGAAATCAGGCCCCGTCGCCGCAGGAACTGCGTTACGCCAACATGCCCCCGGATGCGGTTCCGTTTCGTGAATTCCGGAAGCCCTACCAACAGTGGTTCCTGTCCCCTGACACCCTCGCCTACTACGGCGCCGCCCGTCTCGCCTCCGACGGAGACGCAGCAGGTCTCCACACCGTCGACATCGGTCTTCTCGGACCTTTGGACAGCAACAATCCGGAGTCGCTCTATGGCATCGCCATGCTCCACGGCGCGCAATTGGCGGTGGAAGAAGCCAACGCTTCGGGAGGCTACCACGGCACGCCGTTCGCACTCAAGGTTCACGACGACCTGCCGCTGTGGGGCGCTTCCGCCATGGAAATCGTGAAGATGGATTTCAACGAACACGTCTGGGCGATGCTCGGCTCCATCGATTCCGCGTCCACCCACATTGCCCTCCGGGCAGCTCTTAAGCTCGAGATCCCCATTGTCGATACCGGCACCAGCGACCCGACCGTCACCGAGACGCGCATCCCGTGGCTTCTGCACAATTTCCCCGACGACCGCCAGCAGGGTTACGCACTCGCCGACTACATCTTCAATCAGAAGAAACTGCGCCGCGTCGCGATCCTCCGCTCCACGGACCGCTACGGCCGCAAAGGGGACGAGATCTTTTTCTCGGCCGCGCGCCGTCTCGGCCGGCAACCGCTTCTCGAAGCGAAATTCGAACCCTCTGAGATGGATTTCTCGTCCCAACTGCGCCTTCTCGACAGCACCGGCATCGACGCGCTCGTCCTGTGGAGTAATGCCCGCCAGGCCGCCCTCATCCTGAAACAGATGCGCGACGCCGGAATGAAGCAACCCGTGTTCGCTTCGAGCCGCGTTGTTTATCCCGAGTTACTCGCCTCGGCCGGGCCCGCGGCGGAAGGCTTGGCCGCGGTGTCCCCGCTCGATGCGACGCGCACGGATTCTGGCTGGCGCACCTTCCGCGAGCGCTTCCGCACTCGCTTTCACGCCGAGCCCGACGCCTACGCCTCCTACGCCTACGACGGCATGAACATCCTCATCGCCGCGATTCGATCGGCCGGCCTCAATCGCGGCCGCATCATGGACGCACTGCGCGCTCACCAGATGAGCGCCTACCAGGGGGTCAGCGGCCCGGTGTTCTTCGACTACACATTGAATAACATCGCGCCCCTCACCATGGTCGAGGTGCGTGGCGGCCGCTTCGTTTACTCGCCCGAACACCGCACCGATTGGGATAAGCCGGCCTCCGCCGCCCTCGTCCCTGCGCCCACTCACCTTCAACCCTGACGCACGTCCGATTCATGCCCTCCGCTTACGCGAAATCGCTTGCCATCCTCTTCGCCTCGCTCGCGTCCCTGGCCGCGAACTCCGGCGGCGCCGGCGCGCAGACTGTCACCCCCTACGCCGCCATTCCTTCGGGCCACGTCACCTATCTCGGCCCGGGCCGCGGCCACCAGGACGACCTGCCCGCGGGCGACGTCCGGATCGGCCTCCTGGTCCCACTCACCGGACCGCGCAAGCCCGAGGGCGAAGCCATCCTGGCGGCGGCGCGCATCGCCTTGGAAGAATCAAAAGCCCGCGGCGTCTCCCTCGCCATCGGCGATGAGACCGCTTCCCCTTGGGGACCCACCGCCGACGCGTTGATTCACCTCGTGATGGACGATCAAGTCCTCGCGATCATCACCTCGGAAAACGGCGCCGTGGCTCACCTTAGCGAGCAGGTCGGAAACCGCATCGGAGTGCCGGTGCTCACGCTGGCCACCGACGCCACCACTACCCAGATCAATCTCCGCTGGCTTTTTCGCCTCGCTCCCAGCGACGCCGCGCAGGCGCGCGCCTTTGTCGACGATATTTACTCCAAGCGGCGTTTCACGCGGGTTCTTCTTGTTACCGCGCGGGACCACGACGGCCGCGCCGGCGCCAAGGAATTCCTGGCCGCGGTTCGCGACGCCGGAGCGCCCGCTCCATCCACCTTCACTGTCGACCCTCAAAAGCCTGACGTCGAGACATGGCCGACTGCCTTGAAACGAGCATCCCCCCAGGCCGTCGTATTTTGGACCAGCGCCTCCCTCACGAATGCGCTCCGAAGCCGGATGCACTCCCCGGCCCCAGGCGTTGCGCTCTACCTCTCGCAAGCCACCGCCGCCGGCTACGAGGAGCCGGGCGCATACTTCTCGCAGACTTCCGATGAGATCTCCGGTTCGCAGGCCTGGACCGTCGCCTCGCGCCGGATTGAGTCCGGCCTCGCCCGCCGGTTCGCGGAAGTCTATCGCGCGAAAACGAAGGCAAACCCGGGTCCGGCCGCGCTAGCAGCCTTCGACGCTGTCCGTCTGATTTGCGATGGCTTGCAAAAATCCGGCCCGAACCGCGCTCGCCTGCGAGACCGTCTCGCTGAAGTGACCGCTTACTCCGGCGCTTCCGGTGTCATTTCCTTTGACAACCAGGGCAACAATCAACAGCCCCTACGTCTCGTGCCGGTTGACCTGCCCACGAGCCGGGAATGAGAAGTCTCCATGCCAGATCTATCATCCAATGTCTATGACGTAATCATCGTCGGTTCCGGGGCCGGCGGAGGCATGGCGGCGTACACCCTCGCCAAGGCCGGCGCCAAGTGCCTGGTGTTGGAGGCGGGCGGCTGGTATGACGCGGCGCGCGACTCCCACTGGCTGGAGTGGTGCTATGACGCGCCTCATCGCGCCGCACGCACGCCCGACCACCCCTATGGTTACTTCACCGCCGCTGAGGGTGGTTGGCGCGTGGACGGGGAACCCTATACATCAGCCCCGGGAACGGATTTCCGCTGGTTCCGTTCCCGCATGCTGGGTGGGCGGACGAACGCGTGGGGGCGCATCGCCCTTCGCAATGGTCCTTACGACTTTCAGTCCTACAGCCGCGACGGAAAAGGCTTCGACTGGCCGATCCGCTACAGCGATCTGGCGACTTACTATAGCCGCGTCGAGCAGCTAATCGGCGTCTTCGGTTCGAATGAGAACCTTGAAAACTATCCCGACGGTAACTTCCTGCCTCCGCCCGCTCCGCGCTGCTATGAGTTACTCGTCCGGAAAGCCTGCAGCAAACTGGGTATTCCCTGCGTACCCTCACGGCTCGCCATCCTGACTCGCTCCCTCAATGGCCGCCCGGCCTGCCACTACGTCTCCCAGTGCAACCGCTCCTGCCGTCTTTCGTCAAACTTCTCCTCGCCCACCGTCTTACTGAATCCGGCCCTCGCCACGGGACGCCTGGAAATCCGCTGCGGCGCGATGGCGCGCGAAGTTCTTGTTTCATCGGAAGGCAAGGCCGCCGGCGTCTCCTATATCGACAAGAAAACCCGCAAAGAAATACAGGTCCGCGGGAAGGCTGTCGTACTTGCCGCCAGTTCCTGCGAAACCGCGCGCCTGTTGTTGAATTCACGCAGTTCGCGCTTCCCTAACGGCTTGGCGAATTCCAGCGGGCTGGTGGGCAAGTACATCATGGACTCCGTGATGTCCGACGTCACCGCCTTCATGCCCAGCCTCATGGATCTGCCGGCTCACAACGAGGATGGCGTTGGAGGCATGCATCTTTTCATGCCGTGGTGGAACTACAAGAAACAATCGCGCCGCGAACTCCCGTTCTCTCGCGGCTACCACATCGAATTCAGCGGAGGCCGGCGCGGCATGCCGGAGCCCGGCTTCCTGAATGGTTCCGAACGCGTCCTTGGCGGGGGATACGGAATCGAGCTCAAGCAAGGCTGCCGTAAGTTATATGGTTCGTTCCTCGGATTTCACGGCCGCGGCGAGATGATTCCGAACCGGGAAAGTTACTGCGAAATCGATCCCGGCCTTGTCGACCAGTGGGGCATTCCGGTCTTGCGGTTTCACTTTCAATGGGGCGAGGATGAACTCCTCATGGCTCGTCATATGCAAGAAACGTTCCGTGAGATCGTCACGGCCGCACACGGCGAGGTCATGCAATCCGCCGGGCCGGAATCGCGCTGGGGCATCTCTCGGGGCGGCGAATGTATCCACGAGGTAGGCGGCGCCCGCATGGGGAGCGACCCACGAAACTCCGTCCTCAATCCGTATTGCCAGGCATGGGATTGCAAGAACCTTTTCGTAGCCGACGGAGCGCCGTTTGTCAGCAGCGCCGACAAGAATCCCACTCTCACGATCATGGCGCTGGCCTTGCGAACCTCGGAATATATCGCCGACCAGGTCAGCAAACGAAATTTTTAAGTGAATATGCTCCCCGAAGGAACCGACGATGGAACTTAGTAACTCTGGCGGGCTCCAAGCGCCGCTCCGGCGCCGGAACTTGCTGAAAATTCTCACATCCATCCCCGCCGGCGCGGTGCTGGCCGCTCAAACCGCCCCTGACGCCTCCAACGCAGACACCGGCGCCGCTTCCGAACAGCCCAAAGCGCTCGCCCCCCATGAGTGGGAAACTGTGTCGGTTCTTTGCGACCTGGTTATCCCGGCCGACGATCGCTCCGGCAGCGCCACCGAAGCGGGCGTTCCCGCATTCATTGACGACTGGCTCGACCTTAAGCGTGGCGCAGTTCTCGATGAGATCCGCGGCGGCCTCACGTGGCTCGATCTCGAATCGAACCGCCGCTTCGGAGGTGACTTCATCTCGTGCACGGATACCCAGAAGAAGGCGCTCCTGGACCGTATCGCGTACCCGGCAAAAGCCGCGCCCGAAGACTGCCATGCCGTCGTCTTCTTCAACCACTTTCGGGATCTCGTGCTCAGCGGCTTCTACACCAGTGAAGCCGGCTTGCGGGACTTACCCTATCTCGGAAACGAGCCTCGCCAGAATTGGACTGGATGTCCAAAGCCGGTCCTTACAAAGCTAGCGGTCGCCGAAGACTAACTCACGCCGCATCCACGGCCGCAGGGGAGTAACTCAGTTTGCATTCCTGAACCGGGCGGCAAGGTGCGTTGTCCCGTACACCGCCTGCTGAACCGCCTCAGCCGGACCCGTCCACCGGGCGACAATCGCGTTGGGGAACAATCCCCCCACCACCACGAACAGCACGGCCGCAGTCAGAATCCATCTCTCGCGCGGCAGCGCATCCGCCAGGATGGTGAATCCCGTCCTTCTCTTGCCAAGGAAGAGTCGCGTGAACAACCGGAACACGGTCACCGCATTCATCGCCGTGGCGGCCGGAAGCAACAGTCCCGTCAGCGGATGGGAAACCAGCGTCCCATGAATTAACAGATCCTGCGAGCAAAAGCTCAGCGTTCCCGGCAAACCGGCCAATGCCAGGCCGAGAAGAAGAAAGAAAACCGCCAGCCTCGGCGCGTGCTGCGCGAGGCCGAGGTACTCTCCGGCGGTCAGGTTCTCGCCGAACCGCACTTCCAAAAGCCGCAGGATGGCAAACAGACCCATCGTGGAGGTCGTCACAACGCACCAATGCACCAGTGCGCCCGTGACTCCCTCCAACGTCCGGCTTTCCAGGCCCGCCAGAATGCACGCCGACTGGCTGAGAGCGAGATAGGCGAGCAACCGGCGGGGCGAGTTTTCGGTCAGCGCCCGGATGGCGATGTAGAGTGCGGTCGCCAGCGCGAGATGGGAAAGCAGCGGGAACAAATCCCGCGCCGTGCCGGGAAACAACGGCACAATCAGCCTAGCTACGAGCATCGCGCCGAAATGACCGTTGAGCAAAAGAGCCGTGGCAATCGCATCGCCGTCCTCGGCGGCGTCTCCCACCCACGCGTGAAGCGGGCAGATGCCTTTGCGGAACACGACCGCTGCGACCAGAAGCCCGAAGACCGCCATGCCTCCTGGGCTTTGCCGCGCTAAACGGGCGATCGATAGCGTGTGGCCGCTCCACGCGATGAGGAGGATCGCAGCCGCGAGAACGCCGCTCGAGGCGAGCAGTGCCGCACGCGGCCGCCACGTGCGCGCACCCAACCACCGCCCAAACAGGAAAGGAATCGTCGAGGCGATCCACGCGCCGAGTAGCACCATCAGATCGTCCGCCGAATAGGCCAGCAGCGTCGATCCGAGCAGAAACAGAATCCCGCTGATCGTGCCGCTCCGGCAGTCGCGCAGCGGAAGCGCGATCGTCGCACCCGCTGTCAGGCACGAGTAAAGCAGCATCAGCGCTTCCGGCAGGGACTGGCTGGATGGCGCGGCGCGCAGCAGCAGCACGCTCGCCAACACGGAAACGAGCGACGCCCCAAACGCGATGGCGCGCAACTGCCGCCGGATCACGACCGTCACGACCGCGGCGCACCAGGGAACGCCGACCGCCAGCGCGGTGAGACTCGCCTGGTAAGTCATCCGGCGCGCTCCCGCGCCGCCGCGCCGAACGAAGCCACCGGCTGCTCCCGTCTTTCGGGCGTCTGTGGCAAGCCGATGCGGTCGAGCCTTACGAAAAGCCTCGAGAGCCGCATCAGCGAGTGAATCACGAATCGATCCAGGATCGTGTCGAGATGGCCGCGATCCAGCGCCCAGCGGTAAAGCCACAACTGAGCCCGCGCCGGCAGCAGGTCCTCGATCCAATTTCCCGCGGACTCCTCTTCGCCGCCGATCGCCGCATGCATCTGGTGATAGTCGTGAAGCATCGAAGGAGACCGCAGAAACTGCAGCGTACGGACCGTGGCGTGGCCCAGGATGTGGATCACCGCAATCCACTTCAGGCCAAATCCGATTTCCATGAACACCACACCCACCTGCGTCAGCGACGCGAACGCCAGCGATGTCTTGGCGTCGGCGCTCGCCCGGCCGGAGATTGTGCCGTAAACGGCGGTCGCCAGACCGACCATCACCACCATCGCCGAAGCGAGGCCGGATTGGGCGAGCATCGGCTGCGCGCGAAGCAGCAGATACGCGCCGGCGTGAATCGAAATGGCGCCGTAGAAAATCGCGCTCGATGGCGTCGGCCCCTCCATCGCCCGCGGCAGCCAACCTGAAAAGGGCACCTGGGCCGCTTTCCCGGCCGCTGCCAGCAGCAGCAACAGCCCAACCGTCGTAGCGCGGCTTCCCTCCAGATGCGGAAGGCCGCTTGCAAAAGACGCGGTTCCGGCCCAATGATGCATGGCGAATACACCCACCAGCAAGCCGATGTCGCAGGCGCGGTAAATCGCGAACACGCGGAGCGCGTTTTCAACCGGGGGCGTGCGGTGTTGAAAGAACGCAATCAGCAGCACGGACGTGATGCCTACAATCTCCCACCCGCCCGCCAGAAGATCGAACGAACCGGCCGCAAACGCAATCAGCGATCCGAAAGCAAACAGTTGAAGCAGCAGAAAGAAACGGAAAAAGCCCGGCTCGCGATGCAGGTACGTCACCGAGAACCGGCCGATGAGACCCACCAGAACCACCGTCATCCCCAGCAAAACCACCGACAGCCGGTCCGCCAGCAGCACCATCGGAAAGTGATAATCACGCACGCTGAACCAGTTGCCGAAAGTCACCGTCACGGCCTGCGCCGAAAGGAGCCGCCACACCACCACCGCCAGCGCCGCCACCGATGCCGAGAACGTCACCCCCGTGACGAGAGAAACAACACGCTCCCTCGGAACCCAGCCGGCCAGCCATGCCAAAGCAAACGCCGCCGACACGAGGCCCGGCACCAGCACCACAAACACCAGCATGGCCTGCGCTGCGTGCATTTACCGCACTCCCCCGCCGGTTTGAATCCAGGCCATCGGCAAGTGTTCGAGCTTTCCCTCGTACCACTCGGCGGAAGAGAACACCACCGGCAGGCGTTCCAGCGGTTGGCCGATCTCTTCGAAGACGCTATCCCTCCACACGTGAACGCGGCTCGTATCCGGGTCGATCGTCGCCACGCGGATCCAACGATTCTCCACCAGCCGCTTCAGAGGCGCGCTCGCGTCCAGCACATGCATCAGACGCTCCGGCGCCGTCTCAATGACGAAGAGCATTCGTACGGGTTCGTGGATCTCCACCATCTGCCACGGCAACCCGGTGCGCAGGTCGCTCGCGTGGCCGTCCATCACGCCGACGAGGCCCGTCACGTTGTGAGGCAGTTTCGTGCCGCTGCCATAGCGGTCGTTGTCGACGAAGGAGAAGTAGTATTCGAGGTTAATGCCGGCGCACACAGGAATCGCCGCCGCCAGCACCGCCGCGAGATTCCGGTCATCCGGATCTTGTGAGGCGTCGTAGGAAGTCAGAAACGCCCGCCGGTCCAAAAACAGGCCGCGCGTCAGGCTGCGCCGCCCCACGATGCAGACGGCATTCGTGCAATGGCCATACTCCGGCCGCGGCTGGGCCAGGTGTTCGCTGCGTTCTTCCACGTGCCGCAGCGCGACCGTCGGAGACGCGTGGACCGGAGAAGATTCGAACCGCCGAGCGCGTTCTTTCGCGTTATGCGCCCGAGCCTCTTCGAGCGAAGCTTCGATGCGCCTGACATCACTCTCATGCGTGGCCGGCACATCTTCCAGATCGTAAAGCTCCCCGTCGTCGCTGCACGTATCGTGATAGCCGCCGACGAACCACGTGTCCTCCGGGATGTCGATCCCGCGGTCCCGCAGGAGTTCCCGGACCTCGGCGCGGTTGGCCATGGCCGCAAACAGACGCGCATTCGGCCCTCCCCTTCGTCCGCCGCATGCGCCGCAGTCATGCGCCGATTCGTGCGGATTGTTCAGGCTTGTCGACCCATGCCCCAGGATGACCACAACCCGCGCGAAGCCGCGCGCCAGTCCCGCGGGCCGCAGAACGCTCGCCACCCGCTCCGCTTTCTCCTCGGCCGCAAACCCCGTCAACAAGCCTTTCACCGCGCTATGCGATTTCATCGTGTTGCGCATCAGCGTGAGTTCCGTGCGCGGTTCCGGAAGGAATGCCTTGTTCATCCACTCCCTCAGTTGCGCGTACCGCCTGGGAGCGAGCAGATGCCCGATCAGCGGGACCCCCGACAGCACACCCAGCGCCGCCGTCGACACCCAACCCCGCAACAACGTTCGTGACGATGTCAACGCGCTCCGCTTCAGCAGTCCCATCAGGCGCCGGCGCCACTGCCGCCTCCGATGCAATTCGCGGTCCTCGGCTTTGGGTCTTTCCCGCACCGCATGCTCGGGCTGGAGCACCACCGGGCAGTAGGCGGCGCCGTGAGCGTCGTCGATTCCCTTGTAATCCACGGCCACGCCGAAATATCCCGCCGCGCCGAGTGTTTCGACTTCCGGATCGACTTCTTCGAGCGCGCGCCGCATGGATTCTTCGCGCTCGTCGAGGCAGAAGAACACCTGCGCCGCCGGCCTACCGCTCGTCTCGTGTAGACCGCGGTACGCCCGGTGGCTGGAGAGTCCCGACAGAATCTCGTGTTCATGCCACCGTTCGTAGGCGAGCTGAAAAATGCGCCTCCGCTCCAATCCGTTGCACGCCCGGACCTCGCTTACAAACGCCGCCCACTCTGTATCGGATAAGCGCGCCACTTCGTCCGCGGAAAGCGACACCACGCGCGCCGCGTCATAAATCCGGGCTGCCAGGCTCAACCGTCTCCGCTCCTGCGTCTTCAGCGGGCTCTCCTGCAGACCGGCTTCGCCGGCGCCTTCGCGCGAAACAACGCGCGTCATCGTCATCCGCACGGCCAGAAAGTCCATCAGCGAACACGGGACGGCGATATGCGGCGCCAGTTGCGGTTCTTGCTCCAGCCTGCGCATCAACCCCGCCCAACCCGGCAGCGCCAGTAATTCGGCCTCGATCACTTCGCTCCATTCGTGCTCACCGGCGTTGTGCGCGTCGAGGTAGTCGAGCACGGCGTCACTGGCCGAGAAACCGAGATCGGTCTGCCGCGCCAGTTCCTTGTCCAACCCGGTCAGATACAGCGGAAAGATGCAGCCGCCCGGCGCCAGCAGCATGCGTACGCTCTTGTAAAAACCTTTCTCGCGGTTCGGCAGTGGCCAGTAGGTCATGCCTTGGTCCAAAAACACGGAGCACAACCGGATCAGCCACGGATGAATGATCTCGTCCGCCGGACGCGGTGCGGGCGGTTCGACCTCGGGAGCGGCCAGGCGCTTGAGACACGCATCGAAGAGCGAGCGCAGCGCCTTCCCGCGGAAATCGTTCGCCAGGTCTCCCTGCTCGGCGCGCCACAGGATCGTAGCCGCATCGAACTCCCGCACGCCCGGCGTCATCATCGCCTTGCGCAGCGAACGCCGCGTCAAGCCCGGAAAGACGGGGGCGTCCGGTTCGCCGGCCAGCACTGCCTCGACATCCTCCATCCGAATGCGCCCGCGGGCCAACTCGGCCCGGTAAGCCGCTTCGGCCATGTAAGGCTCGGCGCCGAAGATCGCCGACGCATCGAGGACAGCCTGCTCGAAGGGCAGATTCTCGAACTCATGCAGCGTGTTGTGATGGACGAACACACCGATCGGGCCCTGCATCGGAAGCAGATGCGCCGCGTGGTCAACAACCCGGCGCAGCCGGTCGGAGGGGCCGCTTTCGCTCAAGAGACCGGATCCCCCGCCGGATGCGCAACTTGATACACCCGGAAACTCATCTCCGTGTGTGTCCGGTCTTCGCGGGCGCGGTCTGCGCAGCCTCCTCCAGCATGCTGACCGTGCTGCTGAGCTGCGAGTAAAAATAGCGCCGCAAAATATCGAGGACCTTGACCAAAGCTGGATCGCGAATCGAATAGAAAACCTGGTTGCCCACCTTCCGGTTCACCACAACCTGCCTGGCACGAAGAGTCGCCAGGTGCTGAGACGCATTCGCCTGTTCCAGGCCGAGCTTTTCAATGATCTGCCCGGCGGATAGTTCGCCATCCCGCAGCGTCTCGACGATCGCGATTCTGGTCGGATGGGCCAGCGCCTGGAAAATCTCGCTTTTGAACCGGCGCAGCTCGTCGCTCATATGATAACTAGTATATTCGAATACTTGAGTATACGCAATTACGAGTCCACCCACCCGCGCCCGTTCCGCGTATAGCGTGGCAGCGATATTGTATTTACGTGACCGTGCGGCCCTCCCATCTCAGGGGACCGCACCGGGCCCCGCCGCGCGCTCTCGCGCATCGTCCTCTGGTGGAGCTGTTTCACCGCGCTCACCGGCGCGGCAGCGGGATTCCTGTCCCTCGTCGCAACCCAGTTCCTGTTCGGAGCCGGTGAGGCCAGCGCATACCCCAATGCCGCCGGCGTCATCGCGCGTTGGTTTCCGTCCCGCGAACGGGCGCGCGCGCAGGGCGCCGTTTGGGCGTCGAGCCGCCACGGCGCTCCCTGGCGCGCGCTACTTGCGCATCGTCACATCTGGCTGCTGGCCGCCATGTACTGGTGCTATGTCTGGGCGTCGTGGTTCTACTTCACGTGGTTCCCCACTTATCTGGTCCGCGGCGCCGGGTTCACCGAGCGCGAAATGGCCGTCGTTTCGGCGCTCCCCTTCGTGGCCGGCTGCTGCGGAAACCTAGCGGGCGGCGCTATTGGCGACCGTCTCACCGCGCGCTTCAGTACGAAAACCGGCCGCAGCGCACTCGGCTCCGCGTGTGTCGCCGCATCGGCCGCCCTCATCCTCGCGCTGGCCTTCAGCAGTCACAAGCGCAGGGTCATCCTGTTGTCGAGCGCAGGCTTCGGCGTTCTTGACCTCATGCTCCCCGCAGCCTGGAGCGCCTGCGTCGACATCGGCCGCACCGGCTCCTACCGCGCGCCTATCGCTCTCATCGCCGTCATGGTTCTCGCCAGCGCCATCCTGTTTCTCTTCATCAACCCTGGCGAGCCCTTGCACGAAACGGAACCGGAGGGAAGCTCGCGCATGGCCGCGGCGTGAGGCCCGCTATCGAGGCTCTGCCTGCCGCCGCTTCGCCATAAGCAGATGCTCGCACACCAAAACCAGTTCCCCGCGCTGGTTCTTCGCCTCGCACAACTCCACCACAATGCCGTGCGAGGGAGACTTCGGACTGTCGCGTTTGCCATTGATGGTCACCGTCACCGTAATCGTGTCGCCGATGAAGACGGGCCGGAGAAAGCGCAGGCGGTCGTACCCATACGAGAACGCCTCCGGATTCACCGCCCCTGCCGTGAGGCCGACCGCCACGCTGAAGATGAGTGTCCCGTGAGCGATGCGCTGGCCGAACGGCTGCGTTTTGCACCACTCGGCGTCCATGTGGTGCGGATAAAAGTCGCCGGTCTGCCCGGCGTGGATGACAATATCGGCTTCCGATATCGTCCGGCCCAGCGTCTGCCGTGTGTCCCCAACGGCGTAATCCTCAAAAAATCGGGTTTCGATCAAGCGTTACTCCTTACTCGCAAAATGATTCTATAGCAGAAGCACGCCCGCGCCGCTTCCGATTCAGCCGGATCCGATGAGCCCCTCCGTCACACGCTCATCGCTTCTGCTGGCCGCCGCCGGCCCGCGCGCCCAAACGGAATCCGCGAACGTCTTCAAAACGCCGTATAAGTACCGCGAGCTGATTCTGCAGGCGTCCGGCGACCTTTCGTCTTTCGACAGCCGCAACGTCGATTGCCCGTGCGTCTTTCACCACGGGCATAGCTTCTACATGACCTATGCCGGCTTCGACGGCATCGGCTACCAAACCGGCCTCGCTGCCTCCGAAAACTTGATTACCTGGCGCCGCCTGGCCGGGCCGCGCCTTGAAAGTGAACGAACGCCTTCTGGGAGTTATTCCCGCGGATCCGGGCTCAGACTATGAGCAAGGCCCGGCCGTCATCGGACTCTGCACCAGCCACGACCTGCTCCACTGGGACATCGGCGACGTCATCCTCCGGCCCGAAGATGGGGCTACCTGGGAGCGCGGAGGTCTCTATACGCCCTGCCTTGTAAGTCACCGCGGCACTTACTATCTTTTCTACAAGAATGCCGAAAAGCACTGGCACGAGCAGATCGGCTTCGCTACTTCAATCGACCTGAAGCATCGGAAGCGGTATGAGGGCAAACCCGTGATCGCCAACGGTCCTCCGGCAGTCCGGACGAACGCTTCTCGAGCGACCCGTGCGTACTTCTCTACCGCGACACATGGGCGGCGTATGACTACGGACTCGACGGGCACGGCAAAGCCCGGGATCTGCTCGCGCCGGGCAAAACCCCGGAGCACCTCGAAAAGGAACCGGCAATCATGGTCGACGCCGGCCCGCCCGGCAGCGTGGATGAAGACTACGCTCACAAACCGGGCGTTGTCTTTCACGAAGGCAGTCTGTACCACTTCTCCTGCGCCGTCAGCGGCCGCCGCTGGCCCCACGAAGTCCGCGGCATCTCTGTGGCGCGCTCCCGTCCCTGGGAGCCATCCCTCTCAGCAGACCAGACACTTGGAGATCTGCTCGTGCACCAGCACTTCCACAAACCAGCCTAAGAGGACGAGCACCGGAGTTTCGGGCAGGCCGGCGGCATCGGCGCAGATCTTTACCGCCGACCCTTCACGCGCCGGAGGGTCCCCGGTAACGCAGGCGGAGGCGTGGCCGTCCTCGCGGCGGAAACACCATCGTGCGCTCCAGAAGTGAACGGTGTTCCAGCAATATCGTGCGCCGCTCCGGAAGTGCACCGACCCGCTCCCGCCCCACCGCGGCGTCAGAGTGGCGACAGGCTCGTCCTGGCCTGCGGCATGGACCTGGATGTAGCACGGCGGCGAGTCTTCCTGGCGCGTGAAGGTCCAGCGTTGGCCGCAGATCTCGCCCACGGCCCGGCTTTCCGACTCCGGATCGAACGTCAGAGACCCGGCATCGACATCGTCCGCCCGAAGAATATACTTCCACTCCGGCCCATGCGATTCCACCCAGCGCAGGTCTTTGTATGTCAGGTCCTTGAGGGTCGACAGAGGAACCTCCCCGTTCGTCCGTTCACTCGCCTGATTCCAGCCTTGGCCCATGGTTGTCGCGCCTCTGTCCTCATCATAAGAAGTACGCGGATATGTATTTCAGCGCGATGACAAAAACCATAAAACCCAGAGACAACTTAATCCACGCCTCCGAAAGGAAGCGCTGCAGCCACGCCCCGGCGTAGGCTCCCAGCAGCCCTCCGAATCCGAACATCGCGCCAAGCAGCCAATCCGGGTGGACGGCGGCATGGTTGGTGAGATAACCCGCTCCCTCGAACGCGCACACACCCGCGAACGACGTAACGAACGTGCCCGCCAGCGTGGCCCCCGCAACGGTGTGCGGCGGAAGGCGGAGGAGGGAGACAAGATAGGGCGCCAGAATCGCGTTTCCTCCAGCCCCGTAAGCCCCGAAGAGCATCCCGACGCCGAGCGAAACCGCGGCCAGCGGCCCCGGACGAAAACCGTAGCAGCGCCCTTGAAACTCGTATTCGATCCTGGCGAGCGAAACCGACGTGGTTTTAAGTGCCGAAGCAGTCGCGTGCGCTACCGGCGCTTGCACCGTCTTCGCCCGCGCGGCCCAACGAAGACTCCAGAAAAGCCGGATGGCCAGCCACAGAAGAACCGCGCCGGAGAATAGACGGATCGTGCGCGGGTCCGGAAGATACCGGAGCCGGACGAAGGTTCCCAGCAGAACACCCGGCAGGCTACCGGCCATGATCGTTGCCGCCAGCGGCCACAACATACGGTGCTCGCGCACGAACCGGAGAACGCCGCCCGGCGTGGAAAACACGTTGTATAGAAGATTCGTGGGCGTGACCGCCGGCGTCACGAATCCCAGCACGCTCATCTGAAACGGCAGCAAGAGAATGCCGCCGGAAAGGCCCGCCGGGACGCAGACCGTCGCCGCCGCGAACGCGGCCAGCGCAGGCAACCACACCGGTCCGTCCACGCCGGAAATTGGAAAGTGCACCGCTGCCTCCCTGCCAAAGCTCAAGCGTGCCCAGCTAAGGGCTCCGGTCGAATCGCGATCACGATCTTGTAGAACACGGTCAGCGTAAGCATGCCCACCCCCCAGATCCCCGCCACGATCAGCACCTCGGGCAGCGTCGGCACGTAGTCCGGAACAACGCCGAGCGGGGACGGAACAAATCCGGCGACGATAAGTCCGATGCCCTTATCGATCCACAAAGAAAGAAATACAATGGCGCACGCGATCGGGAGCAGACGCGGATTCGTGCGATACCGTGGGACGATAAGCAGGACGAGGGAAACGGCGGCGAGGAGCACCGACGTCCACATCCACGGCGCCAGCCGAGCGTGTCCCTCGAGACCCGTGAACATATACTGGAACGGCTGCCGATGTTCCGGCACGCCGCTGTAAAGCGCGGTGAAAAACTCCATCAGGATGAGGAACACGTTGGCGACCATCGCGTAGGTCACGATCACCGCGATCTTCTGAATGGACTCCCACGGCACCTGCGTTTTGGTCACGCGCGCGATCAGCAGGCACAAAAGAATCAGCAGCGCCGGACCGGACGCGAACGCCGAAGCCAGAAACCGCGGCGCCAGCACGGCGGTCAGCCACAACGGCCGTCCCGGAAGTCCCGCATAGAGAAACGCCGTGACTGTGTGAATACTCACCGCCCACGGAATCGAGACAAGAATCACCGGCTTCACCCAACGCGCCGGCGCTGTTCCGTTGCGCTCCGCGGTTAGCGTGGCCCACGCGATGACGGCGTTCAGCAGCAAATAACCCGTCAGCGAAACCATGTCCCAGAACATCATCGAGTGGAACGTCGGGTAAAGAAGAACGTTGAGCACCCGCGCCGGCTGTCCCATGTCGACAAAGATGAACAGCATGCACATGGTCACGGCGGCGATCGCCAGAAACTCCCCGAGGATGGTGATCTTCGCAAATACCTTGAAATTATGCAGATAGTACGGCAGAACCACCATAACCGCCGAGGCCGCCACACCCACGAAGAAAGTAAATTGCGCGATGTAAAGGCCCCATGTTACATCCCGGTTCAGCCCCGTAATGCCCAACCCGTAATCCAGTTGGCGAAGGTAAAACACGAACCCCGTCGCGATGACGGCGGCGAGCATAAGCATCCACCGCCAGTAAGCTTTGCTTCCGGTCAGCGCTTTTTCAACCAGGAACATGACGTATGCCTATAGAAGATAGAAGACGTTCGGCCCGGTGCCAAGCTCGGGTTTGCGGGTCACATGATCCCGCGACGCAAGAACGCGCCGGATCCCGGAGTTCGCATCCATCACATTTCCGAAGATCAGCGCCTTCTCCGGGCACGCTTCGACACATGCCGGCTCCCGGCCTTGGCTGATCCGTTCCACGCAGAACGTACACTTCTCCACAACGCCCTTCGTCCGCGTGGGGAATTCGGGATTCGCGGTCTTTATATAAGGACGCGGATCCACCCAGTTGAAGCTGCGGCTTTCGTACGGACACGCCGCCATACAATACCGGCAGCCGATGCATCGGTGCCAGTCCATCGCCACGATTCCGTCCTCGCGCTTCCAGGTCGCCTGTGTCGGACAAACCCGCACGCACGGCGGATCGTCACAGTGGTTGCACATCAGCATCACCGGCAGATTCGCGATGGACGAGTAGCGGAAATCTTCCCCCTCGAACGCATGTTCGGGCGTGTCTTTCCAAATCCACCGGACCTCGTGCCGCTTGTCCGGGAGTCTCGGCACATTGTGGGCGTTGTCGCATGCGTCGATGCACGCCGTACACCCTGGGCGATTGGCGCATTTCCGGATGTCCACCGCCATGCCCCACTGAACTTTCCTCGTGACAGTGCTTCCAAACGCGGCCGCCGTCTTCCGCATCGCCGCCGCCAACAGCGAGAAGCCGCTCAAACGCAGAAACGCTTTCCGGCTAAGATTCATCGCGAACTCCTCGATGCGGTGAGCGGGCCCGCCCGGTGTCCTGCGTCAAGATGGCAGCTCCAGCAACCCGGAGACACGCCGGCGTAGTCATGGCACCGGTCGCAGAACTCCGTCTTGCTGCCATGACATTGCTCAAGACATGTGCCGGTCAAACTAATTGTGTAACTGCTGTGGTCCGCCCCCACATATACCGGATTCCCGCGCCGCACCGCCTGGTCCCGCATCTCGATCAGCAGTAACATGTGGGACGATCTCATAAACTCCGTGCTTGCCACGCATTGTCTCGCCGCCGCCGGCCGTGCCAGTTCCGGACCTTTTGTCGTAACCCCGGATTCGAGGCCGCGCCAGAAAGGCGAAGTAATCACGGCAAGAAAGACCACCAGGCCGCCATAGATAACGGGCCGGTCACGCACGGGCGAGCACCTCCTTTGTGAAAATCGGCTCGCCGCGCAGGTCCGTCTCGCGCTCCTTTTCCCCATCCAGGATCAGTGCATTGCCGACAAGTTCATGCACGCCGGCCACCTCTACGCCCGGCGTCCAGTATTCCAGCAGCGGAGGCAGCGTGGCCTTGTCAATCGCGCAGATGCACGTCAGCAGATTCACGCCGTACTTCTCCCGCACATAGCGGACCGCGTTGGCCCGAGGGAAGCCGCCGCGCATGCGCATCTCGAAATTCTCATCCGTGCCGAGTCCCGAGCCGCTGCCGCAGCAGAACGTCTGCTCGCGGATCGTGTTCTCCGGCATCTCGTGGAACTCATTGCATACGTGGCGAAGAATATACCGCGGCTCCTCCAGCAACCCCACCGCCCGCGCGATGTTGCACGAGTCGTGGTACGTCACATTCCACCGATCGTTGCGCGAGGGGTCCAGCCGGATCTTGCCGTGGTGAATCAAATCCGCCGTAAACTCGCAGATGTGCACCATCTTCGTCGACCGCGCATGTTCGAACCGCGTCCCGGTAACGGGCGACACCGGCGGTTCCAGGAACTCGGCCGGCCCGTTCATCGTGGCCATGTACTGATGCATCACCCGCCACATGTGTCCGCACTCGCCGCCCAGAATCCACTTCACCTTCAGTCGCTGCGCCTCCGCATATACCTTCGCGTTTAGCCGCTTCATCATCTCGTGCGACGTGAAGAGTCCGAAATTGCCGCCCTCGGACGCGTAAGCGCTGAATGTATAGTCCAGTCCGATCTGATGAAGCAACGCCAGGTAGCCGAGAAAGGTGTAATAGTGCGGCGTGGCGAAGTAATCCGCCGAAGGAACAATGAAAAGGATCTCCGCGCCCTTGCGGTTAATCGATGGTTCTACGTGAACCCCGGTCAACTCCTCCAATTCGGAAGCCGCGAAGTCGATGCTGTCCTTAAATCCGTGCGGCTGAATGCCGAGATGATTGCCAACGCGGTCGCAGTTGGCCACCGGTTCCATCACCCAGTTGATGTTGCACCCGACCAGGTTCAACAACTCCCGCACCATCATCGTGATTTCCGCCGTGTCGATGCCGTAAGGGCAGAATACCGAGCACCGGCGGCATTCCGTGCATTGATAAAAGTAGTAGAACCACTCCTTCAGCACGTCTTCCGTCAGATCCCGCGCCCCGGCCAGACGGCCGAACAGCCGGCCCGTAAGCGTGAAATAGCGGCGATACACCGACCGGATCAACTCGGCCCGCAGCACCGGCATATTCTTCGGATCGCCCGAGCCGATGAAGTAATGGCACTTATCCGCGCACGCCCCGCATCGCACGCAGATATCCATAAACAGCCGAAACGAGCGGAATCGCTTCAGCCGGTCCTTCATCCCATCCAAAATGATCCGCTTCCAGTCCGCGGGAAGTTTCCAGTCCTCATCCGTCGGTTGCCACTCGCGAGGGTTGGGAAACCCGAGATACTGCAAGTTCTTCCCAAGCGCGCTGTAGCAGTAAGTCCCTTTCCGAAACTCTACCGGCGTATCCATCCACTCCTTCGCCGGCGGCCGGTATTGAATCTGGACGAGTTGTTCCGGATTTGGACATGACATAACTTACTTCCTCTCGATCGGCAGGCCGGCAGCCTCCAACTTGTCGTGGAACTCTTCCTCCCATTCGTCGTAGGTATGCACCCGCACCGGATAATTCCAAGGATTGACGTGCCGCTTCGAACGGTTATTGTTCGCGAGATTCCTCGTGGGACTCAGAAAGACGCCTCCCATGTGCACCAGCTTGCTGAACGGAAAGTAGGCGGCCAGCGTCGAAACGAGAATGAGATGAACAAAGAACGAATCGCCGGACGCGGGCAAAGCCACGGGCCGGAACGCCACCAAGCCGAGCGCGAACTGCTTGATCCCGGTAATATCGACGCGGCCGACGTATCGCATCCAGATGCCCGACAGAGCAATCGCGCCAAGCAGCGCCAGCGCAAAGTAGTCCGTGAACAAGGAGATGTATCGCACCAGGGGATCCCGCAAGCGCCTCTGGAATAAGTAAACCAGCGCGGCCACCACCACGCCGTCTGTGACATACATCACCGGCGTCCCCACTTGAAAGAAGCCGTCGAGTTTCTCCACTGCGAGGACGAACGCCGGAACCGGTTCCAGAAACAGCCGTAAATGGCGCACAAGGATCACCAGCAGCGACCAATGAAACGCCATCGCGCCAAGCCACAGAAACTTGTTTTCCCCGAACACAAGGCGCGGCCCCTCGCGCAGGGTCATCCTGGTATTGCGGAACAAACTTCGGAACAGAAGAACTTCTAGCGCCATCCTCCCCACCACAGCCAATGTATCGGGAGGGCTCTCCAGGCGATCCGGCTTGATCCAGCGAAGCGCCTTCTGCTGCCCGCAAACCGTGGGAATGCGAAACGGCGCCGGAGCCAGCGACCAGACAATGACTCGCCAACTCATACCCAGCACGAATGTAGCGAACGCCGCGTACGGGACCACAAGGGCAAGCCAACGCACGGTCACCGCGCCCCGCGCTGCCGCGCCCGCCAACACCGCGATCGCTGCCACCGTCAGGATCGAATACGATGCGCGTTTCACTCCGCTACCTCACTCCGCAACCACCGAGGGATCGCGCGACTCCAGCGCCCGCTTTAGAGCCGACACGCTTCGCTGCACCTCATGGATTCGCGCCTCGCAGATCCGTTCCCGGCACCGCACATAGGTTTCAAAGGCGATGAGCGCGATCTCATCAATCCGGCGATAGTACGTGTCGAGCGAAGCCAGTCCGCGGTCGTCCAAAATCTCCTTCAACTCAAACAGGAACGCCAGGGCGACGCTGGGCGGCAGTTCGAGCACCGCGCGAAGTTCAACAATGCACCGGATCGCCGACGTGAGGCGTTCGGCGTCCATCTGCCCAAGCAACTCGTCCACCAGGATCTGCGACGACTCCCGGTACAGGTGTCCCACCGGATTGCGCAACGGGTCGCATGAGGCCGAGAAAAACCGGGCCCCCTGGTCCGGATAGGGGCGCAGAATCCGGACCAGCCACTTTTCCGCAATCGCCTGATTGGTCTCCACAAGGGCCTCCGCCTGGGCCGCTACACGCAACCCGTCGGCTTCGGCAACCCGGCCAACTTGCACGCGCCCTTGGCTGGGCCGGACGGGAACAGTTGGTAAATCTCATTCAGCTTAAATCCCGTCTCCTTGCATACCTTCCGGATCATCGGAGCGATGCCGAACTGGAGATAGTAATTCCTTAAATAGTGAATTACTTTCCAGTGATTCTCGGTCAGCTCCGTGATTCCTTCCGTAGCAGCAAAATCCCGAGCCACGTCGTCGTTCCAGATTCCTGGCTCTTGCAGGAAACCGTCTTCGTCCACTTCGTATGTCTTGCCATGCGCTTCGAATACCGGCACTGTCTTACCCTCCTTGTCGCTAACTAAGCTCGATATAACCGCAGGGGCACGCATCGGCGCACTTACCGCACCCGTTGCACAGTTCCAGCTTGATCTTGTAATGTTGTCCCTTCGGAAGTTTCGCGAAACAGTTGTTTGTGCAATACATCCAGCACGTTTCGCAATCCATGCACATCCCGCACGACATGCACCGCTTTGACTCCTCGATCGCCTCCGCCTCCGAAAGGCCCAATTGAACCTCCGTGTCGGCTCCACGCTCCTCCACCGCAACGGTGGCCCTTTCGTGACGTGGCGCGCCCGCGTACCAGTCCAACTTCACCCGGCTCGAAGGAATCGGCGGCGGGAGAACCGGCCTTTCCAGCGGCTTCCCTTCAACCCACGCGTCAATCGCCTCGGCGGCAAAGCGCCCTTGCGAGATCGCGATCGTCACCAGTCCCAACCCGATGTCGTCGCCGCCCGCGAACACTCCGCCCATCCCGGCAACCGCGCCGTCCTGAACCTTGATCCATTCCTTGCCTTCGTGCAGGTTTTCAAAGTGTTGGAAATTCGGCTCCTGGCTGATCGCCGCAATCACCGTCGTGGCTTCAATCTCAAACTCCGAGCCGGGGCAGGGGATCGGCCTTCGCCGTCCGGAGGAATCGGGCTCGCCAAGTGTCATGCGGATGCACTTGGCTCCAGTCGCCCGCTCGCCGTCCCACAGAATCTCCACCGGCGCTGCGAGAAACTCGATCCTGACGCCCTCCTCGAGCGCACCCTCGACTTCTTCCCTCACCGCCGGCATCTCCTCGCGCGACCGGCGATACAACATCGTCACCTCGGCGCCGAGCCGCTTGCTCACCCGCGCCGCGTCGATCGCCGTATCCCCGCCGCCGATGACCAGCACCGCTCGGCCGACATTCACCGCCTCACCGCTGTTCACACGGTTTAAGAACCCGGTTCCGGTGAAAACGTTCGGTGCGTCTTCTCCCGGTATCCCGAGTTTCAGTCCCTGATGCGCGCCAATGCCCACGAACACCGCTTTGTAATTGGTGCGCAGTTCACCGAACGTGACGTCGGCACCGATCACACAGTTGCACTTCATCTCAACTCCGAGGTCGAGAATCCGCTGAATCTCAGCGTCCAGCACCGTCCGCGGCAATCGGTAACTCGGAATGCCGTACCGCAACATCCCGCCCGGACGGCTGAACGCCTCGAACACGGTAACGTTGTAGCCGCGCCGCGCCAACTGATACGCGCACGAAAGTCCCGCCGGCCCGGCGCCGATCACAGCCACACTTTCAGCGCGCTTGGCATCCGTCAGTCGCGACAGACCCAGCGAATGAGCAATCCCGAAATCACCGACGAACCGCTCGAGGGCGTTGATCGCCACCGCGCCATCCTTTGCGTTACGGTTGCAGCCGCCCTCGCACGGGTGCGGGCACACTCGCCCGCACACCGCCGGGAACGGATTGCGCTCGGTGATCTTCTCCCAGGCCAACCGGAACGCTTCCTCATTGGTTCGTCCGTAGCTGTCCGCCTGGGCGATCGTCGTTAGCCAACCGCGGATGTCGCTTCCCGCCGGGCAACCGCCGGCGCACGGCG
The DNA here is from genome assembly GCA_027459465.1 of Bryobacterales bacterium. GTDB lineage: Bacteria > Acidobacteriota > Terriglobia > Bryobacterales > Bryobacteraceae > JAJYKC01. Next base: position 35,205 of record DAIDIH010000307.1, on the reverse strand, counting down.
GCGTCTTCGCCACATACGACGGCCGCTGAGCGCTAACTTCAGCACCCGCCTGCGTTACCACCTTGATCGCGGGCTTTTTAACTTCTTTGAACAGAGGCATAACTGACCTCAGCTTCAGAACCGCAAGTGAGCAGACCTGGCGAACGTCAAACCTGCATTCTTGAAATCGTCGATGTGGTATCGCGTGAATTCGATGCCCGTCAACTCGAAGAACCGCGGCCAGCCGATGCGCTCAATCCACTCGCCCATCCGCTCAAACCGCCGCGCGTTCTTCGCGTAAGTCTCGACGATGTTCGTCACCGCATTCACCACCTCCGGCCAGCGGGGCGGATTGTTCGGCAGAAACGGAATCGCCAGCTTGGTAAACTTCGGCTCGCTCCGCGCATTGCTCACTTTCCCGCCGACCCAGATCGAAATGCCGTCGTTTTCCGGATCGTTCATCGGCATCGCCGGACACACCGTATAGCAGTTCCCGCAGAACATGCACTGCTCCTCGATCACCTCCACCGATTGCCGCCCATCCACCGTGGCCGGACGAATGGCGCCGGTAGGACAGGACGAAATGAGCGTCGGCACCTCGCACACTTTGCTGATCAGGTTATGCTGGATCTTCGGCGGCCGCCGGTGAACGCCCAGGATGGCGATATCCGAGCAATGCACCGCGCCGCACATATTCAGACAGCACGCCAACGCGATACGCAGCTTGGCCGGCAATTTCTCCTCGGTGAAGTACCCAAAAAGTGCGTCCATCACCGACTTCACGATGCCGGAGGCGTCGGTTGCCGAAGAATGGCAGTGAACCCATCCCTGGGTGTGAACGATGTTGCTGATCGTGGCCCGTGTCCCGCCGATCGGGAAGCCGGCCGCCGCCAGGTCCGCCTTCAGGGGCACCACCCGGTCCAGTTTGTCGAGAAGAAACTCAACATTGTTCCGGCTCGTGAAACGCAGGTAGCCGCCGCAGTACTTATCCGCGAGATCGGCAAAAAGACGGATCGTTTGAATGCTGAGCAGACGCGGCGAGGCCGCGCGCACGCTGTACAGCTTCTCGCCGGTTTCCGAGACATGGCACAGGACGCCCGGCTCCAAGACCTCGTGGTATTTCCACGCTCCGTAGTTCCTCTTGATCACCGGAGGCAGAAACTTCTCGTAGTGCGGCGGTCCGATATCGGTAATTCGTTTGGGGGTAATAGTGGTCGCCATCGTAGTAACTCCGCTATTCGTTCTCGCTCTTCTTCTGGAAGTAGATATAAGGGTTGTCGCGCGGCGCGGAAACCATCTCAGGCGCCGGATCCAGTCCGATCGCATCCAGGAAATTCGCCATGCCCACGCGCTGGATCAGTTCGCCGACTCGCTCGCGGTTCTTTCCGTACTCATCCCAGAAATCCCATACGCGCGAAACGAGCTCTTTGATCGTGTCGTACAGCTCCTCCTGCGGCACAAATGGAACCAGAACCGAAGACAGCAGCGCGCCCTGCACGATCGGCGCCTTGGAGCCGATCAGCAGCGCCGCGCCCTTCTCTTTACCACGCCGCAACGCCTTAGGCATCACGTTGATGCAATGCATGCACCGCACACACTCGCGATTGTTAATCTTCAGTGTTCCGTTCCAGCTCATGCAGCGCGTCGGACAGTTTTCGCAGACGTCTTTCTGGATGTCGAGCCCCTCGGCTGCATATCTCGCCACCGCCTCGTCGTCCTGCTGGATGTCGTCCTTCCAGATGCCGATCACCGACAGGTCGGCGCGCGCCTCGGCCGCCACGCAGTCGTTCGGGCAGCCCGCGCACTTGATCTTGAACTTATAAGGGAACGAAGGCCGGTGTAACTCATCTTGATACGCCTGCGTCAGGTCGTTGCAAAGCTTCATCGTGTCGTAGCAAGCCCACTCGCATCGTGCCTCGCCGACGCAGCACGAAGGCGTCCGCATCGCCGACCCGGAGCCGCCCAGGTCGAACCCCGCCTCCGTCAGTTCCTTGAACACCGGCTCGAGTTCTTCCGTCCGGGTTCCAAGAAACACGATGTCACCCGTCGAGCCGTGCATGTTCGTCAGTCCCGACCCATGCCGCTCCCAGATATCGCACAGCGTCCGCAGTGCCTCCGACGTATAGAACCACCCCGAAGGATGGTTGATTCGCATTGTATGGAAGTGCGCAACATGGGGGAACTGCTCGGGAACGTCGCTGTACCGGCCGATCACGCCCCCGCCGTATCCGAGAACGCCCACAATGCCGCCATGCTTCCAGTGCCCTCTTTTCTCGTGATAGGAAAGCTCAAGCTGCCCCAGCAGGTCGCTCGCCATCGGGCCGGTTTCCGTCGCTTTCTTAATTTCGGTGACGAAGCTGGGCCACGGTCCCTTTTCCAGCTCATCCAGCAGCTCCGTCTTGGGTTTCTTCTCGTCCACGTCTTGCCTCCTTCGATTTCTTTCAAACCCCACAACGCTTCGCGTCTTCTCTGGCCTCGACAATGAAAATCGCCAGCGGCCGGTACAGAAGGTGCGCCCATTTTCCAAACGGCACTTCCACCACCAGCATCGGCACCGCAATCGCCAGATGAACCATGTACATCTCGTAAGTGGGCATCGGCCGGTCCATGCGCCGCAGGATGTGCACCAGAATTCCCGATGCCGCCGTCAGGAACAAGAGCACGGGAAACATCCAGTCGGATAAGTGGCTCAACCGGTGCATCTCGGTCCGCTTAGTAATCCGGTCGTACAGCATCCACGCCGTCGTCGACAGCAGGATCGCTGTAGCGTAGTAACCCAGAATCGCCGTCCAGTGGAACCCCGAGTTCTCCACCTGGAACCACGGCAGAAACACAACCACCAGAGTGAATATCGTTCCGTATCCCGTCACCAACGCGAGATGCCGGACCCAGTTCCGCATCGCGTCGCTATCCCCGCAGCCCTTCCAGCGGATCTGAGTTACGCCCTGCGCGAGCAGGCCGGCAGCGTGGCGGAAATAGAACCGCGCCGGAATCGGATGCCGCGCCGTCAGTAGCTTGAACATCCGGCCCGCATTCACGAGCAGCAGCGAGCCGAGCAACACCGCCAGCAGCATGTCCGCGATATGCACGACGTGCTTCGGTGCGAACCTGTCCAGCATCACGTTCGCGAGCGGCGCCGGCCCGGATTGGTTCAGTAGCCGAAAGCCGAAATTCGCCGGTATGGTGAACAGCGCCACCACCAGAAGTGCAACCAGAAGGAGAACGCCAATTTCGCCAACGGCCGAGCGGTACAAAAGTCGCGACAGGCCTGTCCAGTCGTACTCGGTTGTCAAATACCGCCGCAGCGCCATCATGATCTCGCCGGGCTTGGCGCCCCGCGTGCAGGTCTTCGAGCACTGCCCGCAGTAAAAACACAGCCACGGCGACGGGTCTTCGAGTAACTCATTCTTGAGGCCCCACTGCGCCGCCAACACCTGCTTGCGCGGAAAAGGATACTCGGCTGTTGAAAGGTTGCATGCCGACGTGCACGTCGCGCACTGCATGCATTTCTTCACGTCCCCGGCGCCCATCCGCATCAGGTCCCCGATTAACGCCGTGTCAGGCCGGATTGGTGCTTCCGTCGTCATCGTTACAGACCCTTGTAAGGATTCGGCCCGATCTCCCTTATCCGCTCCGCAAAGCTGTCAAACAGCGCCGGCAGGCTCTTCCACTCGTCCAGCGAAAGTTGCGTGAACTGCAGGCGCTCCGGCTCAAGTTGCAAGCGCTGCAGCGTCTCCTTTAAGTTCTCCATGCGGCGGGCGGCGAGCTCGCTGCCCTTCGTGAAGTGACACTGATAGTCGTCCCCGTACTTACAGCCGATCAGCATCACACCGTCGAATCCCCGGCTCAACGCATCGGCGATCCAGACGACATTCAGCGAGCCCAGGCACCGCAGCGGAATCACCCGCACGCTCGCGTCATACTGCTGCCGCTCGAAGCCAGCGATGTCCAGCGCCGGGATTGCATCGTTCTCGCACATGAACGCCAGGATCCGCGGCTTCTCCTCGTCTTCCTCGGGAATCTCGATCGCGTTAATCATCGACGCGATCATGTCCACCGAGTAGTTCTTGAAAGAAACAATTCTTTCCGGACACGCGCCCATGCACACGCCACACCGCCGGCAGCGGTACGGATTGAGCTTTGGCGTGCCCTTGGCGTCTTCGTCCAACGCTCCGAACGGGCATTCTTCTGTGCACCGCTTGCATTGCGTGCACCGCTGCAGCAGGAAACTCGGCAGCGAAGCGTCGCCCGCCCTCGGATGCACGGCCCGGCCACGCCGCGCCAGTTCAATCGACTGGATGGCCTTCAGCGCCGCTCCCATCGCGTCTTCGCGAGCCTGCTCGGAGTCCATCGGCGCCCGCACCGCGCCCGCCGCATAAATCCCCGTCCGCCGCGTCTCATAGGGGAAGCAGATGAAATGCGAATCCGGAAAACCATCAACCAGCACCGGTAACTCGGGCCCCTGCCGGTAAGTCAGATTCAACGTCTCTCCCTCGGACTGAGGAACCATCCCGGTAGCCAGCACCACGAGGTCAACTTCAAAAACCGCCGTCTCCCCGATCAGCGTGTTGTGCGCCGTGACCTTCAGTGTCCCTTGCGCCGTCTTCTCCACCGCCGTAACTTCACCCTTAGTAAAGAAGTTCAGCGGATGATCCTGCGCGGTGCGGTAGAAGGCCTCCTGCGGACCCGGCGTCTGCATGTCCTTGTAGATGACAAACACCTCGGTCTCCGGGTTCCGCTCATGGATGTACACAACATGCTTCAGCGTCGCCAAACAGCACACACTCGAGCAGTACGGCAGATGCTTCGGATCCCGCGATCCCGCGCACTGCACGAACAGCACCGAATGCACCGGTTTGCCGTCCGACGGCCGGGTAATCGGCCCTTGCGCCATCCGCTCGAACTCGACGTTCGTGATCACGTCGGGGCTCAGGCCGTAACCCAATTCCGTCAACCGGCCTGCGTCATACGGCTTCCAACCCGTCGTCACCACAATCGCGCCAATCCGTTCCCGAACCTCGCCGGCGCCGGTTCCAATCGTCACGTTGAAGTTGCCAGGCTGGCCCTCGGTCTTCACAATGTGCGACGACGTGTAAATGCGGATCCGTAAATGATAAGTAACCCTGCGAATCAGTTCGCCGAACCCGTCGACTTCCTCAAGCTTTGTGTACGGAGCGTTCGCCGGGAACCGTTTCTTCTGTCCGGCCATGAATCCGCCCAGCGACGCCGATTTTTCCACTAGCACCACGTCGTGACCCGCTTCCGCCGCCTGCAGCGCCGCCGTCAATCCCGCAATCCCCCCGCCCACCACCAGCACCGTGCTGCAAATTTCCTCCGAAAGAGGTTCGAGCGGTTCCGTCTTGAGCGCCCGCGTGATGCCCATGCGAAGAACGTCCGCGGCCAGGATCTGCGTGTCTTCGTGTTTGGCCGGATGACTCCACGCCACGTGTTCCCTCAGGTTCACCCGCTCGATCACCGTGCCGTGGTTGAACGAAAACGCCTCCGGCTTCGACCGCGCCGAGCACGCGCCAATCACCACCGTGTCCACCGCGCCCGCGGCCAGATCCTCGCGAATGAGTTCCCGGCCTTCGGCCCCGCACAGAAAACCATGCGTTCGGCACTTCGCCGCCTTGTACTCACTCGAAGCGACCTTGACGAGTTCGTCCGTATCGATGGTTTCACCGATCGAACAGCCCGTGCATAGGTAGACTCCAACCTTCTTAGGCATGGTGTCCGCTCCGTCTCGCGGCCTGGTAGGCCTTAAGCGCCGCCGCCGTGGCGTTTCGCACTGAGGAAGAAACTTCCCCAGGCCGATGCACGCATCCCGCGCTTAGCAACCCGTCGCCGTCTCCGCTCGCAAGGAATCCATATTCATCCGCCTCAAACACCGCCGGCAGACCCTGCGTCCTTGGCGCCATCCCCGTCGCCAACACTACGAGGTCAAACTCCGACGTCGCCTTCCGTCCGGACATCACATCCTCGGCCGTCACGGCAATATTGCCCGATTCCGCTTTCTCCTCCACCCGCGCAACCTTGCCCTTTACAAGTTGCACGTTGGCGCCCGGCAGCACCCGGTTTCGAAACTCCTCCAGCCGCCCCGGAGTCCGCAGGTCGATATAGAACACTGTGATCGCCGTCTCGGGCTGCTGCGCCTGAAGGTAAGAGATCTGTTTGATCGTTGCCGCGCAGCATACGGACGAGCAATAAGGAAGATGATTCTCATCCCGCGACCCGGCGCACTGTACGAACGCGACCGATCGCGGCGGTCGCCCGTCGGAAGGCCGGCGAATCACACCACCCGTCGGCCCATCAGCCGCTGCCATCCGCTCCACCATCACGTTGGTGACGACGTTGGCGCACCGCCCGAAGCCGAGATACTCGATCCGCCCCGCATCATACGGCTCCCAACCTGTCGCCGCGATGACCGCCGAAACATGGTACTTCCGCCAATCGGCCGCGGCACGGAGGTTTACCGCCCCATACCGGCACACCCGCTCGCACGCGCTGCACTCCGGAGGGCACACCTTCCGGTCGATCGCATAGCGCACCGGATAAGGTATGCCGCCCGGCAGATACATCGCCTTCGTCTTAGTTAGTCCATAGTTAAACGGATCGGGCCGCTCAACCGGACACGCCGCCACGCACTCCCCGCACGCCGTGCACGCCTCGCTAACGTAGTCCGGACCCACACGCACCGTCACGCAATAATCGCCCCGCGTCCCGCTGACCTCCGTCACCTCGGCGTTCGTATGAAGGGTGATCGCATCATTGTCTCGAATGCGCCGCAAGTGCATCTCAATTCCGCACGTAGGCGGGCACAACTTGGGGAAATACTGGTGAAGCCGCGCCACCTGCCCGCCAAGGCTGGCAGACTTTTCAACAAGAATCACAGCGCATCCGGCATCGTCCAGTTCCACCGCCGCCGTCAACCCGGCGATCCCTCCGCCGATGACAAGCACGGGTTTGCGCGGCTCCAGGTTCACGCTTTCGCCTCCACCACGGCATCCCGGCTGACCTTCATCGTGGGCTCACGGAAAAGGGCAAATCGCAGCCACTCAATGGCGAACTCGAGTAACTCCTCGTCATGCGCGCGAATCGCCTCGATCCGCGCTTCATCCACGTCGAGCAGTTCCAGGAATCGCGTTTCGAAAACAAACCGCCGGAACCGGTCCAGGTCATAACAGGCCATGTAGAACATCTCCGCCTGCGCCGGCGTAAGTTCGGGCCCGTTATCCCAGTAGTCGTGGAGCGTAAGGTACTTAAACGACGCCCCCATCATTTCGAACTCTTCCACGCCCTGATTGGCAACCCAGTCCCGGACGCTCCACTCCTGTCCCGCGCTGTGCCCGTGACACAGTTCTTCGAGCACAACGAAGTGAAAGCCCTGCTCGTCCGGTGTCAGGTTCTTCGGCTCCGCCGTGCCGAGCGGGTACATGCGGCAGGACCACGGCCGGTCGCGATATACCGCGCACCCTTCCGCGGAAACGAATGGACACTGCTTGGTGTCCTCGTTCATTTTGAAAATGACGATCGGAAACTTCTGGTTCGGAAAATGCGGCGATAACGTGTACTTCTCCAGGAATTCCTCTGAGCCGATCTTCAACGCGTGCTTAAGCCGCAAAATATCGTAAGGTGTCAGGACAATCGTCACGTCGCGGCAACAGTGCGTGAAGCAATCCAGATCCCGTCCGCAGTGGAAGTGGAACCGGTCATCCAGTCCGAGGCGGTCCCACGGCATGGAGACGCTCCCGGCCGCTACTTCGTTTTCAACAGGCATGACACTCCTCCTCCACCTCGTTGAGGATGCTCTCGCGCAGCGCCTTGCGGGACCACACCGGCAGCGGTCCCGTCTCGCCCGTCGCCGGATCCACCCGGTGCCGGTAAGATGCGGTCACGTTGAACTGCTCCTGCATCCATCGCCACCCACGCACGAAATAAGGGCAGTCGTCATTGAAGCAGACGAACTGATATTCCCCGCTCCAGTTACTCAACTGCGGATTTGCCCATCGAACCATCGGCTCTCCGCAGTGTGGACAAGTACTGTGACTGTGCTTCATCGCCGTCACCCTCTCCCCGGGTGGGCGCCTCATGCGAGGGATAGCGCCCACCCGGTACTCTCATCGCCGGCCAGCGCCTTTCTCAGGCTGCGGCCAGCGGGCGGCCCGCCGCCTTCTGCTCGAAAACGGGCAGAACCGGACGGGTCTTCATCTCCCACGCGTTGCTCTTCGCATCGAAGCGGCAATTCGCGAACACATGCCACTTCTCGTCGTCGAGCTTGGGTTTGTCAGAGCGGAAGTAGTAGCCCGGCCAACGCGTCTCTTCGCGGAACAGCATCGTTCTCACGTGAGCCTCGGCCTGCCACATGCGGTGAACGTTCTCCCAGCAACGCATCAGCTCATGAAGGTCCGAAGCCGCCAGCTTCTCGGAGTCTTCCTTCAAAAACTGAAGTAACTCGATCGCCCGGTTCAGCAGCGATTCGTTGGTGGTGAACTGCGCGGTAATGCCGCCGGCGTATTCGTCCATGATCTTCTGCAGACGGAACATGAACATCCGTGGCTTGATGTAGTTCGGATTGACGTCCGGATCCGTGGTCGCACCGTTGTGCTGCGCGAACACTTCGAGCGGCTTCAGGATTTCAGCCTTAATCGCGTCGATCGTGCTCTGCTCCACCTTCGGCGGCGCGTTGTGCTCCACCACGTATTTGACCGCAGCCTTAGCCGCGATCCGGCCCTCGGCGTGCGAGCCCGACGAGAACTTATGGCTGGATGCTCCCGACGCGTCGCCGGCGCAGAATAGCCCTGGAACCGTCGACATGTGGTCGTAGCCCCAGAAGTATTCTTTCCGTGTCTTGTCGGTCTGCAGATCTTCCGGCCCGCTGATCCAGGCGCCGGACGCGCCCGAGTGCGATCCGATAAAATATGGCTCGGCCGCGGCGATCTCGGAGCTGCGTTCTTCCGGCTGAAGGTTGGTCGAGGCCCACAGGATCGCCTGAGACACCGTCATGTCCAGGAAATCCTCCCACGCCTCCGATTCCAGTTCCTTCATCTTCTTCTTGTAAGCCTTCGGGTCGTCTTTGTAACTTTCGGCGATCTTCCCGATGGCTTCTTCGGTCCGCATGTAGATCGGGCCTTTGCCTTCCATCGTGTCTAACATGCCGAGATAGTTACGCAGGTTCGCCGGTACCGGCTTCACGCGCCCATAAGGTCCCCACTTCTCGAGTTCGCCCTGGCGCTCGACCATGTAGTTGCCGCCCTGCGAATTCGTGGCGCGGGACTTGAACAAAAGGAACCACGCGCCCACCGGACCGTAAGCGTCCTTGAAACGGACCGGAATGAAGCGCACTTCCTGGCACGTCATCTCTGCGCCGGCCTTCAGCGTGAAGTACGCCGACGAACCGGAGTTCCATGGTGGATACCACGCTCGCCCCATGCCTTCGCCGGAACTTCGTGGCTTGAACACGTGCACTGCGCCGCCCATCGCCACCAGCGTCGCTTTCGCCTTGAACACGTAGAATTTGTTCTCGCGAACCGAGAACCCAACCGCGCCCGCGCAGCGGTCGCCTTCCATCAGCGGCCCCACGATGAAGATGCGCTCGTAGATCTCGCCCACGCCGCTCTCCCGCAACGCGTTCTTAGCCGCCTCGGCCACCACCACCTTGTACGATTCGCCGTTGATCATCAACTGCCAGCGGCCCTCGTGCACGTAGGCGCCTTTCTCGTCCTTCCAGATCGGCAGGCCCCACTTCTCGAACAGGTGAACCGTCGAGTCCACGTGGCGCGCGATGTTGGCCACCAGGTCTTCCCGTGTGATGCCCATCAGGTCGTTGCGAACATAGTCGACATAGTCCTTCACCGTGTTCGCGCCGTCCTTCAGGCCTACGTACTGGTTGATCGCGGACAGCCCCATCGCCACCGCGCCGGAGCGGTCCACCGCCGCCTTATCCACCAGCGTCACCTTCAGTCCGTTCTGCTTGGCCCAGTACGCGGCCTCGACGGCAGCGCCGCAAGCGGCCATTCCGCCGCCCAGAATCAACAAGTCGGTTTCAACAATTACAGTTTCAAAATCGGCCATTTTGTGTACCCTCCCGTCAGTGCCGCAACGTGAAAACTTCCGCAAGGCCCGTCGACGCCGGTTCCGTATACAGAGCGGGCGAGTTGAGGTTGCCCTTCGTCTCGTACCCGCCGTCCGGCTTCGCCGTTCCTTCCGGAGTGGTCCGGATGGGGAACTTGAACCGCTTGATCGTTCCGTTGCGGAACTTCACGGTCCACAAAATCGAATCCGAGGAACGCAACGGCGTCGCCGACGCGCCCAGTGGAACGAAATCCGCATAACCGCGAACTTCGATCGCCTGATTCGGGCAGATCTTGACGCAGTTGTAGCACTCCCAGCACATCGTGACGTCCCGGTTGTAGGCCTTCGACGTCTTCTTATCCAGCACCATTAAGTCGTTCGGACAAATGTACTGGCAGGCGGTTTTGTCCAGCGCCTTGCACCCGTCGCACTTGTCCGGATTGACATAACTTGGCATTACTCCACCTCTCTTTCGGAAGCGTCACTCGCGATAAGCGAGTGGCACTGGCTCTTGTGACGTTGGTAAAAACAGTTGCGCCGGCCGTACTCCCCGAACCGGCACCGGTCGCGAAAATAGATCTCGCACTGCATGCAGACCGCATCCGGCTCGGAACTTCCGGCAACGAACGCCCCGGCCAGACGGTCCAGAAGTTCCGACGTCCGCCTCAGTTCATCCGGGGCGAACTGGTCGAATGCGGCCCGCGCGCGAATATCCCGAGCTCTTTGATAGGCTTCCATCAGACGCCGACTCGTTTCCGTCAAGGCGAGCCGGATCGTCCGGCGGTCCTCCTGCGGCGACACACGGCGAAGTAACTTCCGCCGCACCAGTTTGTCCACCGCTTTGCTCGCCGCGGCGCAGGTGACGTTCAAAAACGCCGCTGCGTCCCCGATCCGAAGCGTGTCCGTGTGGGCCACCAGATACAGCAGCTTCATTTGAGAGAAAGTCAGCTTGTCGCCGGCGACCTCTCGTAACACGGCCCGCTCCATGATTTCACGCACCGACCACGCAAAGACCCTGGCACTACTCAGGAATTCATTGCTCAGATCGGCCGTGATTTCTTCTGTCATCCTGACCTCCGCCGGCTGTCGCTCACTTGGGCGGCTTGCTCTGAAGCCCTGTGTATCCAGCCGGCTTGCATCAGGAAGGACAATTCGATAACCAACTCGAATTTAAACTTACTTAACGATCTGCGCAAGCTAAGCGCGAATCTACAGAACTTAGGGGCGCACAGGGATTTAGCTGCCGGACTTTATGGGTTTTGGAGTGTGCGTTTCCGAGCCTATCCGGCGCCACGCGATGACCAGTTGCGACGCCGCCGGAAGCGAATGGGTCTCCATGGCACCCAGGCCGAGCGGCGAAAGCGTATCCCGAAGCCGTTCGAGCGGCCACGCTGCGCAGCCTCCGCGCGTCACGTGACGGCCTAGCGTCTCCAGCATCGTCACCTCCGCCGGAAGCTCGGAATCCGGTAGAAAAGCGTCCTGCAGCGCGAGGATTCCATCGCTCTCCAGCGCCGCCGCCGCGGATTGAAGCAGTCGCTGTACCTCGCCGCGATGGCATGAGGCCAGCACGCCGGATAGTAGAATTGCACGAAACGGTCCCGAAGGCAGAACCGGCGCGCCATGCCCATTCCTCTCCGCGGCAAACGGATTCCGCGCGTCCACCGTCAGGTGCGGCCACCGGGCGGTAACCGCTTCATGGTATTTCCGGCACCCCCAACCCGCGATCAATACCGGACTCCTTCGGGACAAATCCAGATGATCGATAACAAATGGCACGTTGAACTGCGCCAGGTTCTCGCACGAGGCCTCGTAAATGCCGTGATTCAGCATCGGGCTACCCGGTTGCCGTCCATCCAGCGCATACCGGCACAGCGCGCCGGACGCGCTTCCGAGCGAGGCGTAGTACAACAGCGTCGCCTTCAAACTCTGCGGCGAACGGTCTACTAAGTAACGCGAGGCCAGTTCAAGATTCCGGTAACCCTCCGCTCCTGCCTCGACCAGTCCCTGCGCTCTCAGGCAATCTAGCAACTCGGTCACCGCGCGTGTGTTCAAATTAAGCGACTTAGCCACCGACGACGCGGTCTGCCAGTTTTCCAAGTGATCGAACACACCCGCCAGAAGGCCCAGTCGCAGCGTCTGCGTCCCCAGTCCTCCGATCGCGAGCCGTAGTAACTGATCCGGCCCGGGGCCCGGCAGACTTGGCAACCCGGCGCCGGCGCCCCGGTAAAGATCCCGCTGCGAAGCCGCCAGTTTCTCGCGAAGTTTCACCGCCTGGCCGATCACCAGCGTCGCCGGAGGCTCAATCCCCGCGCGCTCTACATCTCCGGCGATAGTTGCAAGCGTCCCGCAAATCACTCGTTCGCCTTGCCAATACGCCATCTGGATCATTGCCGCCGGGGTCTGCGGACTCCGTCCTCCCGCGATCAGTTCCTTCGCGATCCGGCCCGTGCTGTTCACCGCCATCAAGAAGACCACCGTATCGATGCGGGAAAGGGCCGCCCAGTCGATCCGGCTGGTTTCGCGCTTCGATTCATGACCCGTCACGATCGCCACGCTCGACGCGATATCCCGATGCGTGATGGCGATTCCCGCGCTTTCGGGCGCCGCCAGCGCCGAGCTTACGCCCGGAACCACTTCAAACGGAATCCCATGCGCCGCAAGATACTCCGCCTCTTCGCCCCCTCGCCCGAACAGGAACGGATCTCCGCCCTTCAGGCGAACTACCACCTTTCCTTCCAGGCTCTTGCGAGCGAGTAGCTCGTGGATCTCCTCCTGGCGGGACTCGTGGCGGCCCGGAGCCTTGCCCATGTAGATCCGCTCGGCGGACGGCTTGGAAAAAGCGACCACCTCTTCCTGTACCAGCCGGTCGTAGACAATCACGTCGCCGCTTTGAATTAACGCGGCTGCCTTGAGAGTCAACAATTCCGGATGGCCAGGACCGGCTCCGACGAGGTATACCTTACCTGGCGCCATCGCTACACAAGTACCGCTCACATAGACGGACTTACACCCTCCATGCTAACAAAGGCGGCGTTTTCGGTCTTCGAAATGCCTTTCTGCTTTTCTTTGCAATTCCGGAATACTTTTCTCTCGTGCTCATTCCACGGCACTTACACGAGCCTCGCCCTTCGGCTTTTTCCTCCTTCGGGCGGAAAAAGATGGCTTTGCCCTGCGGCAATTTATGGACTTACTACGCCCGCTTCCGGCCGCTCGTAGAATTTCTGCTCCCATGCTATAACTGACCCGGAAGGCAGATTGCGCACTTGGTCGCAGGTTGAAGGTTTCCTCGTGTGCATCGTGTTCGGCCCTAAAGGTAGGTAGTCAATTATGTCGGCCTCGGCTATGGCAACGGAACCGCCGCTGGTCTGCGAAGTCGGACCTGGCAAGGAGCACGATCCGTTGCCCCGTACCGATGGCGATATTACCACCACGCTGCTCGTCTCCCGCGGAACCATGTCCGGTGGCGCCAATATCGCCTCCTGCATCTCCGCTCACGGCGGCGTGCGCTGCGTCACGCGCGAGGATCTCATCACCAAAGTCAACAGCTACGGCGGGCTGGCCACCCGTGTGGCAGCCGTCATCTCTCGCGCGGACCGCGACTACAAGCAGTTCAGCGATCTTCGCCGGCCCTATCTGATCTTCATGCGCCGTGCTCTTCTCCAGTACACCCAAGCCGGCCGGCTCGCGTATTTCGGTTACTCCGGCCACCTGCTGCTTCCCCGCATGGCCCACCTCGTCCGCGTCCGCCTCATCGCGCCGCTTGAGGTGCGCGTCTCACGCACCTGCCGCGTGTTGGGTATGGGCGAGGCCGAAGCCCGCGATCACATCCGCTCCACCGACAGCGAACGCCTCCAATGGGCGCGCATGATGTATGGCATCGACCTGCGCGACCCCGCCGGCTACGACCTCTGCGTGAATCTCGAACGATGGACCCAGCGCGGGGCCTGCGAATTGCTCGTCAGGATTTTTGAGCAGGGCGAGTTTCAACCCACTCCGGAGTCGGTGGCGCAACTGGAAAACGAGCGTCTCGCCACCGAAGTTCTCGCCGCGCTGGTCGCAAATCCGGAAACGCTCGAGTTGGAAATACAGGCCGTTGCCGCCTCCGGCGCAGTCCGCCTCGTTGGTCCTTTCCTGCCCGCCGGCAAACTGCGGATCGTTCAGGACGTTGCAGGCGCCGTTACCGGAGTCAAGGATGTGCAGTATGAACCCGGCTATCGAACCGCGCTGTCCTAACTACGCGGCCGGCTACGAACGCACGAACTATTGACTACGAGGATGACATTATGGCAGAGCAAACTACGGACAACACCTCCGCGAAACATCCCGAGTGGCTGAGAACGATGCTCACTCGCCTAGCGCAACTGGGCGAGTCCCAAACCACGGCCTTGCTGGAACAAAACAGGCTGGCCCGCGATCGCACCCAGACGACCTCCAACCTGGCGCTCTACGCCTCGAAGACCTCCGAGAACGCCGAAACTCAAACCGGCCTCGCCGCCGAACGTACCGCCCTCACGCGCGAACAGACACGCCTGTCGACGCGCAGCACTGAACTTGCGCAAATCCGCACCGAGATGGCGCGCGAGCGCACCGAGCAGGCTGAGGAACGCACGCGCCTCGCGGTCCAGCGAACCGACATGGCCCAGCGCCGCGTCATGTTGGCCGAGGAACGCACCCACCTCGCCGAGCGCCGCAACGCCCTCGCGCTCGACCGCACAACCATGGCGGGAACACGCACGGAACTCGCCCACCAACGCACGGCCACCGCGGTCACGCGCACGCGTCTCTCGATGCAGCGCACCGAACTGGCCCGCGAACGCACGGCGCTCGCCCTCATTCGAACCGGCCTCGCCTTGTTTACCCTCGGAGTCACGTTCCTGCGTTATTTCGGCGTCTCGCGATGGACCATTTTCGACGCCGCCTTGATTCTCCTCAGCTTCGCGGCGCTGTCCTGGGGTGGCACGATCTACCGTCGCGCCCTCTCCTCGGAGAGATCCCTTCAAAGCTTGATCTCATCCGACCGTGCTCTGTGCCGTGCTCTCACTCAATCGGGTACATGAGGCCGCGTCCGGGCACCGGGCGAACCCATAAAACCCATACAGCAGCCGGCGGCCATTTCCGAACGTAATGCGGACCGCTTCCCGCCCCGCCAACGCCCTCCCCTTGCCCAAAACCGCGTTCCCATCAGGGGCTTCCGGCAACCTCCTCGCCGCCCACCACGACCGCTCGGCCCCCCCCGTTCTCCGTCGCTTCTTGACCCTCGGCCAACCGCCCCTTACGATAAAGGCGGCTCGAGTAATTCGTAGCCGGGAGGTCTTATCATGCCTGCCATCTCCGCCGAAACGCTGGCGGAAGAAATGTTCCAGTTAGTCGCGCAATACGCCGGAAAGAAGAATCTGAAAGCGGGCGACCTGACCAAGGAGATGATCAGCCGCCACGGCGCGGATTGCACCAAGGACGACTGCAAGCACGCCATCCGCATTCTCATCGATTCGGGACGTTGCGTCTACAGCTACCTCGGCGGTTCCTACATCCAGTTGCCGCCGTCGCCTGATACCTCCCGCGTATGAACCGAGCGGGAAAGGCCGCCGCCGCCGGTGGGCCTCCGCGTTTGGTCGTCGCCGGGCTTTCGGGCGATTCGGGAAAAACCATCGTATCCGTCGCGCTGCTGCTCGAGGCCGGGCGCCGCGGTATGCCGGTCCGCGCCTTCAAGAAAGGCCCAGACTACATCGACGCCGCCTGGCTCGCCTGGGCCAGCGGCGCGCCCGCCCGGAATCTCGACACCTTCCTGATGGGCTTCGAGCGGCCCGCCCGTTCCTTCGCCCTCCATGCCGTCCCCACCGGCTGCAATCTGATAGAAGGCAACCGCGGCCTCTACGATGGCGTCGACGCACACGGCTCACACAGCACCGGGGCCCTCGCCAAGTCGCTGCGCGCCCCCGTCATTCTAGTCCTGAATGCAACCAAGATGACGCGCACTGCCGCCGCCCTCGTGCTCGGCTGCCAGAAACTCGATCCTGAAGTCCCGATCGCCGGCGTGATCTTGAATCACACCGCGGGCGACCGCCACTCGGGCATTCTCCGTGACGCCATTGAAAGCGTCTGTGACATACCCGTGCTCGGCGCGATCCCCAAACTCAATGCCGCCTTCCTGCCCTCGCGCCACCTCGGCCTCGTTCCCCCCGCCGAACACGCCGGCGCCTCTGCCTTGGCGCAAACTCTCCTCGACGCGACGCGCACCTACATCGCCTGGGACCGCCTCTTCGAAATCTCGAACTCCGCCCCAGCCCTCGACGCTTCTCCGCTCGAACTCACGCAACGCTGCTACGGAACCCGCCTAAGGATTGGATACGTAACTGACTCAGCCTTCACGTTCTACTACCCGGAGAACCTCGAAGCCCTCGAGCGCGAAGGCGCCGAACTCATTCCCCTCTCCGCTCTTTCCTCTCCCGCGCTGCCGGACTCGCTCGACGGCCTCTACATCGGCGGCGGTTTCCCCGAAACTCACGCCGCGACTCTAGCCGCAAATTCCGGATTTCTAACCTCCATCCGCCACGCCGCCCGCAATGGACTTCCCATCTACGCCGAATGCGGCGGCCTCATGTTACTCGCCCGCAACCTCCTCTGGCGATCGGAGCGCTCCAAAATGGCGGCCGTCCTCCCCTTCGACGTCGAAGTCTGCCCTTCCCCCCAGGGCCACGGATACACTGAGCTCAGCGTCGACGCCGCGAATCCTTTTTTCCCCCGCGGCTTTCGGATGTTGGGCCACGAGTTTCACTACTCGCGGATCCTCGCCGGCGAAAATAGCCTGCCGTCAACGGTTTGCACCCTAAGTAAGGGAGAAGGTTGTTTCCAGCACCGCGATGGCATCGTCACCAGGAACGTCTGGGCTAGTTACACCCACTTACATGCCCTCGCTACGCCGGAATGGGCTCGGGCCTTCTTGTCCGTCGTCCACCGTCGCGCTCCTGTGGCGGCGTAGGCCGCGCCGGCGCCTCTTCCTCCGGCACGAACTCTACCGGCAGCCTCCCGGTAAACGTCGCTATCTGGTCGCACGAGAACGGAATCTGTATAGTCCCGGCGAATCCGCTCCCCGCCGGCAAGGGAACGCTCCGCCGCTGGCGAACCCCGAGTAAAATTCGCACGCCGGCCGCCCGCGGATCGCTAGCCAGCGCCTTCACCAGTTCCGGTTCGTCCGCCGCTACCCTCTCGCCGACAATCACTAGCGCCGGCCGGAACACCGAAATAATGGCCGACGCATCATAACCGTTCCGCGCGAACCGGCACGCCAGACACCCATCCGGATGCCACGCAATCGCTTGAATCAACGCCTCATCCCGCGTCACGATCAGCACATTCGTCGGCTGCCCGTGAACCCGCCGGTAATAAGGGCACTCGTTGCATGGCCCCGAACAGAAACTCTTCGCGTGCCCCGCCCCGTGGACCACCTTCACCAGCTCAAAACACCACGCCGCATGTATCTGATAAGCCACGCAGTTGCGGCAGGCCTCGCGCAAGCCTTCGCTCATGTACTCCCAGCACCGCAACGGACGGGCGCTGTTCAATGCCACCGGTCCCGCAGCCTTCGGCGTCTCCGCCTCGGGCTCACTCGTCTTCGGCAGGAATGGTTGGAGATTGTGCTCGTCGACGCGATAGTGGCCGCCCGCCGTTCGCGTCGCCTCGAGCCGGCCTTTCTTAATCCACTTCAGGACGGTATCGGGTTTGACCGAGCATAACTCCGCGGCCTTACCCGTCGTAAGCATTCGGACTGGCATCGTCCGGCCTCCTCATCCCCCAACGGCTTCATTATTCTTCCGGAAAAGCTGGAAGTCAAGCAACGCAGATCCGGAATCAATTCCGCCCGGCGGGCATTTTATGGGTTCGCCCCTGACCTCCGGCAGTCCTACACCCAGGAAACTTTCAACGTTGTTGACGAATCTGGATCGGGCCTATCCTGAGGACGCGAGAAATTGAGGCAGACGCTGGCTCGCACTGAGCCGGCAGAAACTAAATCAGGTCAAATTGAGCCAGATCGAAATTAGGAGGTTCTGAAATGAGGAGTCTCATCCGTCCGCACGGCGGCGGAGATTTGAAGTGTTTGCTTTTGGAAGGCAAAGCCCGGGCTGAGGAGGCCAAGCGAGCAGCGCACCTGAAACATGTGCCGATGACTAGTCGCGAAACCGGCGACCTCATCATGATGGGAATCGGGGCCTTCACTCCGCTCGAAGGCTTCATGGGACACGACGATTGGCTGGCTTGCTGCGACACTTACAGCCTGCCAAGCATGAAAAACCTGTTCTGGCCCATCCCCATCACCCTTTCCGTCGAAGAAGATTACTCGAAGTCCATCGCCGTCGGGGAAGATGTCGGTCTCTGGGACACCGAAACCGATTCTCTCCTCGGCACCATGCACGTCACCGAGAAATACAAGATCGACAAAGAACACGAATGTAAACAGATTTTCCGGACCACCGACCCCAACCACCCCGGCGTCCACAAGGTCCTCGACCAGGGCGCGGTAAATCTGGCCGGCCCCGTCAAAGTGATCTCCGAATCCTACTATCCGGAGATGTTCAAAGGAATCTATCAGCGGCCCGCCGAAGCCCGCGCCGCGTTCGCCGAGCGTGACTGGTCCACGGTCGCCGCCCTCCAGCTCCGCAACCCGATGCACAATTCCCACGCCTACCTGGCCTGGATCGCCATCGAGGTCTGCGACGGCGTCTACATCCACCAACTCGTCGGAAAACTCAAAGCCGGCGATATCCCCGCCGACGTTCGCGTGAAAGCCATCGACGCGCTCGTCAATAAGTATTTCCGCAAAGACCGCGTCATCCAGGGCGGTTACCCCATGGATATGCGCTACGCCGGACCCCGCGAAGCCCTGCTCCACGCCGTGTTCCGCCAAAACTACGGCTGCACCCATCTGATCGTCGGCCGCGACCACGCCGGCGTCGGCGACTACTACGGCCCCTTCGACGCCCAGAAGATCTTCCAGGAAATCCCAGCCGACGCGCTGCTCCTCCGGCCGCTTTGCATGGACTGGACGTTCTACTGCTACGAATGCGGAACCATGGCCTCCATGAAGACTTGCCCGCACGAATCCAAGGCCGTCATCGACGAAAACGGGAACTACAAGGGCGGTGCGCGTTTGCTGCTCTCCGGCACTCTGCTCCGCAAACTGATGAGCGAAGGGAAACCTGTTCCTCCGCAATTCTCAAAACCGGAGGTGATCGCGATTCTCAAGGACTACTACGACCACTTGGAAGAAAAGGTCGACGTGAAACTCCACGGCTACGCCACCGGAGTCACGCCAAATCGTAAGTAGCCCCAGTCATCATGCAGAAAGGCGATATGCATTCCCGGTTCGCCATGTTCGGACCAATCGCAATGGCGCTTTTCTGCATTCCTGGCCCGGCGCCAGTCGGGCCGGGACTCGGCGGCGGATTCCTTTGGGCCACCTGCCCAGCTCTGCCTCGGCTCACGGGAATCCGCTGCCGGTATTTTCCTCAGCGGCGCGCACGGGAGGCCGCATGACCCCGCTCACCGAACCGGAACGCGAACGCGCCTTCACCATCGCCAAAAAGGACGACGTCGTTCAAAAACAGCGTCTCCCTGTCCGCTATCACGTCGAAGACGCCGATGTAAGTGACCGACCACGCCGCTTTCTCGACGCCTTCGCAGCCATCCTGAAGCACTCTAACTATCGCGTCGCCCTCGATCAATACTTACGAGTAGCCGCCCGCTGCTCGCGCTGCACCACGAACTGCCAGGTCTTTCTCGCCACCGGCAACACCCACGACATCCCCTGTTACCGCTCCGAACTGCTTCTGAAGGTCTACCGGCGCCATTTCACGATGGCCGGCATCCTGCAAGGCCGTCTGCTCGGCGACCCCGGCCTCACTGACTCTGACATCCAGCGCATGGCCGGAACCTTCTACGACTGCACGGCCTGCCGCCGCTGTAGCCTCGAATGTCCCATGGGCATCGATCACGGCCTCCTCACCCACCTCGGCCGTTATATCCTCTCCGAAATCGGCGTCGCCCCGCGCGCCCTCGCCGTAAGCGTCCGGGAACAACTTGCCGGCCAGACCGGCAACACCTCCGCCGTTCCGCTCCCCGCCTTGCAGGACACCTTGGAATTTCTCACCGACGAACTGCGCGACGAGCAGGGAATCGAAGCCTCTTTCCCCGTTGACCAGTTCGACGCCGAATATCTTTTCCTCGCCCCGGTCTCCGACTACATTATGGAAGCCGAAACCATCATGGGAATCGGCGCCCTCCTTAAAGCCACCGGCGACAGTTGGACCATAGGGTCGGCTTATTTCGACGCCATCAACTACGGTCTCTTCTATAACGACCAGATTCTCGAACACGTACTCCACAAAGTAGAAGCCGAAGCCACCCGGCTCCGCGCCCGCAAAATCCTCATCGGAGAGTGCGGCCACGCCTCGCGCTGCGCCAAGCAGTTCTATCCCGCCTACTGTCTTGCATCCAAACCTCTGCCTGTCGTCAACATCATCGAGTACGCCCATCAGGCATGGAAAGGCGGCAAGCTTAAACTCAACCCCCAGGCCATTCTCGATCCGGTAACGTACCACGACCCCTGCAATATCGCCCGCTCCGGTTGGATTGTCGATCAACCCCGCGAACTGATCCGCGCCTTCTGCCCCAACTACGTCGAAATGACCCCCAGCGGGCGAGAAAACATCTGTTGCGGCGGCGGGGGAGGCACGGTCTCTATCGATGAAATCCGTCCATTCCGGACTCTCGTCGGCGGCCGCGCCAAAGCCGAACAAATCCGGGCCACCGGCGCCAAATACTGCATCGCCCCCTGTGCAAACTGCAAAAAACAGTTGCGCGAACTCATGGAGGAACACAAAATCGACTGCCGCATCGTCGGTCTGCATGACCTGTTGTACAAAGCCATCGTCTATGAATGACGTGTTTACTAAGCTGAGGTGACCTGTAAGTGGATACCTGGGTCGAGTTCGGACGCGGGCCGTTGTTCCGGCTTGCTTTCTCCCTGATGCTCCTCGGCCTGCTCCGGGCCGTGCTGCTAACCCTGCAAAACATCGCCGAAGCCTGGTCCCGCCTCGCCGACCGGTCGCTCAACACCAAAGCCATCCTCGCTGAAACCTTCGCCTGGCTCCTGCCCGCCGGCCGCCTCTGGCGTAAGCGCCCTGTCTACAGCACCATCTCATTTCTTTTTCACATCGGCCTTCTCATCGTCCCGCCCTTCCTCCTCGCCCATATCCAAATCTGGCGCGCCGCCGTCGGCTTCGCCTGGCCCTCCATCGCTGCAAAAGCCGTCGATTGGCTAACGCTTCTCACCATCTTCACCGGCCTCGCCTTACTCATCGCTCGCATCGCCGGCCGCCGCATGCGAGCTATCAGCCGCGCCCAGGACTACCTCTGGCCCTTCCTTCTCGTTCTCCCCTTCCTCTCCGGTTACCTGCTCTCCCACGCCCCGCTCAGTGCCGCCGGCTATCAGCGCCTGATGTTCGTCCACGTCTACTCCGCCGCCCTCGTCATGCTCCTCATCCCGTTCACAAAAATCGCCCACTGCGTCCTCCTGCCCTTTTCTCCGCTGACCACCGCGATCGCCTGGAAGTTCGCGCCCGGCTCGGGGGACCGCGTCGCTGCGACCCTCGGATACGCCGAACGCCCCTGCTGGATTCAAAATGCCCGTGCTGCGGAATCGGCCCCAACGCCAACGCCGCCGGAGGTCGTCGCCAAATGAAAGCCGCCATCCTCACCGACACTACCAAATGCATCGGCTGCAATGAATGTGTCATCGCCTGCAAGAAAGTAAACAACCTTCCCCCCGATGCTCCCCGCCGCTGGGACCGCGACGACGGACTTACCGCCCGTAACTGGACCTCCATCGTCCAGGGCCCCTCCGATTCCTTCGTCCGTAAACAGTGCCGCCATTGTCTCGATCCCGCCTGCGTCTCCGCCTGCCCCGTCGGAGCACTTACTAAGTCCCCAACTGGCGCCGTCGTCTACGACAGCAACAAGTGCATGGGCTGCCGCTACTGCATGATGGCTTGTCCCTACGGCATCCCCCGCTACGAGTGGGACCAGGTCGTTCCTCACGTCCGCAAATGCATTCTCTGTAATGACCGCATCGCCAGGGGCCTTCAACCCGCCTGCACCGAAGCCTGCCCCACTCAGGCCACCATCTTCGGCGGCCGCGACGAATTACTCCAGGAAGCCCACCGCCGCATCGCCACCCAACCCGGTCTCTACCAGGAAAAAGTCTGGGGGGAGTCCGAACTCGGCGGCGCCTCGGTCATCTATATCTCAAACGTTGACCTCGGCTTCCTCACCGGTGCCGAGTCGCTGCCCACCATTCCCGTCCCCACCACCACCGAACACGCCATGGAGTCCGTCCCCTTCGCCTTTACCGGCGCCGTCGCCGCCATGGCCGCCGTCAACTGGATCATCACCCGCCGCATGAAACGGCAGTCCGAGGGCCCCGATGAATAGAATCCGGCGTCTCAAACTCGTCCTCTGGTCCATCACCGGCCTCGCCCTCGCCGTCGCCACCGCGCGCTTCCTCTTCGGCCTCGGACCCGTCACCCACCTCTCCGACGCCTTCCCCTGGGGCCTCTGGATCGGCTTTGACGTCATGGGCGGCGTCGCTCTCGCCGCCGGCGGCTTCATCCTCACCGCCACCGTCTATATCTTCCATCTCGAACGCTTCCACTCCATCGTCCGCCCCGCCGTCGCCACCGCGTTCCTGGGCTACGCCGCCGTCGCCGTCGGCCTCCTCTTCGATCTCGGCCTGCCCTGGAACATCTGGCACATGATCGTCTTCTGGAACCCGCACTCGCCGCTCTTCGAGGTCGGCTGGTGCGTCATGCTCTACTTATCCGTCCTCTTACTCGAGTTCCTCCCCGTCCCCGCCGAGTCCTTCCCGAAACTCCGCAATCTCTATCACGCGCTCTTGAAAGTCCGCCTGCCCCTCGTCATCCTCGGCATCGGCCTCTCTACGCTCCATCAGTCTTCTCTCGGTTCGCTGTTCCTCATCATGCCTTACCGGGTCCACCCGCTCTGGTATTCCCCCATCCTCCCGATCCTGTTTCTAACTTCCGCCATCTCTCTCGGCCTCATGATGGTCATCTTCGAGAGCCACTGCACGTCGTACTTCTACGGCCGCGATCCGGAAACCGATACCCTCGCCTCCTTAGGTAACTTCGCCCGGTATATTCTCATCGGCTATCTCGTCCTCCGCTTCGCCGACCTGATCTTACACGGCGACGCCCGCTATCTCGCCGCCCCGGATTGGCACACCTTCCTCTTCTGGCTCGAAGTCACTCTCATCGCCGTCCCCGCGATTCTCTTCTCCCTCCCGCGCGTCCGCTCCTCCCACGCCGGCCAATTCGCGGCCGCGTTTCTCGGCGTCTCCGGCATCGTTCTCAACCGCATCGACGTCGGCGGTCTCGCCCACCTGCCCGCCGGCGCGCCCTTCTATTTCCCCGCGTGGACCGAAATCGCCATCACCGCTGGCGTCGTTTCTACCGCAACCCTGATCTTCCTCTTCCTCATCGAGCGCTTCAACGTCTGGGAGCAGCGCCCGGTTGACCCCGAAGCTGCGCCCCTCAATCCCCCGCGCTTCGACCCCGTCGGAACTACCTGGCTCGGCACTCCCGCCGTCGCCTCCCGCACCATTTACTCCCTCGCCTTCGTTCTCGCCGCCTCCGTCGGCTTCGCCCTCCTCGCACCAAGGCCCGCCTTCAGCCGCGGCATCCCTCGGCAGTCCGTCCATCGGGCCCGCGGCGGCGACATACTCTGGATCGACGGCAATCTGAACGGCTATGGCGTCGCCTTCCCCCACGCCAGAATCGAAGCAAAACTCGGCGGCGACACCTCCTGCGTCAAATGCCACCACATGAACTTACCCCGCGACCGAAACTCCGGTTGTTACGAATGTCATCGCGATATGTATCTCCCCTCCGACGGCTTCCGGCACGATTGGCATGCCGCCTCCTCCGGCGCCAACCTCTCTTGCGGCCAGTGCCACGACGCCGCTCATCCCCGCACCGCCTCCAACGTCAAAACCTGCGACCAGTGCCACAAGGATCTGATCCCGCCCGGCTCCACCATCCAGGTCAAGACTTATCAGACCGTCGGCTACGTCGAAGCTATGCACACGCTCTGTATCGGGTGCCACGTCACTCTCGCCCGCCAAAACAACAAACCCAGCTTCGCCCAATGCACCACCTGCCACAAAGAACCCCGGCCATTGGACGACGCTCTCGCCCAACCCAAAACCACCGGCGTCGGGATCCTCCTCCCCGCCTCCGCGCCAAAGTAACTACGTCCCAGCGCACCACGCGAGTAAGTGCACAATCGCGGAAGTTATCAGACCACGGCACGCCGGGGCTGGCTGAATCGCTGCCGAAGCGCGAGCGCCGGACGTTCCACAACCCAATGGGAAAAACTCGCAGCCGCAATAGCTCCGGCAAGGATCGCCGGCATGCTAAGCCACGGCCATGGTTGCGTCATTTTCTCCGGAAGCGGTTCCGATCGTCGGCCGATTGCATGTCAAGCACCGCCCCAGTGACGTAGCTAACGCACTCTTTGGCCTTCGATCATCGCTCTCCGTTGCTGCCTCCCTCCGGATCTTTAGCTACGTCGTAAGCACCGCAAAATGCCCGTCGCCTGTCCGAATCGCTCTTTTGTCGTGCGCCCGCGGATTCCATTGTGATCGGCGTCCCCGAGCAGCTTATCTACTTTTTCCCAACGATCACGGCGATACCGGCAAAACGCCACGCCCCTGGGATGCTGAGCAGAAGCCGATCTAGGACCCGTAACGCAAAGTCGGCTCTCGGGAAAAGCCTTGTGAGCCTGCCGAGAAGCCGGAAGTGAACAACGCGGACTTCGGAGAAGAGCGACCGTAAATAGGCCACGTCCTTTTCGTTCAGTTTCCGCTCGCCAGGATCGAGCGGCCCGGTCGGAACCCCACTACGATCACGCAGCCAGTCAAGCGTCCGGCTGTACGTCACCGGCTCACTCGCCACGAAATATCCGCCCGGTTTGAGCCAACCGAGAATGGCTGGAACACTACGATCTAGCGGGAAGCAGTGGTGCAGCACCGCAAAGCTCACGATAGTGTCCACTGGCTGCGGCGCCAGGTTCTCCACACTCCCACAGATCGTCTCCACCCGGTCGGACACGCCGTCAGCGATCGCGCGCCGACGGGTCATATCCAGCAGTCCCGGCGCCACGTCAAGGGCCAGCACCTTCTCAGCTCCGAGGGCGGCCAATTGCGTGGAGATCTCGCCGGTACCGCAGCCAAAGTCGAGCACCGTCTTCCCCTGAACTGGAATGCGACGGTAAATCCACTCCTTCTCGTAGTAGCGCCAGTTGCGGTTGGAGCGGTAGCGGCTCAGGATTTCGACAGGCGTCCTTTCGACGGACTGCGAGAGCTGTGCATCGGTCGCCGAGGTGTGCGGCACGGTCATAATTGCTCCTCCGATTCTATATTTGACCAAATTCCATGACCGGATTCCGAAGCTCGATTAACCTCCTCCCCGCCTCCGCGCCAAAGTAACTACCCGCCCCACTACGCCGGCAAATCGAATCCCCGCTCGATCTCCTCGAGCGTCCTCCCCTTCGTCTCCCGCACCGAACCGTACACAAACACGAACCCCGCCACGCAGAACCCTGAGTAAGTCCAGAAAGTCCCCGCCTGCCCCACGCTCCGCTCGAGCAGCGGGAACGTGTAAGTCAGAAGGAAGGAAGCAATCCACAACGCCGACACGGATACCGACACCGCCGCCCCGCGAACCCGGTTCGGGAATATCTCCGAAATCAACACCCACGTAACCGGCGCCAGCGTCATCGCGTAGCATCCGATCGTGCAGAGCGTCAGCACCAGCACCGTCGCGCCCCGCAACTGCGCCATGTACGCAAAGCCGATCAGCAGATGCGACACCGCAAGCCCGCCGCAGCCCACGAGCATCAGGGACCGCCTCCCGGTCCGGTCCACAAATCCCAGCGCCACGAGCGTGAACACCAGGTTCACCACCCCCGTAATCACCACGTTGAACAGCATCCCGCTGATCCCGTACCCCGCGCCGCGGTAAATCTCCTCGGCGTAGTTAAAAATCACGTTGATCCCGCACCACTGCTGCAGAACCGCCAGCCCCACGCCAACCAGAAGGATCTTGCCCATCGCCCGCGTCCGCAGATGCGTCCAACCTCCTCCACCGTCTGGCCCCGCATGAAGCGTCTCCTCGATCTCGGCAAGCGACCGCGCCGCATGCGTCTCCCCTCCGATCCGCTCCAGCGTCTTCCGCGCCGCCTCCGTCCGCCCCCGCCGCAGCAGCCACCGTGGGCTCTCCGGAACAATCCACGCGCTCGCGAAGAACACCAGCGCCGGCGCCGCCACCGCCGTGAACATCCACCGCCACCCCGCCTGCCCGTTCCACGACAGCCGGATCATCTCCGCCGTCGCGTTTTCAGGCACCGCGTCCGCAATCAGCCAGTTCACCACCTGCGCCGCCAAAATCCCCACGACGATGGTCAATTGGTTCAGCGCCACGAGGCGCCCGCGCCACGCCGCAGGACTAATTTCGGCGATGTACAACGGCGATACGTTCGACGCGATTCCGATCGCTACGCCCCCGCAGATCCGCCACGTCACAAACCAGGCAAACTCCGGCGCCCACCCCGTCAACACCGACGACGCCGCGAACAGAAACGCCGAGAGAATCAGCAGCGGCTTCCGTCCGAACCGGTCCGCCATCACTCCCGACATCACCGAGCCGATCAGACAACCTAACAGCGCGCAACTGTTCGCCCATCCGATCAGCTCCGCTGAGTGCAGTTGAAAGTAAGTTTCGTAAAACGCCTTCGCCCCGCCGATCACCACCCAGTCGTAGCCGAACAGCAAACCGCCCAGCGCGGCCACGGTCGCAATCATCCAGGTATACCCGGTGCGGTACTCGATGCCGCTCGCCGCCTGACCCGCGAATGCGCGCCCGTCGTGCACCAAGGCCCTCAGTTCCTCGCGGCGGAGCGAGGTTCCGCCTCGAGTTCGAGTTCCGCTATCAGGTCCGCCGCCCCCGCATGATTGCGGTCCGCCGAAAGCACGCCTCGCAGTAACTCCAACCCTTCCGCCTTTTCGCCCAGCCCCAACTTCGCCTGCGCCGCCAGAAACGCTGCTGTCACCTCGTTGCGCTTTCGCAAATCATCGTTGAACAGCAGCATCAGGGGCAGCGAAGTGGCGAAATAGTCGATCTTCGGCACCGTCGTCCGCAGGTTTTTCGCGTACTCCAGCATCTGCTCGAACATCCGCCGGGCTTCCTCCGTCTTGCCGAGACAAGCCAGCGACAGTCCGCTGTAGTAACTCATCGGGGAAAACTCCTGCACCGCCATCTGCTGAAAATCCCCGCGCTCTTCCGCCGCCATGCCCCAGTATTGCCGCGCCGCCGCCTCGTCTCCCGCGCCCTGGCAGGCGGCGCCAAGCCAGTAAAAGATGTTACTCCGGCTCGCCAGCGGATGCCACGCCTCGCCCAGGCTCTCCGGTGGATCGAGCGACCGCTCCAAACGCCGGATCGCCTCCCCGAAGTCCCGCTCGGAAACCGCACGCCTCGCCAGCGCCACCTGCGCCGCCACAAACTGCCCCAGCGCCAATCCCTCGCCGCCTTCCCACGGCTGGAACCGCCGCCCCTCCATCACCGCCAACGCTTTCTCCGGCGCACCCGTCTGGTTATACAGCGCGGCTAACTCCACCGATAAGTCGTCCCTCTGCCGCACTAACTCCGGAAACCTCCCGATCTCTTCCAGCCGCCGCTCCGGCCGCTCCCCCGTCCGCTTCCAAAGCTGGTCCCGCTCGTAGAGAACCCGCGCGTCTCCCGCTCCGGCCGCAAACGCCCGGTCAAACGCTGCCCGCGCCTTCCCCGCATCGCCCGTCACGTTGAAGTACGCAATGCCTAAGTTCCGCCACACCGTCGGAAACCCCGGCTCGAGTTCCGCCGCCCGCTCCCACAGCGCAATCGCCTCCGCATGCCGCCGCCGGTCATAGAACAGGTTGCCCAAATAATACGCCGCGCGCCCATCCCGGGGATTCGCCTCCATCGCCGCCTCCAGCATCAGAATCTCTTCCAGCCGGCTCGGAAAACAGTAGTCCGGCCGCGCCGCCTCCGCTTCCCGCCGGAACTTCGCCGCCGCTTCCCGGTTTCCCGCCTTCGTCTGGCAGTACGCCGCCGCGTAGAATACCATCGGCGCCGTGCCGTCCTTCGCCCCCCGGTCGCACGCCGTAAGAATCGCCGTCGCCTCGTCGTACAAACCCAGACGCTCGTAATCGCACGCCAAATCGATCCGCACCGCATTCGTCATCCGCGCCCACGGCTCTCTCAAATAGAGCGCCCATGCATCCAGCGGGTCTTGCGCCAGAGTTTCTTCGAGTAACTTCTCCGCTCCCGCCGCGTCGCCCAACTTACGCCTCGCCACAACGGCCACGTTGCGCGCCTTCAGGTGCATCGCCCCGTTGAGAAGTGCCTCCTCAACGTGCGCCAGCGCCGCTCGCCACCTCCCGCGCTTCGCCTCCATCTCCCCGATCGCCAAATACGCCGGCCCCCGCCACGCGCTGTTCCATGTCGCCTTGAATAACGCGTCGTATGCTTCCTCGTCTTTCCCGCGATACCGAAGCGCCAAGCCCAGGTTGTAGTACGGCTCCCCGTCATACGGATTCGGATTCCTCTGTGTCAGCCTCGCAATCGCCCGGCGGAAACATTCCTCGGCCATCGCGAACTCGCCCCGCCGCAGATGCCAAAGTCCCAGCGCATTGTTCGACCGCCCATCCCCCGCATCCCGCCGCAACGCCTCGCGCCAGTAGTCCTCCGGCCTTCGCGTCGCGTGCCGGTACTGCTCCAGGTGCATCCCCGTCACATAAAGCTCATCCACGCTCGCCATCTGCGCGGGCGGCAACGGCTCGCTTGCCGGCGCCGGCGGCTTCCCCGCCTCCCGCTTCACCCGCTCGTACCGGATCACTTCCTCGCCCCCGCGCTCATCGACCGCCAGCGTTAGACCGGCATCTTCCACACCCTCCGGCAACCGCAACTCCTCCACCAAAGGCGCACCTGGCTTGAGATCCCTCACCCACTCGCCGATCACGCTCGGCCCATAGAGCAGACGAACCGCCGCTCCATCCAACGCACGCGTCACGCAAACTCCCACCCGGGCCACGCCGCCCCTCACCCTCAGACTGACCGCTGCCTCCGTATTCGCCTTCTGCGCTGGACCAATCTTCTGGATCGGATACCAATACTGCTGAAACGCCTTCGTCTCCCCCGGCGCCAGAAACGAAAAGTCAGGCTGATTGTCCGTATACACTCCCGCCATCAGCTCGATATACGGCCCTTCATCGTCGCTCAGATTCCGGTCCCACGCCCGCCCAAACGCATGGTTGCCCCACGTCCACTGTTTCTTCCCCGGCGCGATCCGGTGTTCGGCCACATGCACCACCCCAGCCTCGAACTTATGGTCGTATCCGCCGAAAAAATCTTCCTGCGAACCCAGCGCCATGTAAGAAGTCGGCACGGGTATGTTTGCATACCAACTTAGATCGTTCGGCGCATAAGTTCCCGTCGGAACATACTTCTCGCCCCGCGCCGCCGCCGCCTTCCCGTTTCGTCCCCGAGCCCCATAATCTATGCCGTAGTAAACACCCTCGCACAAAGGAAACGTGCTCATCGCCCGCTTGGCATGATCGGCCACGAAGTGCACGTCCTCGGGGAAAAACGACTGGTACAACTCATGCACCCGCACCGCCGCGTTCGCCCACCACAGAAACGTCTGCACGAGCGGCGTCCCGTTGTAAAGCCGGACCTTCAACTCCAGCAGCGCGCTGCCCGGGTGCAAACATACCCCGTGCATCCCCTTCATCCGCAGCATCGGATCGTAATCGCTCAGCCACACCGTCCGCGACCCGTCGCCGTGCTCCTCTATGTGATAGTCCACCGGCATGAACGTCGCTGGACGATGATGCTGCGGCCAGTTGAACTCCACTCCGCCCGAAATCCACGGCCCGGCGAGCCCCACCAGCGCCGGCTTGATCACGTTCTGCCGGTAGAAAAAATCGTATCCGTTCGTCTTGTCCAGCCCGGCGTGAATCCGCCCGCCGATCTCGGGCAGCAACATCACCCGCAGATACTCGTTCTCGATATGTACCGCGTTCCACCACTTATCTTTCCGCTCGGTCGAAATCCGGTCGATGAAAGGCAGCGGATACACGCGCCCGCTCGAGCCCTGGTACACCCGCTTGTCCAGAAACATCGGGTTCTTGTCCGGCGCCAGCGGCTCATAAGCCGGTATGCACACCGCTTCGGCCCATGCCTTCACCGGACCTTCCAGCGTGCGCGGCGCTCGCGGCAACTCGAACGGCTTCACGGTTTCACAGCTTCCAGGTCTGGGAATAAGCCGAAAAGCCCTCCGGCCGCAATATGTCAAACTCGATCTTCAGCGGCATCGCCTCGCTGAACGCCATGCTCACATCCACCGCCTGTCCCGGCGATAAGTCGGGTAAATCGACTTCCTTCCGCTCCACCGGAATCTCCCCGGAGCCGTAGTAAACACCGCGCAGCTTATACCCCCGCAAAACGTAACTCGGCACATGCGCCCGCGTCCGCACCGTCAGTTTCAATTCCTTCGGATTCCCTTCCACCTTCAGCGCCGCGATAGGACTCGACTCCGTCCGCAGCAGCTCATAAGAACCCTTCGGCTCGCCGTATAAGTCCACCACGCCATGCACCCTCTGCCGCATCACGCCCAATCCCCGGTCGCCCACGTGCGTCCGGTAATCGTTGTAACAGAAGAAAATCAGTCCTGCCATGTAATCCCGCTCGCGGAACACCTCATCTTGCGCCGCCAGCACCTCGCGCCGCATCTGGTCGCCCTCCGGTCGGTCCGCCGTGCAAGCGCAGTAGCCGTACTCGCTAATCACAATCGGCTTGTCCGGGAACGCCGCGTGCACCCCGTCCACCGTCTTCCTCAGATCCTCCGGCCCGCCCTTCTGCCAGCTCCCGTAATACTCGTTCATCATCACGAAGTCCATCAGCCCGGCCACATCCTTGCCCGGCGTGTGGAACAACGAATGGGACGCGTAACTCACCAGCCTCCCCGGATCGATCTTCTTTGCCTCCTCATACATCCGCTTGGCGAACGCGTACGCCGGCGGATTCTGCCCGTTGATCTCGTTGCACACGCCCCATGAGCCGATCGAGGGATGGTTCCGGTCCCGGGACACCATCTCGCGCAACTGCTCCAGCCCGTTTTCGAGAATGTCCTGCGACGGCTCGCCCGTCATCCCGGCGAACGTGTTCGGACCCCACGCCGGCACCTCCGTCTGAATCAGAATGCCGTGTTCGTCGCAGTACTCCAGCACCCGCTTATCCTGCGGCCAGTGCACACGCGTGAACACGCAGTTCAGATACTTCAAATCGTCATGGTCGCGCACAATCCAGGATTCCGGCTCCGCCATCCCATACTCCGGATTGCTCCCCGCCATCCTCTCCGCGCCCATCAGCCGCACCCGCTCGTTGTTCAGATACAGCCCCTGCCCCCGGACCTCGAACTTGCGCACCCCGAACGACGTCAGGAACCGGTGCCCCGCCTCGCCACCCAGAGTAACTTCCAGGTCATATAGCGCCGGATGGTCAAAATGCCAGAACTTAGCATGGTCTAACTCGACCGCGAACTTACTAACTCCTCCCGCGCCCGCGGCCACCTCCATCTCCGCCGCATTCTCCTTCGAAGCCGCAATCAGCCCCGTCTCCCGCTCGATCACCCTCGCCCCGGCCGCGCCTTTCCACCCCCGTCCGCCCGCGTTCCGCCCATGCACGGTAATGTCCAGCCGCGCACTCCCTCGCGCGAAATCCGGAACCGTATCCACGTCCGCCGCTTCCACGAACGCCTCCGGCGTAATCAGCAGTTCGACCGGCCGGAAAATCCCCCCATCGTGCGCCCAGTCGCTCGACCGCCCCCGTGGCAGCATGGCCTCGTTAAATGCGTTGTCCACCCGAACCGCAATCACGTTCGGGCGGCCGTACCGCACCAGGCGCGTGATGTCGAACGCAAACGCCGTGTAGCCCTTCTTGAGATGCTCCCCAACCAGCACCCCGTTCACCCAAACCCGCGCCGAATGAAACACCGCCTCGAATTCGACCCGTACCGCCATCCCCTGCCAACCCGGCAAAGCGTCGAACTCCCGCCGGTACCACGCCACGCCCCGGTATTCCACATATCGCTCATCGATCTGCCACGTATGCGGCACCGCCACCGTGTCCCACTCCCCCGCTGGAGCCGCGTCCGCAAACCAATGGTCGGCTTCCCCGCTCCCGGCCGCATCCGTGCGGAACCGCCAGTCCCCGCACAAACTCCACTCCTCCGTCTCCACCGCCCTCGCCGGCCGCGGCGCGCCCTCAACCGGACTTACTCCCAAAGCGCCGGCAGCCAATACGGCCGACCCGGCGAGAAAATTACGGCGTGAGGACATAGGAGTAGTGTGTACGTTACCGGACGCCCTGTCAACCTTCCTGTCCCCCCTCCACCCCCTCCAGCGGCCCCACCGCCTCCTCAAAATCCCCCGGCAAAATCTCCAGAAACAACTCCAGATTGCTCCGCAAAATCACGTGCGGCGGCACCCGATGCCGCACCTGCGGGCAGTTGCCCTCCACCAGAAACTGATACAGCGCCTGGAACGCCATCCGCCCCTGCGCCCGCGGCCGCTGATACACCGTCCCCATCACCTTCCCGCTCCGGATCAGCGGCGCCAGCGTCGGAAACAAGTCCGTCGTCATCACCGTCACCTGCCCCAACACCCCCCGCTCATCCAGCGCCCGCACCACCGGCATTGAGTTCGCCGTGCTCACATACACCGCGCTCAACTCCGGCCGCCGCGCCAGGCTCTCCGCCGTCATCCGGTACGCCAGCTCCGGATCGTCATGCGCCTCTATAACCTCGGCCACGCTCAGCCCGCTCGACATCCGCCCCAGCATCTCCCGGAACCCCCGCACTTTCTCCGCATGGTCGTACGTGCCCAAATCCCCCGTCACAATCAGCACTTCGCCCCCGCGCGGCAGACACCGGCTCAGCAACTCCGCCACCATCGACCCACTCGTATAGGCGTCGCTCGAAACCGTCGCCAGCCGCTCCGTCCCCGGCGCATCGGTGGTCACGCACACCACCGGCACCCGGTTCCGCGCCGCCCTCCGGATCAGCGTCTTCAGGGCATCCGGCCGCCCAGGCGCCAGAATGATCCCGTTCGCCCCCTGCTCCAGCGCCTGCTCGAACAACGCCGCGTCCCCTTCCCCCAGCCGCGGATACGAACGGAACTGCAACTCGATCGTCGACTCAAACGGCCGCGCCGCCTCCCGGATCCCCTCGCGCAAAACATCGTAAAACGACGCGATCTCCTCGGGCAGCAAAACCGCAATCACGATCTTCTTCTTCAACTTCAGGTTCCGCGCCGCCACGTTCGGGTGATAGTCCAGTTCCTTGGCCATCCGCAGGACCCGAGTCCGCGTAATCGGATTCACCCCCGGCCGCCCATGCAACGCCCGGTCCACTGTCCCGATCGAAACTCCCAATGCCTTAGCTATGTCTTTGATTCCGGATGGCTTATTTGGTTCTCTCACGAACTTCTCCCCGTTCCGTGTACGTTGATCGGCAGTGCATCAGAAAAATCCCGTGTAAGCTACTGATTCGCCGATCAGTGACGATGTCGATTGCCGTGTACGTTGACAATAGTATTTTTCCATGATAGCCTTCCTCAAACAACATCCCCATCACAGATCGCTTTCATCGGACTTTGGGGAAAGGAAGGTCGGTTGCACCATGCTTCGTGCTCGCGTCAGCGCTCCTCTGGCAACACTTGCTTTGATTCTTGCGGCTTCGTCCCTCCAGGCGCAAGTCGATACAGGTACCATCCTCGGCACCGTCCGCGACTCCACCGGCGCCATCGTCCCCGGCGCTAAAGTCACCCTCTTCAACGAAGGAACCTCCTTCACCCAATCCACCACCACCTCCAGCTCCGGCAACTACGTCTTCACCCCCCTCCGCATCGGCTCCTACACCGTCGAGGTCGAACAGACCGGCTTCAAAAAACAACGCAAAACCGGCCAACAGCTCAACATCCAGCAGCAACTCGTCGTCGACTTCATCCTCTCGCCCGGTGAAGTCACCACCACCGTCGACGTCAGCGCCCAGGCCCCGGTTCTGCAAACCGAATCCGGCTCCGTTGGCCAGGTGATCGGCACTCAGTCCGTCAACGACCTTCCCCTCAACGGCCGCAACTACACCTTCCTCGCCCGCCTCACCACCGGCGTCAACGCCGGCCAGCCCGAAGGCCGCGGCCTCAACGCCAACGGCTGGTTCGAAGCCAACGGCACTCGCGCCGACCAGAACAACTACCTCCTCGACGGCATCGACAACAACAGCAACTCCGTTGACTTCTTGAGCGGCGCCGCCTACGTCCTCAAACCCCCCATCGACGCCATCGCCGAGTTCAAGCTCCAAACCAACTCCTTCAGCGCCGAGTTCGGCCGCG
The DNA here is from genome assembly GCA_027459465.1 of Bryobacterales bacterium. GTDB lineage: Bacteria > Acidobacteriota > Terriglobia > Bryobacterales > Bryobacteraceae > JAJYKC01. Next base: position 599 of record DAIDIH010000307.1, on the reverse strand, counting down.
CGGGCGGCGCCGTCCTCAACGCCAGCCTCAAATCCGGCACCAACGAGTTCCACGGCAGCCTCTGGGAGTTCCTCCGTAACGACGCCCTCGACGCCGCCGACTTCTTCCAGAACGCCACCGGCTCCCAAAAAGGTGCCTTCCGCCAAAACCAGTTCGGCGCCACCATCGGCGGCCCCGTCATCAAAAACAAAACCTTCTTCTTCGCCGACTACGAAGGCACCCGCATCCGCCAAGCCGTCCCCCAAACCGCCACCGTCCCCACCCAGGCCGAAGCCGCGAGCGGCTACACCAACTTCTCCGACCTCATGGCCCTCCAAACCGGCCACCTCACCGACGCCAACGGCAACCAGTACCCCATCGGCACCATCTTCGATCCCACCACCACCGCCACCAACTCGAGCGGCGCCTACATCCGCCAACCCTTCCCCGGCAACACCATCCCCGCCAGCCGCCTCGACCCCAACGCCGTCAAACTCCTCCAACTCATGCCCGCCCCCACCCAGCCCGGCCTCTACAACAACTTCAACGTCAACCGCAGCTCCTCCAACGACGTCAACCAAATCGACTCCCGCATCGACCAGTACTTCTCCGAACACGAC
>DAIDIH010000306.1 GCA_027459465.1 Bryobacterales bacterium | reverse complement strand
AGAGAAAACGGTCTGCTGAAGTTCACGGTGGACCGGCTGGAAGGGTCCTCGGAGATTTTCGGGGAGAGTCCGGCGATCCTTGCGCTTCGGGAGATGATCAGCCGGGTGGCTCCGACGAACGCGACGGTGCTGATCACCGGGGAAACGGGCACGGGAAAGGAACTGGTTGCGCGCGCGATTCACAAGAGCAGCCCGCGGGCGCAGAAGCCGTTTCTGGCGATCAACTGTGCGGCGTTCACGGAGACGCTTCTGGAGAGCGAGTTGTTTGGCCATGAGAAGGGGGCGTTTACGGGCGCCGATCGCGCGCGGCCGGGGCTGTTCGAAGCGGCGCACGAGGGCACGCTCTTCCTGGATGAAGCGGGCGAGACGTCTCCGGCCGCGCAGGCCAAGTTGCTGCGGGTTCTGGCGGAGGGGAAGGTACTGCGTCTGGGTTCGACGAAGCCGCGGGATGTCGATACGCGCGTGCTGGTGGCGACACACCGGGACCTAGCCGATGACGTGCGCCGGGGCACGTTCCGCCAGGATCTGTACTACCGGCTTGCGGTGGTGCCGATCGCGCTGCCGCCCCTTCGGGCGCGGCGGGAAGATTTGCCCGGGCTCTGCGCCCTGTTCGGCCGGCAGGTGGCGCAGGAGCTCAAAGTGCCTCAGCGCGGAATCAGCGCGAAGGCGATGGAGAAGTTGCGGCGGTACGATTTTCCGGGCAACATTCGCGAGCTGCGCAATCTCATCGAGCGGGCGTTAATCCTGTCGACGGCGACGGAGCTGGGGCCGGAAGATTTTCCGCTGGCTCCGGGGCAACCCGCGGCTCCGGGCGTCAACAATTCGTATTCCTGGATCGATGGTATGCCGGAGTCGCTTGCTCTCCGCGACTTTCTGGACGATATCGAGAAGCGTTTGATACAGAGAGCGCTGCGATCGAGCGATGGTGTGCAGGCCGAAGCGGCGCGCCGGCTACAACTGTCCCGGAGCGACCTTTCGTACAAGCTCAGCAAGTTTGAGATTCGGGCGAGCAAGGACTGAGCGGCGGCTCAGTCGCCGTTGGAGGTCCGAACTTGGACCACGCGCGGGGAGGTGGGCGCGGAGACCGCGGCGTCGAGTTCGCGAGACAGTTGGGCGCCTTGACGGGCCGTGTGAGCGAGAATCACGATGCCGGCCGCATAGAGCAGCAGGTAGACAACGGGCAGCGCCGCCGGAGCGGGCCGCGCCGTGCCGCCGTGGAACCGGCGCGGGGCAAATACAATCGCCGCGAGGATCACGGTGAGCCCCGTAAAGGTGGTTCGCGTGAGCTCGGCCAGTTCGACATGTTCGTTCAGGACCGCCCGGAGCCGGAAGGAGGTATCGCCGAGACGTTCGAGCGCCGGTGCGTTGCCGCTCGCCAGGTACAAAAAGATCGTGCCGGCGGCGACCAACGCCAGCGCCGTCCGCAAGAATGGGAGGCTCGGCGCTTTGCGCCGGGCCACCGCCAGCACGATGAACAGCGGCGCCAGCACGAGCACGGGAATCGCGATATGCATCACGATGGGGTGCAAGGCCTGCCAACCCGGGAGTGAAGGCAACGCCGCCACAGGAATCGCTCCTACCTCACCTGCTCGAACTGCTCTTTGGGGGTGGCGCAGCTTGGACAGGAATCAAAGTTCAGCTCGCTGGCCGTGAATCCGCAGACCGGGCAGACGTAGAACACTCTGGCTTCCCTGAAGCTCTCGAGATTGTCGAGCGCGTTCTGGAAGAGTTTGGCGTGCTCTGTTTCGGCGGCCAAGGCGAGGGTGAAGGTCCGTTCGGCCTGCGCGTTGCCGTCGCTGCCAGCCTGGCGGAGGAAATCGGGATACATCTGGTCGCGCTCGTAGGTTTCGCCTTTGATGGCGACTTCGATGTTCTCGCGCGTCGATCTTACCGCGGGTTCTTCCAATTGCACATCGGGCACGCCGCCGAACTTACGAATGACGGCGGCATGATTGGCCGCATGAATCTCTTCGGCGCGCGCCGCTGCGCGGAAAAGGCTGGCTACGCCCGAGTATTCTTCTTCGTCCGCCTTTTGGGCGAAGGCGAGGTAGCGCTGGTGCGCGTTGCTTTCGCCGCGGAAGGCCGCCTGGAGATTTTTCATGGTAGCCGCGGCGTTCCCGTTGTCCTGAGCCAGGCCAACGAGCGGGGCCGCCGCGATGGCCAGTAATACAAGTGTCGTTCTCATGGCTGTGGGTACCTCGCAAAAGCAGTTCGATGAAGCGGGCATCGCTGTCCGAATAGAACGCAACTGGAGCGCCATGTTTTAAGTGCCTGTAAACAAAAGGGACGCCGCGGCGGGCGCCGGCCGGGGGCGCGTGGATATTTGAACGTAGCGGGAGGGCGGTTCGAGGATTTGTATCAGGAAGCGGCTAGAGGGGGGCTTCGGCGGCGCCGAGGACTTTGCCCTCCTCGCCCTGCGACTCGAAGGCGATGACGCGGAGACCGGCCTGGCCCGCGCCGGGCGGCACAGCGAACCGGACGGTCTGCCGGTATTCGCCGTCCTTGCCGATCCGGCCCGCCTCGCGGAGCTCGCGCACGACGGCGACATGGCTGAGGGTTCTGCCGGCGTTCTCGCCGCGGTGCACTTGGGTCGCGTCGCGCGCATCGGCGAGGGCCACCATCACGCGCGTTCCTTTTTTTCCGCGGGCTGTCACGAGGAAACTTACGCTGCCGTCAGCGCCGCGGGCTGCGCCGGAGATCTGGACATCGGGTGTGGCCCCGGCGATCGCCTTCATGATCTCCTGCTCCGCTTTCCGGCCGTCGCTGCCTACGAAGGCGGACTCGCCGTCAACGATCATCTCCGGCGTGAAGACGCCGAGATCCGAAAAACGCTGCGCGTAGCGTTGCTGCCGCTTGCTGAATTCGGCCGAGGAGTAGGGGTCGGTCCATCCATCGCTGTTCCAGTAATCGACGTGTTCGCTCAAAACGACCAGGGCCGCGCCGTTCTGCTGGCCGATTTTGTCGATCCTTGCGAGGAGGTCGTCGGCCGGCGGACAGCTCGAACAACCTTCGCTGGTGAACAACTCGATCAGGACGCCGGGCTGGGCGGGCGGATCGGCGGCTTCGAGGAGGCAGGCTGGCGCCAGAGCCAGGGCGATCATCCATCGCAATGTCATTTTCGACCCTCCGTACTTCTTTAGGGTACGCCGATTCGAGCAGATTGTTTCAGGGGGAGCCGTGGGCGTGGACCGGCAGAGGTGAAGCGGCAGCGGCTATTTGCGGTGGGCTTGAATGAGGTAGCTGTAGTGGCCCACGTTCCGGTTCGTATCCACGCTCCAGCCGTTGCGAGGGAGTGAGGCCGCGACGTCCGCGGCCGCGAGGCGATGGCCGTCCGGCGGACCAGGGGGTGAACTTCGATCGCTGCGCCAATCGAGGATGGCCAGGCGGCCTGCCGGCTTCAGGATGCGGCTTGCTTCTTCGATTACCGCCGCCGGGTCGTCCATCTCATGCCAGATGTTGGCGAAAAACGCGAGATCGCAGCTTGCCTCGTGCAGGGAAGTGCGGTCCGCCGAACCTTCCACTAATTCGATGTTGGCCGGCGCATCGGCGGCGTCGAGTTTGGCGCGGATGCGTGCGAGCATGGCGGGCTGAAAATCGACCGCGAAGACGCGGCCGTTCGGGCCCACGGCTCGCGCCAGGGGAATCGCGAAATAACCGGTGCCGGCGCCGATGTCGGCGACAATCGAGCCGGGTTGCACGGCCAGGCTGTCGAGCACTTCCGACGGGGGCAGCCATTCGAGCCTCGTCGGATCGTCGAGTTTGTGGGCGTGGCCGGCTTGAAACGTTCTTTCGTTCACGCCCTGATTCTAACGCTGACGGGCATATTCGCCTGGTCAGAACGTGTATGCGAGGCCGAAGCCGGGGACGAACTGCTGCAGCCAGCCTGAGATCCTGGCGCCGGGCGCGGGTGCGATGACGCTGGTGGGGAACGGCGACAGATAATCGTGCACCTCGATGCGGAACTGCAGGCGCTCGGAGAGATTGAATTTGATTCCTGCGCCGACCGACACCAACCCCGCCGCCTGGCTGGTCTTGGTCAGCAGGGCGATCTGTTCGAGGGGCTGATAGGCCTGCTGCTGGCCGGTGCCGGTGTAGATCTTGACGCCTCCGCCGCCCGCCACGAACGGCCGGATGCGCGCGCTGCGAGGAGCGAAGTGATAAAGGAAGTCGTAGTGAAAACTTTGGGTTATGGCGGCGAACTCGGCCGAGCCGCCGCTGCCGGATAGTTTGAGGCTGCCGGTCGAAAAGTCGTAACGGAGTTCGCCTCCGAGGTGGTCGCCGGTGTTGTTGCCCAGCCAAGCGCCGCCGGTCACACCGGGGGCGAGCGTTGCGCTGGCCGAACCGGCCGCCGACTGCGCCGTCTGGCTGGTGTAGAAACTGCCTCCCACCGCGCCGCCCACTTCCCAGTTCTGCGCGACGGCAGGGGGGACGGCGGCGAGGAGGAGAAGAATGAGCGATCCAAAACGCCAATGCATCATGAAGGTTAGTGGGCTTGAGAGTCTAATTCAGCACCCGGACATTGAGGGAAGTCGAATCGCCCGCCTGCGATATTTGCAATGGGATCGACATGCCGGCCGGAACGCCGCGCGGAACGCTGACGTTGATCTGGTAGACGCCGATCTCTCCCGGCGCGAGTCCGGAATACATGACGGGCAGTTGTACGCCGCCGAGGGTGACCAGGGGCGGCGCGATGGTGATCGCCAAAGGGTTCGACGGGGCGGGCTGGCCGGTGGCTACCGAGGGCAGTGTTGCACCCAGACCCGTCAGGTAGATCGAGAGCTGGTCCTGCGCGTGGATCGGGTTCGCGTTGGTGACAAGCTGGCCGTTCGAGATGCGGACCACGGTGGGAATGTTTGTCACCGGCCCGGCGCTACCGGAACGGAACACGGCCGGGGCGCCGGGCAGCACCTGCAGGGTATAGTTTCCGCTGACGCCTCCGGCGGTATGAAGCACGAGTGTGACGTCGCCGATCGCCTCGAACGGCATCTGCGCGTTGATCTGCGTGTCGGAGACGAACAGCACGGGCATGGGGAAGCCGTTTACCAGGAGACAGCTCTCGCCGATGGCGGTGGAAAGCGGCAACTCGGTGGAGCCCTGATTCACGGGGCTCAGGTTTTGACCATAGACGCTGACGAGGCCGCCGGGCGCGAGGGCGGGGCTGCTGTCGGCGGCGTTGACGACGCTTGCGATCACGGGTTGCACCACGCCGGCGTCGAAGTTCCAGGGCACTACGGTGAAGCCAGAGACCGAAAGGCTCACAATCGCCTGCTGGTTGGCGAGCGGGGCGATGGTTCGCGTGAAGCCCGACAGATTGACTGCGCTGATGGAGCCGAGGAGCGGCGCTTCGGCCAGGTGCGCCGAACTCACCATCGGCCCGACACTCGTCCCGCTCGCGATGGAGACACGCTCCATCGTTCCCGCCGCGGTGCTCGGGGTGGAGACGGTGGTGGCGGGCCCTGTGCCGGAACCGGATGTGGGGGGCGAGCCCGAGCCGGCGCCGGTTGTGGTGATCAACACAGGGACGGTCGAACGAAATCCGGTCTGGCCGGCGAAGGCAAAGCCGGATGAAGTTCCGGTGCTGGTTTCCAGTTGGGTGGCCGGAACCAGGGAGGAATTCAATAGGTAGTTTCCGGCGACGTATTGATGATAGTCGGAGGCGGCGTATGCGCCGGACAAGGAGGCGAGATCCTTTCGCGAAGCCACGAACGTATCCTGCGTCGCGTCGTAAAGCATCACGGTTCCGTCGGCGCCGGCGACCAGAATGTTGGCCCCATTCGGCGAACTGGCCGCGACGGTGTCGCTGTTTACCGTATTTGTGAAGACGCCGAGGGAGGGCAACACCGTGCCGGTGCGGCTCGGAACATCCAGGCTGACGATGTGCGTGGTTCCGTCATAGTAATGTCCGACGGCCAGAATCCGCGTGGCGGAGGCGGCGACCGAGACCGCTTCGTAACCCGACGGCATCCGGATGGGGTCGAGCGTCTGGAGGGTCTGTAAGTCGAAGACACTGACAAGCTGGGCGCGCGCACACGCTACCAGGAGATAGCGCTGGTCGTAGGTGATCGCCATACCCGCCGGGACGTTGTAGGTCGGCATGGAACCGATCTGGGCGTAGCTGGTCGCGTCGAACACAAGCACTTCGTCGGTGTTCTGCCGCAACACGTAGAATCGGTTCCGACCCGGATCGGCGAGTACGTCGACCAGGGTTCCGGGCACGTCCACGACCATCCCTCGCTGGTCGGGCTCATGGTTATTCGCCAGGATGCGCACCGGAGAGGGAAGATTTACGCCCGCGGTGCTGCTGAGGCTGAGCATGGCCGTCACGGTGCCGCTCTGGCCTCCCATGCGGGCCGGGTCGACCGAAACCTGAATCGTGGCCGGCGTCATGCCGGTGGTCGGGCTCACGGTCACGCCGTTGGCGGCGCCGGTGATTTGAAAATCGGAGTTCCCGCCGCTGGGATCCACCACCGAAAAGTACTGCGTCTGGACGGCGCGCGAGCAGGGCTGGCTCACGAAGAGCAGATCGGAGGCGGTTGCGATGACGCGCGGCTGCTGATTCAGTTCGCCCACCGGCATTACGAGCACGCCGCTGTCGGAGACGGCGTAGAGCGTATTGCCGTCCGGGCTGAGCAGGCTCTTGCCGCGAAGGTTCTCGGGCAACTGAAGCGACTGTTCCACGCTGAGGTTGTAGGCATTGGCGACGAGCAGCGTCGGGGTTTCCCCCGCCGTCTGCGGGATCTGCGCGTAGACGAGTCCGCGGGCGGTATCGAACGCCGAGCTTCCGACGCCGGTGACGTTGCCGGCCGAGGCAAACCGATTCGTAATCCGGCCGGACGTGTCCACCTGCGCCCAGCCCGCCAGGAAGCTGGTCCCGTTCTGGTTGACGCTCACCACGCGGGGCTGCATGGTTCCGGTGGCGAGGACGATCCCTCCCGGCAGGACGGCATGGCCGTTGACCACATAGCGGAAGGTAAACGTGTTGGCGGCCCCCGCCATGCCATAAATTGTCAGCCCATCGCCGGAGACGGCCATCGAGGCGGTTGTGATCTGAGTTGGGGGGGTACCCGCGGTCACGGGCAACGTCTGGGCGGTCACGCCGGAGACGGTGGCGATCTGCTGCGCCGTCTCGAGCACGGGATCGAAGAGCAGGAACGCCGTCGTGGTGACAATGAGCGCCTTGCCGTCGGCGCCGAATGCGACGCCGATCGGGGTGGATCCAAGAGAGAACGTCTGCACGTTCTGAGTTGTCAGATCGACGACGGTCAGCGAGTTGGAGGGCGACTGGGGCGCCGCGTAGTTGCCGAAATTCACCGCCAACAGGTATCGGCCGTCGGGAGACACCGCGATCGAGGACGGAGGGCCGGCCACCGGCATGGAAGATTGAATCGTGTTGGTGGTCAGCGACATGACGTCGATCTGTTGTCCGGCAAAATCGGCGATATAGAGCACCCCCCGGGTTGAGTCCAGGGCGATATCCGAGGACTGGCCGCCGATCGGGACCACCGTCCCAAACGTTCCGGCGCCCGCCAGCACCGGCGCGCAGAACAGCAGCCCGAGTTTCCACCTTCCAAGAACGGTTTTCATACGATCAGTTCCTTGCCAATTCGTTTCCTCTCCCGGATTTCCGGCGGGAAGAGCCCGAACGCACGGCGCTCCCCCGCCGGAACCCGCCGGCGCTTTCGGCCTTCCGGGCCTATTCGGCGCTTTTCTTGCGGCGCATCACGATCAGTCCGATAAACACGACCGCCAGAACCGCGCACACGATTCGAATCATCGAAGCGTCCATATTCGTTCTCCTTTCCGCAGAGCCGCCGCGATGGCGTCACATCTGCGTCATCATCGGAATCAATTCCCTTACGATCCTCACCGCCACTGGCCCTACCGTCACCACGAACAGCGACGGCAGAATACAGAAGAAAATCGGAAACACGAGCTTGACGCCGAGCTTCGCCGCCTTCTCCTCGGCGACCTGGCGCGCCTGCACGCGCATGAAGTCGGCGTGCGCCCGGAGACTTTGCCCGACCCCAGTGCCGAAGCGGTCCGCCTGAATGAGCACCGCGACCAGCTTTTTCAAATCCTCGACGCCCGAGCGGTCGGCCAGATTCCGCAGCGCCTCGGCGCGGCGCTTGCCCGCCTTCAGTTCGAGATTGACCAGGCCGAATTCCTGGCTGATCTCGGGATGCGCGCGGTCCAGTTCCTTGGACACATGCAGGATCGCCTGGTCCAGGCCCAGGCCGCTTTCCACGCACACCACCATCAGGTCCAGCGCGTTGGCCAGCCCGCGTTCGATCTGGTGCTGGCGACGGCGCGCCGCCCGCACCAGGAACTGATTCGGACCAAAAAAACCGATCAGGAACGACATGCCGACTAGCGCCATCTTGTTGCCGAAGTCGGTGTCGAAGCCGGCGACCGCCCCGAAGGCGGCGAGCGGCAGCATCGCGCCGAAGAAAGCCTTGGCGCCATAAAGTACTTTGAGGGCGCTGGGCGCGCGGAAACCGGCCCGGATCAGCCGCCGCTGCATGAGCCCGACATCTTTCGGGGAGGTGGGAATCAGGGTGCCGAGCTTCTGGGCGATCTCGCGGAACACCAGACTCGGATGGATGGGAGCCCGCTCCGCCGCCGGCGCCGCTACGGCGGTGCTGCTCACCCGTTCCAGCACTTCCTTCGGCCTCACGTATAACTTCCACCCTGCCAGCGTAACGGTGAGCACCAGCACGGCGAATAAAATGGCGGTCAACAGGACGTCCACTGCTAAACCTCGATCTTCACGATCTTCCTGATAATTCCGTATCCGATGATTTGCAGGCCGATTGCGCCGGCGAGCATGTAATGGCCGATTTCCTCGAGAAAGAAGAACTTTACGTAGTCCGGATTGACGACGAACATCATGACGCCGACTCCGATGGGAATCAGCGTCAGGGCGAGGCCGGTCATGCGGCCGTGCGCGCTGATGGCGCGGATCTTGCCACGGAGCTTGAACCGTTCGCGGATGACGTAGGCCAGCTTGTCCAGGATCTCCGCGAGGTTGCCGCCGGTGCGCTTTTGCAGGATTACGGCCGAGACGAAGAAGTGGACATCGAGCGAGGGCACGCGCACGGCCAGCTTCTGCAGCGCCGCATCCAACGGCAAGCCGAGGTTGTGCTCCTCGAACGCACGCCGGAATTCGCCAGCCAGGGGCTCCTGAAACTCCTTATGAATCATTTCCAACGACACGGAGAAGGCGTGGCCGGCCCGCATGGACCGCGCCACAAATTCGAGACTCTCCGGAAACTGCTCCTCGAACCGGCGCAGGCGCTTCAGACGTTTTCGCCAGACGTAGAGCAGCGGCAACGCCCCGGCGGCGAGCGCGGGAAGAAACGCGAGTTCCTGCAGGTCCGAGGGCAGCATCAGCCATGCTATGGCAAATCCGGCAAGAAACATGGCGAGAATCGCGTGGAGGAAGCGTCCGGGACGCCATCGCAGACCAGCCTGCTCGAGCAGGTCCCGCAGGCGATCCTGCAGCCGGAACCTCTGTGCGAGCTTCATCACGAGGAAGCTCTTTTGCGCCTCGTTCTGGAACAGGACCGGTGTTTCGGGCGTCTTCGGCTTGGCGGAGGGCGAACGGGCCGCCGCCCGATCGTCGGTGAGCCGCTGCTTGAGTTTGCCCGCGTCGGCGCGCTCGAAGACCCGGCTCAGCCCGAACCAGCCGGCGAGCACGACGATCCAGATCCCTGCAGCGATGAGAATGTAAGTCGCCATGGCTTAACCCGTAGCCGCCTCCTGCCGCGGCTAGACCTCCACCGATTCGTCGAACAGCTCCGCGTCGAGGCGGATGCCGGCGGCAAGCAGCTTTTCGTAAAACTTCGGGCGGATCCCCGTCGCGGCGAAGCGTCCCACGACATGGCCCTCGCTATCGAGGCCCTGCTTTTCGAACACGAAGATGTCCTGCAGCGTGATCATCTCGCCCTCCATACCGGTGACTTCGGTAATGTTCATCACCCGGCGTGAGCCGTCGCTTAACCGCGATGCCTGCACGAGCAGATTGACCGCGCTGGAGATCTGCTGGCGGATGCTGACGAGCTGCATGTTTGCGTTGGCCAGCGACACCATCACTTCCAGGCGGCTGACCGCGTCGCGCGGGCTGTTGGCGTGCACGGTGGTCAGCGAGCCGTCGTGACCGGTGTTCATGGCCTGCAGCATGTCGAGGGCTTCCTCGCCGCGGACCTCACCGACGACGATGCGGTCCGGCCGCATACGCAGGCTGTTGACGAGGAGCTCCCGCTGCCGCACCGCCCCGTTGCCTTCCAGATTCGCCGGCCGGGTCTCCAGCCGGACGACGTGCGGCTGTTTCAGTTGGAGTTCGGCCGCGTCTTCGATGGTGACGATGCGCTCCTTGGGAGAGATGAAGGCGGATAGCGCGTTGAGCAACGTCGTTTTGCCGGCGCCGGTGCCGCCCGCGATGATGATGTTCATCCGCGCCCTGACAGCGGCCTCGAGCAGACTCATCATTCCGGGGGTCATGGCCTTGCGCTCGACCAGGTCCGCGGGCATCAGTTTGTCGGTGCTGAACCGGCGGATGGAAACCAGCGGGCCGTCGACGGCGAGCGGTGGGATGATCGCGTTCACGCGGGAGCCGTCGAGCAGGCGCGCGTCGACCATCGGCGTCGATTCGTCCACACGGCGGCCGACTTGGCTGACAATCTTGTCGATGATGCGCAGCAGGTGGGACGAGTCGCGGAACGAGATGCCAGTCAACTCGAGCATTCCGCGGCGCTCGACGTAGACCTGCCGGTGTGTGTTGACGAGAATGTCGCTGACGGTCGGATCCTGGAGCAGCGACTCGAGCGGACCGAGGCCGAACACTTCGTCGAGAACTTCGTCGATGATCTGCTGCTTTTCAATGGAACTGAGCAGCGTCGGTTCGCCGTCGATCAGCGACGCCAGTGCCTGCCGGATTTCGGCCCGCACGCGCTGGTTGTCGATGCTGGCGAGGGCGTCGAGATTGATTTTGTCCACCAGCTTCCGGTGGAGGGAAAACTTCAGCTCCTGATATTCCGGTTTCAGGATGGCGCGGGACCGCGCCGGATTGCGCATGAGCCGCTGCTCCCAACTGGTGCTCTGGGGCTTGGTATCGGGGGTGGTGGGCATCGGCATGGGTTCCAAGGTCTCCGTACAGTCTTATCGGGCGTTCCCCGCGGTTCGTGCGGCGTCGCCGCAGGGTTTGGGCCGGCGCCTCACCGGACGCCTCCGGAGGCCGGCGCGGCGGCCTCGGCCGCCACCTTTTTCTTCCACTCGCTCGCCAAGGCCGCCGCGAGGGCCGACGCGGCTCGACCGAAATCGCTCTCCGGATTGACCGGTACCCCATCGGCGATGGCGCGCTGCAGGGCGAGCGGGTCGTTCGGTAATTTCGCCTGCACGGCGGAAGGGAATAGCTTTTCGATGTCGGCGGCGGCGAGATCCCCACGGCGGTCCACCCGGTTCAACACGACGCGGAACCGCTCGGGCGGGAAACCCAACTGGTGCAGGGCCGACACGGCCTTGCGGGCCAGGTGAAGGCTCGGCAACTCGGGCGTTGCGAGGAGATAGGCCTGGTCCGCCTCGCTGATCGCCAACAGGCTGATCCTCTCAAAGACCGGCGGAAGGTCCGCCAGTACCCAGTCGTACCCCTGCCGGGCCGACTCGAGAAACTCCTGCAAACGCTCGCCGCCGGCCGGGGTTTCCGGCGGGGCCTGCGGATTTGCGATCAGCGACACTCCCCGGTGCTCGGCCGCGCGCGGCCGCCCGTCGTCATCGAGCCATCCTTCTTCGCCGGCGGGAAGGGCGTCCTGAATTGCGTTCAAGGTAAAGGCCAGCGTCCCACCCAGGGCGTCGAAGTCGGCGAGCAGTACGCGCTGCCGGGTCTGCGAGCGAAGAGCGTATGCCATCTCCCGCGCGAGCGTCGTTGCTCCCGAGCCTTCCTTGGCGCTGGTAAACACGATCACCTGGCCCGTCGCGGAGGCCGGCTGGGCGGCGTGAAGCAGGCGTTCGATCCGCTGCGCCGCCTCCAACTGGGCGGCGGCTGGGAATGGGGCGTGGAGGAATTCCGTGGCGCCGACGCGAAGGGACTTGAGAATCGCCTCCGAGTCGTTGGACCGGTGAAGGCCGATGACCTTGCACCCCGGCCTATGGGCGGCGGCTTCGCGGATGACGTCGCAGGCGGCTTCCAGGTCCGTGGCCAGATCCAGCAGGAGCACATCGGGACGCACCTGATCCAGCCGCACCTCAAGCGCCTTCAACGCCGGGTAGGTCTTCATTTCGGCCGCGATCTGGAAGGCTTGCGCCGGGGCGAGCGCGTCGGTGAACTGGCGCGCTAGCTGGCGGTCCGGCGCGATCAGGATCGCCGAAAGGCGAGGCCGGCTGCCCGAGTTGGGAGTTGAAGCCGCCATCGGTGTCAATTGCCCCCGGCCCCGGACTGGCTCGCCGCGGGAGTTGTCACCGGAGCGGCTTCCGAAGTGGTGATGGAGGATTTATGGCGCCAGAACTTGCCCACCGGCTTCGCTTTCGGGGCGGCGGCATGGGCCGGCGGGAGGAACGGCTCGATCATCTCGGGCAAGGGCGGCTTCTCGCCGGGCTTGAGCGGCGAGGCGATGCGCGGCGTCACCATGATCACCAGTTCGGTTCTCGTGCGGTTCTCCGCCTTGCTACGAAACAGCGCGCCCAGGATTGGAAGATTCGCCAGTCCCGGGATTCGTGTCAGCGTCTGTGTGACCTCGTCGTCCAACAGGCCCGCGATGAGAAATGTCTGACCCGCCGCCAACTCCACGTAGGTTTCAGCCTTGCGCGTGGCCAGCGCCGGGATGGTGAATCCGTTGAGGGTGATGGCGTTGGTGAAATCGAGCGATGACACCTCGGGCTTCACGTGGATGCGGATGGTCCGGTGTTCGGTGATTTGCGGCGCAAAGTCGAGCTTGATGCCGAACTCGCGGTACATGATGGTGATGGCGCCGGCCGCCGCGCCTCCCTGGAGCACGGGGACCGGGAACTCGCCGCCGGCTATAAAGCTCGCCTCTTTCCCGTTGCTGGTGAGCAGGTTTGGCTCGGCGAGAATCTGCAGAAGCTGGCGGGTCTGCAGCGCGCGGATGAAGGCCCCGAGGTTCAGATCCGGCCGGAAGGCGAAAATATTCAAGGCGTCGGCGATCGAGAAGGTGGTGGTGGTGCCGCTGGCGGGTGCTCCGATGGTGCCGCCCAACTGGGTGATCTGCGGCGCCGGCGCGCCCCCGGAGGTGATGCCGCCGGGTGTGTTGCCCGCACCGGTGCTCACGAGATTCACCGCAAACTGGTCTTCGACGGAACGGTCGAGCAGGGCGAAGACGACGTGCAGCAG
>DAIDIH010000305.1 GCA_027459465.1 Bryobacterales bacterium | reverse complement strand
CGTTCAGCCCGGCACGGCGGCCAGTTCTCAGACCACGGTGCCGGCGGGCCTGATGCTTGGACTCGGAACCAGGACCGCGTCGAACGAAGTCATCTTTTCGCAGGGCAGCTTCCAACAGACGGACAACCCGCTCGACATGGTCATCCAGGGCAACGGATTCTTTCAGATCCGTCTGCCGACCGGCCAGCTTGCCTACACCAGGGACGGCAGCTTCCAACTCGACCAGAACGGAGCGCTGGTGACGGCGGACGACAATCCGATCGAGCCTCCGATCACGATTCCGTCGCAGGCGCAGCAGATCATGATCGCTCAGGACGGCACCGTGAGCTACACGCAGCCGGGGCAGACAACGGCCCAGGTGGCCGGGCAGATTCAGCTCGCGCTGTTTCCGAATCCGGCCGGGTTGAGCGGGATCGGGCACAACCTGTTCACTCCGACGTACGCTTCCGGCCAGCCGACGATCGGCGTGCCGGGCGGCCAGGAAGGGCTCGGCACGCTGCAGCAGGGTTACGTCGAAGAATCGAACGTCAGCGTGGTGCAGGAGTTCGTGAACATGATCATCAGCCAGCGCGCCTACGAAGCGAACTCGAAGGTGGTGAAGGCGGCGGACCAGATGTACCAGCAGGTGAACAACATCACGCCATGACGACGCTGCTGCTTCTTCTGTTGGCGCAGGGGCCGGTGTCTTCGGCTCCCTGCCTCGCCGTGCCGGGCGATGAGATTCACAATGGCGACTTGGCGCGGTTTGTGCCCGCTTTCGCCGCTCTGGATCCCGCGGGCCGGGTTGGCTTTGCGCCGGTCCCCGGCGCCCGGCGCATTCTCAGCCCAAGCGAGATCACAAATCTGGCCCGCCGGGCTGGTCTTGCGCTCTCCTCGCCGCCGCCGCCCGCCTGTTTTGAACGCCCGACTCAGGTTCTGTCCCGCACTCAGATCGAAGACGCACTGCACCAAGCGGTTGCACGCAAGCCGGGCGAACCTGGGGCGCCGATCGAGGTGGAGGTGGTGGACTACAGCAAGTATCCTGTACCGCTCGGCTGGATTGAGTTTCCGCATTCCGGCTTGAGTTATCCGATTCGGGGAGATGCGAACGTGGCCGTGGAATGGCTTGGACGTATTCATTACGGAAACGGACAGGTGGCGACAATCTGGGCGCGCGTGAAATTGAAGACGGTCCGGCAGGTGCTCGTGGCGGCGGGACCGCTGAGTGCGGGTGCGCCGATCGAGCCTGGCGAGATCCGCCTGGAGCCTCGGGCTGTGTTCCCGTTCCCGGAAACCGAGGTGCTTGACCCCGAGCAAGCGGCCGGACGGATTCCCCGAAGGAGCATCGCCCAAGGAGAGATCGTGAACGCGGCCTATCTCACGGAGGCGCCGGCCGTCCGCCGCGGCGATGAGGTCGCGGTGCGGTTTCAGGATGGCAGCCTGCTTCTGCGATTCCCCGCGACCGCAGGCGCAACGGGCCAGATCGGAGATGCAATCGTGGTCGAGAACGAGGCCAGCCATGTGAGATTGCGGGGCGTTGTGGAGGCGCGCGGCCAGGTGCTGGTGAAAGTTGAGGAAAGCGAGGAGCGGTGAGCCGTCGAAAGCAGGTCCTGGCAGTGTTGGCGCTCGTCGCCTGGCCGGTTCTGGCCGGAAGCAAGCAGAAGAAGCCCCAGAACGGGCTGTTACAGGACCAGGCTCCGCCTCTCGATGAATACATCCGGCAGGCGCAAGCCGCTCTGGCGCCGGAGCCGCCGTCGCTAGGTTCGATTTTCACGCCAAGCGGCACGCTGGCCGATCCGTCCCGCGATATCCGCGCCGGCCGGGTTGGGGATCTGGTTACAATTCTCGTCTCGGAAAACTCCTCGGCGCTATCGAGCGGCGTCGTCAACACGCAGCGAAAGTCGAGCGCCACGGCATCGATTGGGGCACTCGGCGGACCTTTACGCACCAACGGGCTCTGGCAGAACCTGGCGAACACGTCCGGCAACCAGCAGTTGCAAGGGCAGGGCACAACAAGCCGCCAGACCACGGTCACCACCAACGTCTCGGCGCAGGTTGTGGCCCAACTTACCAACGGCAACCTGATTGTCGAGGGTAAGAAATGGATCGTGATTAACTCCGAGCGCCAGGAAGTCATCATCCGGGGCATATTGCGGCCGGTAGACCTCAGCCTGACGAACACGATTCCCTCCGACAGTCTGGCGCAACTCGAAGTGCTGGTGAACGGCAAAGGCGTGGTGGCGGATTCGATCAAACGTCCGTTCTTCCTGTACCGTCTGCTGCTCGGGTTGCTTCCCTTCTGACACCATGATTCGCCGTACTTTTCTTCTGCTTGTTCCGCTGTTCGCGCTCGCCGGCGCTTGCGCCTTTGGGGCGACGGCGATTAAGAATCTGGCCTCGATCGAGGGCGTTCGGGACAATCAACTCATCGGATACGGTCTTGTCGTGGGCCTGAATGGGACCGGCGACAAACTGACGACCGTGTTCAGCCAGCAGAGTCTGACCGATTTGCTCAACCGGATGGGCGTCAACGTTCCGCCCGCTTCGGTGATCGTGCGGAACATCGCCAGCGTGATGGTCACGGCCGACCTTCCCCCCTTCGCTCAGCCCGGCGAGCGGCTGGATGTGACCGTGGCGGCGGTCGGGGATGCGACAAATCTTCAGGGAGGACAGCTAGTGCTCACTCCGCTGAAGGGGGCCGACGGCCGCACCTACGCCGTTGCGCAAGGGCCGGTGGTGACGGGCGGTTTTGTGGCCGGTCGGGGAGCCAACAGCCAGACCGTCAATCATCCCACCGCCGGCCGGATCCCGAATGGGGGGATTGTGGAGCAGGCGCCGCCGTCGGTAGAACCCGGAGCGCGAGTCCGGCTCCAGCTTCGCATCCCGGATTTCACCACCGCGGCGCGCATGACGGCGGCTTTGAATCAGAAATTCGCAGACAACGGACCGCCCGTTGCGCACTCCGACAACGCCGGCCTCATTACCGTAAATACGCCGGCGAACTGGCGGGACCGGACAGTCGAGTTCATCTCCGCGATCGAAGAGACACCCGTCGAGCCATCCCGTCCGGCCAAGGTCGTCATGAATGAGCGCACCGGTACGGTCGTGCTCGGAGGGGATGTGAGGATCGCTCCCGTTTCGATCATTCACGGCGCACTTTCGATCGACATTGAAACTACGTACAACGTCTCCCAGCCGGAAGGGTTCTCCCAGGGCCAGACGACCGTGACGCCGCAGGTCAACGTGGGAGCGCAGGCCGCGCCGGCCCGCAATGTAGCGATCAAGCCGGGAGCGACCGTGGAACAGTTGGTACGCTCGCTGCTGAGCATCGGAACCACGCCGCGAGACGTGATCGCAATTCTTCAAAGTGTCAAGGCGGCGGGCGCTTTGGAAGCGGACCTGGAGGTGATATGACGATTCTTCCGCCTTTGTTGCCCGGGCCGGCGGAGCTTTCCGGGCTCGGGACCGGCGCCGCTGGGGCGCAAGGCGCCGGAGGACGGGCCAAGGACACGCCGGAGAAGATTCTGGCGGCCTCGCGGCAGTTTGAGGCGCTACTGATCGGCCAGTTGCTCAAAGGCGCCAAAGATTCCGACGGAGAGGACGAAGACGGGGATGGTTCGACCGACGGAGCGTTGATGGAGGATATCGGCCAACAGCAGTTTTCGCTTGCCCTGGCGCAGAACGGCGGGCTCGGAATCGCCAAGACGATTGCCGCCAGCCTTAACCGGCACAGCTAATCGGCTGGTAGTCGGCCGAAGCGGGCTCGAACGATGCGTTGGCGCTTGCCTCCTGCTCGGCGCACCGCTGCCAGCCCTCGAGCAGCGTTCGCAGTAACCGCTCTGCCTCGTCGAGCGGCGCCTCCGTCTGCCGGAAGTTTCCCTCGAGCAGCCGTTTTTGGATGTAGGCGTACAGGTCTGCCAGGCGCACGCTGAGTTCGCCTCCCTGGGACCGGTCGAGGGAGAGCGCGAGTTCGTTGACCAGACTCATCGCCCGGTTGATCGCCCTGGCCCGCTCCGCGATCTGTCCGGCCCGAAGCGAAGCGCGGGCCTGTGAGATGGATTCCACGGCGCCCTCATAGAGCAATGCCACGAGTTTGAGGGGAGTCGCGTTGAGAACCTCGTTCTGCCGGTATTGATTAAGCGCGTCGTTGGCCATTTGCCGTACCAAAGGGCTTATCGGCAACGGCTAGCGTTTCTGGCGCAATTCTTTCGCCAGTTGCAACAGGTAGGCGGCCGGAACCTGCAGAACGACTTCGTTCGTCTTGCGGTCGATGACTCGCATGACCGGTGCGTCGGCGCTGCGGCTGATGACGAAGGCCAGTTCGCGGTCGCTACCGAAGACATCGGTCGCGCTGATGGCTTGCACGGCCGCGATCATGTCGCGGCGTGGTGGAAGGTCGGTGGGTGACTGGGTGTTCGCCGCCGCCACCGTCGTGTTGATCGGATTGACATTCATTGGCGATCGTCGCCTCCAGAAGGCGGGCGTTGACCGCAGCGGAGACGCCCCAATCCGAGCCGGGGCCCCTTCCTGACGGGCTTCCTCCCGCCCTTCGCTATTCAGATCTATGAATGTCTCATCGGCGAAATACCGCCGGATTTGAACGTGATGGGAGATTTCAGTCGAGATTCAGGGTTTTGAGAAGGCTTCCCCGGTCGTTCTCGATCTTTTTCTGCAGCATCATGATGCTGTAGATCAACTGTTCCGGCCGTGGCGGGCACCCCGGCACGTACACATCGACCGGGACGACCTGGTTGACCGGCACCAGCGCGTAGTTGCTGAAGACTCCGGTGGAGGTGGCGCAGGCCCCCATCGAGATGACCCACTTGGGCTCCGGCATCTGTTCGTACAGACGGCGGATCACCGGCGCCATCTTATTGGCCACCCGGCCCGCGATGATCATCATGTCGCTTTGGCGCGGCGAACCGCGCATCACCTCGGCGCCGAAACGCGAAATATCGTAGCGGGAGGCCACCATGGAGATCATTTCGATGGCGCAGCAGGCAAGGCCGAACTGCATCGGCCAGATGGAATTCTTGCGCGCCCAGTTGATCGCTTTGTCGACCGTGGTGAGGAAGATACTGCCCTCGGCGGCGCCTATGCCTTCATTGTCGATGCGGGAAAACAGCTCCGCGGGTTGACTGAGTGCGAAATCGTTACCACCGGCAAACGGATCCACGCCACAATTATGCCACGAGGAGCTAGGGCTGGGATTCTTCTCAGGCCGCTGTTCGGCGGCTGAGGAGTGCTTGCCCGGCCTCAGGACGGCAGCGCCTGTTCGAGCAGAGGGAAGCAACGCTGGACGAAAGCGACCGCAATGCTCCTTGCCGAGGCGACTCCTTCCGGACCGATGTTGACCACGACACGAACGAGAGCCGTGTCGCTGCGGTGATAGCGCACCGAATCGACGACGGTATAGACCTTGGCGCGATACTCGCTGGCGACCACGCGGCCGTGCGACTGATACCAGTAAAACACCAACGCCTTAGCCGGCCCCTTGGCGACGACGTACTCGTTAACCGGAATCGGTTGGCTGCGGCCGGGCACCGTCAAGGACGTGAGCCGCGCCGAGTCTTGCACCCATCCGTTCCCCGGAAGGCAATTTCTCGGCGAGTGGGGCGTCTGACCGGTTTGCTGGGTCTTGAAATACGCGATGTAGAGGTTCGCCTGGCCCCCATCACGCCGGTCGGTGTAAGTGCGGTTCAAATAATCGTCCGCCCGGAGCACCGATTCGGTCTCCGCGTCGAGGACATCCTCCTCCGTCATAACCCAATTTCCGACCTGGGACGGGAACTGGTTCAACGGACGAGCCAGGGGGATCGACTCGCCGTGCGAGAGGGTATAAAACATCCCACCCTGGGCAGCGATCAGCAGCGCCCCGGCCACAGCCAGGGTTCGCCCTTTGGTCTTAAGCGCCAAAAGAACCTCCGTCCGCGAGGCGCGCGCGCCACGCTCGATGGATCCGGTTGAGTAATTGATGTACTAGCGTGAGGATCAGCAATGCGACCAGAAATAGAACTCCGCCCTCTAGCGTATGGAATACGCCGTGTGCAACCGCGGGGGCATACTCGCCGAGAACTCCGGTCAGGGTGACTCGGCCGGCATTCGCCACGACCGCGATCGGCACTGTCGCCACCAGCAGCGCGCCCCGCATCCACGGCTTGGAATCGAAAAAGTAGGCGTAGACGAGGGAGAGAAACGACAGCGACAGAAGCGAGCGGATGCCGCTGCAGGCCTCCACCACCGACAGCGTCTCGCTGGGCAGTTGCAGCACATTCCCGTCGCGCAACACAGGAAGCCCGATCAGCCCGAGCAGAGTTTCGGCCACGGCGGAGGCAAACAACTGCAGCCGGAGTGTGAGTTCGCTGTAGATGATCGCCGGAATCGGAATCATGAACAGCATCAGGAATAAGGGAAAGGCGAGATGGCGAACCAGTTTTCTGCCTCCGGTCAACAGCAGCACGCCAACGAGGGAAACGAGAAAGGCAGTGCGCTGGATAAACAACTCGGCGGCTAGTGCGCCAACCAGCATTTGTAGTCCGCCCAGTAGAATTACGGCGACTCCCCAATAACTGGGCTCCGCTTCGATCGCTGTTAGTTCGCCACGGCGGCGCCACACGATGTAACCCGCCACGAGGGGAACGAAGAATCCGTGGCCCATGTCTTCGTCGGTCGCCCACTGAAGACCGAGGTGGTATAACACCTTGGCGTAGCAGGCTAGTAGAAGAACGAGAAGCAGCGCGACTAACTTCCAATCCACGCTTGCCCGCTCTGTGGAGACGATCGGTTCCGGGATGGCTTTCGCCGGGATGCTGGACATACAGCTTCTTGCTAAAGTTAAACACACCCTACGACTGCGGACAACAGTCGAGCGGTTCGAAGAGGTCTATGGACGACGCGGGTGCATCAGCCCATGGTGCCAAACCGAGGTGCCCAGTGTAGGCTCGCTTACAACCGGCAGAAGCAGCGCCGAAGCGTGGCGGGCGTCGTGGTAAACGGTTTGATGAGCCACAACCGGGCGCGTCTCGTCGGCGATGGCGCCGCCGGTGTTGCCGTTCCGGTTAAAGCGGGGAAAGTTGCTGCTGGAGATTTCCAGGCGGATATGATGTCCGGACCGGAACAGGTTGCTCGTAACGCCCGCGTCGATGGACACGTGGAGCGTCTGCGCCGGCTGGGGGAACGAGATCCGATCCAGGCCGTCGTGATACCGGAGGCGCAGAATGCCGTCGGTGAGGTTTCGCGCTTCG
Source organism: Bryobacterales bacterium (assembly GCA_027459465.1). GTDB lineage: Bacteria > Acidobacteriota > Terriglobia > Bryobacterales > Bryobacteraceae > JAJYKC01. The sequence continues at coordinate 8,192 of DAIDIH010000305.1, read as the reverse complement.
CCGCTGGGGAAGACGTCGACCAGTTTCGCCGTGAAGTCCGTGTCGCGGGCCGAGGTGGCCACCCACAACTCGACGCGGATCGGACCGGTAACCTCGATGTCCTGTTTAAGCGCAGACGTTGTGTAGACGAGCACGTCCGGGCGCTGCTCCAGGCGCCGTTGGTCCATAGGCCCCCACGGAAAGATGGATGGATCGCAGCAGACCGCGCCTCCCGCCGTTGGTACGGGGTTATGCGGGTCGTAGGTGAAGTGGTCTGGCGGGCTTGCGACCGGCGGAACTCTCTCCAGTTCTCCGTCGCCTTTGAGCGTGTTGGCGTGCCCGTCTCCGGCCAGGTAGTACGCCCGGGTGTGGGTGTCGCGCGGGGGCCAGTGACGCCCGGACTTCCACACATTTGCACCCATGACGAACCAACGGATCTGCGGCGCCGTGCTGGCGCGGGTTCCCAACTTGAGGACGCTGTCGTACCAGTCGACCTGGTAGCGTTTCAGCGGCACGCTGGCGGCGGGGCCGAAGTCGACGCCGGGAAAGTGGTAAGACATGTTGTGCGGCCACGGACCGATGATCAGATGCGGGTTCCGGCCGAGGCGGGATAGTTCCTCGAACGCCCGCAGATCGCCTTCGACGTAGTTGTCGTACCATCCGCCCGCTGCGAATACGGGCACGAGGACCCGGTCCATGTTCTCGCAGACGCTCATTTTTCGCCAGAAAGAGTCGTACACCGGATGCGACAGCGCCTTCTGATAGGCGCCGATGGTCCTGCCACCTGCGAAGCGGTCGGAGGTGCGCAGCGGCAAGTGATTGACATAGACCTGAAATGGCGGCCGGTGGAAGCCGGGCGTGCCGAGATTCCCCACCAACCAGGAGAGTCGATGGCCGAGTTTCAAGGCGCCGCCGGTTGAGTAAAAACGATCCGTGTACGGGTCGCAGCCGCTGACCACGGGGAAGATCGCCTTTAAGTGAGGGTTCTGCTCGAGGGCGGCGTCCCACTGCGCGAAGCCCAGGTAGGAGCCGCCGGACATGACCACGTTTCCGTCGGACCAGCTTTGCCGGGCGATCCAGTCGATGGTGTCGGAGCCGTCCGGTCCCTCGCGCGCCATGCCGTCGAAGACGCCGCCCGAGGCGTATCGGCCGCGCACATCTTCGATCAAGACCGCGTAGCCGCGCCGGAGAAAAATGTCATAACCGGCTAACAGCACGTTGCCCTTGTTGTAAGGCGTCCGCACAAGCACGGTCGGGTGTCTTCCGGCTGCCTGGGGAAGGAAGAGGTTGGCCGCGAGCACCACGTGGTCGCGCATCGGGATCCGCACGCGCGTCATCGGGTAGGTCGCGGTCGCCGTGCTCCAGGCGCCGGCGACGCATGTTACGAGCAGTGGGACCGCCAGCGCGGCAAGACGATTTCGGTTAGGAATGTTGTTGATGATAGCAGCCGGAAAGCGCCGCCGCATAGAGCGACGCGACTCGTTCGGGGGCATGGCGCTGGCGGACGTAGTCTCGTGCACACCGTCCGATGAGCCGTGCGTCGGCTGGATGAGCAGCAAGCCAGAGCATCATCGCGGTGAGCATCTCCTCTTCGACAGGGCCGCTGTCGATGCGCACGCAAGCAGAATCCGGCAGGCGCTCCGTTTCCGGGCTCCGGCTCAGCAGTACCGGACGGCAAAGTTGCATGGCGCGGATGGCGATCCCGGACGTTTCGCCCGCCGCCGGATATCGCAGGTTGATGCAGGCGTCGGCGAGCGACATATGCAGGGCAAAAGCCTCGGCTTCGAGGTGACCGGTTCGAATGACGCCTGGTTGCCGCAGCGGGCCGGCGAGCGCGCGTTCCAGCTCGCGGGAGACGAAGTCGCCCGCGATCAACAGACGCGCCGGCACGGCGTCCCGGATCCTTTCCAAAGCCCGCAGCACGGCGGGGATTCGTTTGGACTCGCGCAGATGGCCGAAGACGCCGAAGACGAACGCGGTTTGCGGGAGGCCGAGTTCGCTGCGTCGGCGAGCGACGGCCCAGCCATCCGGTTCGCGCATCGGGAGCAGCAGGTGGGGGATCTCGAAGATCCTGGCCCGCGGGGCGTGGGCGCGAACCATTCCCGCCGCCGAAGGATTGTGCACAACGATGCCCAGCGAGGTCTCCGCGATGCGCTTCAGCATGGGGTAGGCGAAGTATTCCGCCTCCGCCGCCGAGCGTGCCCGGCCCCGCCAGAGCGTCCTCGCCCGCTCCTCCATCCAGTCCCCGTAGTTGTAGACGAATTCGCGGATGTAGCCGGCCTCATCGAGCGAGCCAAGCAGGAAATGATGAAGTACGGCGTCGTGCAGCACGACAAGGCCGGGCCGTTCGAGCGCGCGGCGGTAGATCGGGGCGTGCAGAGCGTTGTTGCCGAGGTGGTAGAGGAAGACATCGGCGGACTCATCGCCGGCTTCGACTTGGACCAGCGTCCTCAGCGCGCCGAGCAGAGCCTCGGCATAATCGGCCACGCCGGTCGGGGCGGGGGGGAGCGGAGAAAAGAAGCCGACCCGCACGCTAATTCTTCCGGCGTGGTCCGAACAACGCCGTGCCGATGCGGATGATCGTCGCCCCTTCCTCGATGGCCACTTCGAGGTCGTGCGACATGCCCATCGACAGGCCGGCGAGCTTGTGCCGGTCAGCGAGTTCGCGCAGGCGGCGGAAATACGGCCGGGAGGTCTCGGCGTCCTCCGACCAGGGAGGCATCGTCATAAGGCCGGTGAGGCGAAGGTTCGGGCAGGCAACGAGGGCGTCGATGAGTGCGGGAATCTCCTCCGGCGCCGCGCCGGCCTTCGACGCCTCGCCGGAGAGTTTCACTTCGAGCATCACCTCCAAAGGCCGCCCGCAGTCGTTCAACCGTTCGGCGAGCTTTGCGGAATCGACGGTCTGGATCACGGAAAACAGCGCTGCGGCCTTTTTTGTCTTGTTCGACTGTAGATGCCCGATGAGATGAAAGCGCGTCCCGGCGAGATCCTGAAGCGCCGGCGCTTTCAACTCGAATTCCTGGACGTAGTTTTCGCCGAATTCCCGGAGCCCGAGTTCGTATGCCTGGCGGATGACATCGGCGGAGAACTTTTTGGTCACCGCCAGCAGCGTCAGTCCGGCGCGGGCGCGCCCGGAACGCTGCAAAGCGCGGCAAATCCGCTCTTCGACACACTCTAATCTTTGCTTCAGCACGGGTCGATAACCATGATAGCTGGGATGTCTCGGACGAACCCTTGGCGAAGCGATTCCGGCGGCCGCGGCAGCGCGGACGGTTGCCTGGCCGCCGAAGTGCGCCGGTTCCTCGCCGCGCACCACCATGCCGCGCTGTTTGAATCGGGAGAGCCGCTGCTGTTGCTCGAGCCGGGCCGGTGTTCGGTGGAAGAACGCGGCGGGCGCGTCGTGCTGGAGGCCTGGGACGAGCGTCGCAGTTTTTCCCGGCGGTTAAGCGGCGTGGCGTCGCTCGCGCCCGGAAGGCTCGAACTGCACACGGAGCGATTCGGGAACCGCCGTGGCCGGCTTGTTTTGTCCTCGCGTCGGGGCGAGCTTGCACGGCGCGCCGGGCGGGACTGCGCGTTGGCGGAGTTCGGCGAGCGCCTTAGCCGCCAGTTTCCGGGCGTCGACGTCGAGATCCTCACCAGCGGTCCGGATCTCGAACACAGCCTTTCTCCGGCTTATCCCCGGGCGCTGCTTCGCCACGCGGGGAGAACCTGGGCGGCGATCGGGGCGCCGGTCGAAGCCGCGCATCCGGAAAACGTTCTCACTTTCGGCCTCATCTGGCTCGACTATGTCCGTCGGCGGAGGAACACCAAAGCCGTGAGCGGCCTGGCCGTGTTCCTGCCCGAGCAGGCGGCCGCCTCCTGCTGCCTGCGTGTGCGTCACCTGGATCGGGAAACAGCGCTGTGCCGCGTCTTCGCCTGCGCGGCGCAGGGTGGGGAGACCGAGGTCGATCCGCTCCATTTCGGCAATGTCGCCACGCGCCTGGAGCGGGCCGCGATCGGCTCGGCCGGAGTGGGCGGCGGGGGCGGGAATGCCGAAGACGAACACAGACTCGAGTTGCTCGTTCGGGAGAAACTCGAAACCATCGACGCCGAACTGCTTCCCGCTCCGGTCTACCGGCAGGCGTCGGGCATCACGGGATGCGACCGCGGCATTCCGGATCTTCTCGCCGTGGATCGGTCCGGCCGGCTCGCGGTCATCGAACTGAAGGCCTCCGAGGACATTCATCTGCCGCTCCAGGCGCTCGACTATTGGATCCGCGCACAATGGCATCTCGATCGCGGCGAATTCGCTGCCCGCGGCTACTTTCCTGGCATGGAACTTCGGAAACAGGCGCCGCGGCTGCTGCTCATCGCCCCCGCCTTTGCGTTTCATCCGGCGCACGATATCGTGCTTCGCTTCTTCGACCCCACGATCCAAGTTACCCGCCTCGGGCTGGGCTTACAATGGCGGAAGGAACTGAAGGTTGTGTTCCGGAAAGACGCGGGGCGGCGAAATCCATGAGCTGGTTGAAGAGTCTGAAGGGCGCCATCGCCCATCTGAATCCGGCCGAAGTCGGAGAACAGGCTGCGCGTCCGGTGCGGATCGGCGTGCACGCCGCCACCGATCTGTCCTACTTCCACATCGAGTCGTTTTTCGTGCCGGTGACGTATTCGGACCAGCGGCGCGTGAAGGCTGAACGCGTTCTGGAAAGGGTTGAACCGGGTGTGCACGGTGAATCCCTCCACCGCGTCTTTGACGTCGAGATCCACACAGAAGGCGCCGGCGAACCGCCGGGCTCGATCCCGTTCTCGTTCTCGGAACCCGAGCGTACCGTTCGTCAAATCCTGGCCGAAAAACCCGAGCTTGCTCTTCCGCTGGCCCGCGCCCTGGCGCCGTTCCGGGAGCCGGTCACCAGCCGCATCATCCACTCAGTGGCCAAGGAGAACGCCGTGTTTTCGCTTGCCACCGCGCTGCCCGATGTCGTTCCGTTTCTCTCGCTGCCTTGGGTGGCCGGCGAATTTGCCTCCGACACCGCGGTGCTTACCGCCAATCAGGTGCGCATGGCCTTTTTGCTGGCCGGGGCGAGCGACCGCGACATCGGATACCGCGAGCAGCGCGCCGAAATCGCCTCCCTCATCGCCGGCGCTTTCGGATGGCGCAGCCTCGCGCGCGAGTTGGCGGGACACATTCCCTTCGGCGGCGGGCTCATCCCCAAAGCCGCGATCGCTTACGCCGGTACCTGGGTGGTGGGCCGCTCGATCGAGCGCTACTACCGCCTCGGCTATGGTTTGACGCGCGCCGAGCGCCGCGCCGCCTACGACAGCGCCATCGAGAAGGGCAAGAAAATCGCGGCCGCCGTCCTTCGCGCCCGGGACCGGAGCCGCGTCCTGTCCCGCCAGCCGGGCTGAGGGCGCCGCGGCGTCCGCCGGAGTCTCACGCTATGAACTTTCTTCAACCCTCCAGCAGCCAGACGTTTCGGATCGGCGGGGACGCAACTTGGCCTAGCATTGTGTTTCAGACCGACGCTTCCGGCCCTCACCAGTGGAACTGGACGGTCTCCTGGGGAAATTACACGGCGAGCGGCGCGGATTCGACCGCGGGCAACACGTGGGACGCCGGGCAGGCCGTTTCCGGCTACGGAGGGACGCTGACGGTTACCGCGCAGGCCGGCGGCGATCAGGCGAGCATCACGGTTAATGTTGCCGGAACGAACCCCACGGCCGCTCAGGCCTTGGCTTATTTACAAACTCAGCCCGGAAGCGCCGGCTTCGACAAAATCCTCGCTCATGAATCCGGCTTTCGCGAGTTTACGGCGACGGGAGAACCTCTTAAGTCGTTCGATAACGGGTACGGTATGTGTCAGCTTACCGACCCTGCGCCCACGCACGACCAGGTATGGAACTGGCAGCGAAACATCGATGGAGGGTTGAAGTTATTCGCCCAGAAGCGCGCCGCGGCCATCGCCTATCTTTCGCAGCAAGGCCGGACTTACACCGGCTTACAAGTAACTTACGAGGCCGTCTGCCGCTGGAACGGAGGAAAGTATCATGTGTGGGACGATGTATCGGGCCAGTGGGTCCGCGATCCCGACATTCTCTGCGACACACAGACCGGCAACATCGGTTGGGACATGACCGATCCGGCCAATCAGGGTCAGACCGAAGCTCAACTCCACGCGCGGGACGGGGCCAGTTACGGACACGGTCCGGGTGCGGGTTCGCATTGGCGGTATTACGGAGTCTGCTATGCGGACCGTCTGCTTGCTTAGCTTCGCGCTGCTGCTTGCTGCCGTTGTTGCCTCCGCCCAGGGCATAGTTCCGCTTCCGTCCGGCGGCTCTGTTCGCTACGCCACGGAAAACTCGCGAACCCGTCTTGAAATTCAGAGTCGCGGAGCGAAGCCGATTACCGTGCTTCTCGATCGCGACAGATTTGTCCTACCCGGCGCCGATGCCCTCAACGTCCGCGTCATCGGCGAAGTAAAACATCGCGCCATCATACTTACCGACACTTATCCTTCCCGGCCGGCCGGCATGTCGCTCTGCCAGGCCGGAGAAGAACGGTTTCTTCGTGTCATCACCCTCGGCCGCCATGCGGCGCGTGAAACACTGCGCTTGAAGCTCGAAAGCTGCCGCGAGAATCTGGAGCTTGCCTCGCCCGGCCTCGAATGGCGGCAAGAGCCGCTGCTCGTGCGAATTCACTGGTTAGCCGGCCCGTCGAAACCGGGCAGCCCCGAACAACGGGAGATCCGAATCGGACACGACGGCCGTCCGAGCTGACGCCGAACCGCCCCCTGTTCGGCGGGGAGTTTGACTTGGGTGCCTTATAATGGCTCCTTAAGGAGAACGACTCCGCTCTCCGGATCGCTAGGCTTCCGCTTCTTTTTTCATGCACATCAAGAAACAGCGACTTCTCACCGCCGGACCAACCCCTCTTCTCCCTCAGGCTCTGCGGGCGATGATCGGCTCGGACATCTATCACCGCACCGAGGATTTTCGCGCGCTCTATCGCGAGGTCTTGGGGGGGTTGCGCGAAGTATTCGGAACTGCGAATGAAGTTTTGTGTCTCGTCGCCTCGGGCACGGGCGGGCTCGAAGCGGCGGTTTCGAACTTCTTCCGCGCCGGCGACAAGGTCATCGTTTGTTCGGCCGGTAAGTTCGGCGAGCGCTGGGTGGACCTTGCGCGCGCGTTCGGCCTGTCGCCCGTCGTGCTTGAAGCCCCGTACGGCGAAGTGGTCATCCCGGAGCGCGTGGCGGATGCGCTGAAGGAACATCCCGACGCGCGCGGCGTTCTCCTTCAGGCTTCGGAAACTTCGACCGGCGCCGAGTTCGACGTCCGGGCGATCGCCAGACTGGTACGCGCCACGCCCGCAATTCTTGTGGTGGATGCGATTACGGGGCTCGGCACCATGCCGCTCGATATCGACGGATGGGGTTTAGATGTCGTGGTCGGCGGGTCGCAGAAGGCTTTCATGATCCCTCCGGGGCTCGCCTTTGTTTCGGTCAGCGAAAAAGCATGGCGGCACGCGGCGGCGGCGAATCTGCCCCGGTTGTACTTCGACCTTACTCGGGAGCGGAAGAGCGCGGCGGCCGGAGAGTCCACCTGGACTGCGTCGACGTCGCTGATTCTCGCGCTGGCCGAGGCGCTGCGCTACATCCGCGCCATGGGCATGGACAAGCTGGTGGCGAACGCGCAGTCGCTGGCGGCGGCGACGCGCTCGGCCGCCAAGGCGCTCGACCTCGAACTTTTCGCGCCGGCCTGTCCGGCCTCCGCCGTCACGGCCATTCGCGCGCCGAAGGGCATGGACTCGAGCGCCATCGTCCGCGACTTCCGCGAGCAGTTCGGCTCGATCATCGCCAACGGCCAGGGCGCAATGAAGGGCAAGATCTTCCGCATCGCGCACCTCGGCTACTTCGATTTTTCGGATCTGTTCGCCGTCATCGCCCAACTTGAAGTAATTCTGGCCTCGCGCGGAGTGAGCGTGGAACTCGGCGCCGGCGTGACGGCGATCCAGCGCGCGGTGCTCAACGCCCGGGTTGCCTCGGTCACCAAGTAAGGCTCAGCTTTCCTCGATTCCGGCTTTCCGGAACACGGCCCGCCCGGCCTCCAGGCACAGGCGCGCGCTCTCTTCCGGCGGCATCTGCTTCAGTTGCTTGCTGAACACTTCGATGCTCAGCGAGTCCCTGTAGCCGATCTTGTCGAGCGCGTGAAGAAACGCAACCAGGTCGATCACGCCT